>JAYVLI010000138.1:0-13887 GCA_043759535.1 Betaproteobacteria bacterium | reverse complement strand
GCGCCCCTCGCCCAGCAGGATGTTGGCCACCGGCACCCGCACGTTGTCCATCACCACCTCCATGTGGCCGTGCGGTGCGTCGTCGTAGCCAAACACGCTCAAATGGCGCAACACGGTCACGCCCTTGGTGTCGCGCGGCACCAGCACCATCGATTGCTGGGCGTGGCGGGCGGCGTCGGGGTCGGTTTTGCCCATCACGATGAAGATGGCGCAAGTGGGCACGCCAGCGCCGGACGAGAACCACTTGGTGCCGTTGATGACGTATTCATCCCCCTCGCGGCGGATGCTGCACTGGATGTTGGTGGCGTCACTGCTGGCCACGGCCGGCTCGGTCATCAAGAAGGCCGAGCGGATGTGACCGGCCAGCAGCGGCTCCAGCCATTTGTCTTTTTGCGCGGCGCTGCCATAGCGCTCGATGGTTTCCATGTTGCCGGTGTCGGGCGCCGAGCAATTGAACACCTCACCCGACCAGCTGACGCGGCCCATCACCTCACACAGTGGCGAATAGTCAAGATTGTTCAGGCCGGTGGGCGCACGCTCACTGTGCGGCAAAAACATATTCCACAGGCCGGCGGCGCGGGCCAGGGGCTTGAGCTCTTCGACGATGGACGAGGGCTGCCATTCGGTGCCCAGCTTGCGGCGGGCGGCCAGCTCTTCATGGTGGCGCTTTTCGTTGGGGTAAATGTGCGCGTCAAAAAACGCGTTCATCTTGTCAAGCAGGGCCTGGGTGCGGGCAGAGGGTTCAGCGAACATAGTGGGTGTCTCCTGGTCGGGTGGCGGCTGTTGGTGCAGAGCGTGGCGATTCAAGCATTGCGCCAGCGGCGGCCCGGTCGCCTTCGTGACGTGGTGTGCCTGGGCGCTGCAAGGCAACATTGGCGTTGCGCTGTGCTGTCAGCCGGCTGCAAAGCAGTAGGTCTAAGCTGTCACTGCCCCAGCCCCATTCACCCAAACCGTTCAGGAGACCCACCATGTCCAGCCCCCGTGATGTCTTTGTTGTCAGCGCCGCCCGCACCGCCATCGGCACCTTTGGCGGCACGTTGAAAGACACGCCACCGATTGATCTGGCCACCACCGCCATCAAGGCGGCCATCGCCCGCAGCGGCGTGGACGCGGCCTTGATCGGCCATGTGGCCATGGGCACGGTCATCCCCACCGAAGCACGTGATGCCTACCTGGGCCGGGTGGCCTCAGTCAACGCCGGTGTGTCCAAAGAGACTCCGGCGTTCAACGTCAACCGGCTGTGTGGCTCAGGCCTGCAGGCCATCATTTCAGCGTCACAAGCGGTGATGCTGGGGGACTGTGAGCTGGCCATTGGCGCGGGGGCTGAGTCGATGTCGCGCGGCATTTACTTCATGCCCGCTGCACGCTGGGGCGCCAGGATGGGCGAGACGCAATTGCTGGACTACATGGTCGGCATCCTGCATGACCCCTTCCACAAAATCCACATGGGCATCACCGCCGAGAACGTGGCGGCGCAGTTCAACATCACACGCGAGCAGATGGACGCGCTGGCGGTGTTAAGCCATCAACGCGCTGCTGCGGCAATAGCTGCCGGGCGGTTCACCGAGCAGATCGTGCCTGTGGACATCGTCACCCGCAAAGGAGTCACCCAATTCGTCACCGACGAGCATGTGAAGGCCGACACCACGCTGGAGACACTGGCCAAGATGCGCGCAGCGTTCAAGAAAGACGGCCTGGTGACGGCGGGCAATGCGTCGGGTGTGAATGACGGCGCCGCTGCGGTGGTGCTGGCCAGCGGGGATGCCGTCAAGCGCGGTGGCCTGAAACCGCTCGCTCGCTTGGTGGGTTATACCCACACCGGGGTCGAGCCCACCATCATGGGCATTGGCCCGGTGTCGGCCACGCGGGCAGTGCTCAAGCGGGTGGGCTTGAAGATCAGTGACCTGGACGTGATCGAGGCCAATGAGGCCTTTGCCGCCCAGGCCTGTGCTGTCAGCAAGGAGCTGGACCTGGACCCGGCCAAGGTCAACGTGAGCGGCTCGGGCATCTCGCTGGGCCACCCGGTGGGCGCCACCGGCGCCATCATCACCACCAAGGCGATTTATGAGCTGCAGCGCACCGGTGGGCGCTACGCGCTGGTGACCATGTGCATTGGTGGTGGCCAGGGCATTGCAGCGGTGTTTGAGCGCTGCTGATTGGCCACAAGCCGGGCGGCGGCGCGGCCCAGCCGGGCGCCGCCCAGTTAAGCTGCTGGGCTGCAGCAATCAACCCGGACTTCCGCAATGCACATTCAAACCATCGGCGTGATCGGCGCCGGCACCATGGGCAACGGCATTGCCCAGGCCTGCACCACCAGCGGCCTGAACGTGGTGATGATCGACATTGACGCGGCTGCCGTGGCGCGCGGTTTGGCGGCGATCACCAGCAGCCTGGACCGGCTGGTCAAGAAAGACAAACTCAGCCCCGACCAGCGCGACGCCGCACTGACCCGCATCAGCACCAGCACCGATTACGCCGCGCTGCTGCCGGCGCAATTGGTGATTGAGGCGGCGACCGAACACGAAGGCCTGAAGCGCAAGATCCTGGCGCAGCTCGATGCCTTGTTGCCGGCCGAGACGCTGGTGGCCACCAACACCAGCAGCATCTCGATCACCCAGTTGGCCGCTTCCACCCAGCGGCCTGAGCGCTTCATCGGCATGCATTTTTTCAACCCGGTGCCGATGATGGCGCTGGTGGAAATCATCCGCGGCCTGCAGACCAGTGATGCCACCCACGACGCGGTGCAGGGCATGGCGCTGCGCCTGGGCAAAACCCCGATCACGGTGAAAAACGCGCCCGGTTTTGTGGTCAATCGCATCTTGATCCCGATGATCAACGAGGCGTTTTTTGTGCTGGCCGAGGGTCTGGCCACGGCAGAAGACATTGACGCCGGCATGAAGCTGGGCTGCAACCAGCCCATCGGCCCGCTGGCCCTGGCCGACATGATTGGCCTGGACGTGTGTCTGGCGGTACTGCAGGTGTTTGTCGACCAGTACAGCGACAGCAAATACCGGCCTTGCCCGCTGCTGCGGGAGATGGTGGCCGCCGGCTGGTTGGGCCGCAAAACCGGCCGCGGTGTGTACCGGTATTGACGGCCTGCTGTGGCGCTACTGCGCCGCAGCGCTGTCCGCCTGGGTTTGCTGCAAATACTGGGCAATGTGGCCGGTCAACCGGCTCAATCCGACATGTACTGCGGCGACCTGTACTGCGGCGGCCTGCACAGCTACGGCCTGCACAGCGCCGGGCTGGGCCAGTTGCAGGGCCTTGGGCGGTGCTGCGGCGCTGCTGCTGCCGTGGCCCAGCACCGTCTCCAGTGCCAACACTTGGTCGGACAGCACGCAGGCCCCAATGGCGCCACAGGCCCCCCGCAGTGAATGCAACACCAGCAACGCAGCCGCCGCGTCATGCTGGTCTAGCGCAGTGCTGAGCGCTGGCAGGCCCGGGCTGTATTGGTCGGCAAACTGCCGCAGCACACGGTGGAACACCGCGTCGCGGCCAGGTAAATACAGCAGTGCGCGGGACATGGTCAGGCCCGGGATGTGGGGCAGCGCAGGGTTGGTCTTGGCCGGGGCGGCGGCTGCAGTTGGGGCTGAAGCTGGGGCAGTCGCACCAGCACCAGCACCAGCACCAGCACCAGCACCAGCACCAGCACCAGCACCAGCACCAGCACCAGCACCAGCACTGGCACTGGCACTGGCACTGGCACCCACCGCAGCCACCACAACCGCAGTCCGTGGCTGTTGGCTGCCCGCCCGCGTCAACCACAGCCCCAACATGGCGTACAGCAGCTCTGGGTCCACCGGCTTGGCCAGGTGGTCGTCCATGCCGGCGTCCAGGCAGGCCAGGCGGTCGTCGCCAAAGGCGTTGGCGGTCATGGCCAGGATGGGGGTGCGGGCATGGGCCGGCATGTGGCGGATGGCGCGGGTGGCCTCCAGGCCGTCCATCACCGGCATCTGCATGTCCATCAGGATCAGGTTGTAGGCCTGCTGGCCGGCCAGCCGCACGGCCTCCAGCCCGTTGTTGGCCACGTCCACTTGCAGGCTGGCGGCTTGCAGCAAGGCCACCGCCACCTCCTGGTTGATCTGGTTGTCCTCCACCAGCAGCACCCAGGCGCCGGCATGGTGTTGCCGCAGCTGGGTCTCGTGGTCATGCGCCAAGGCCAGGCTGGGCAGGTTAAAAATGGCGCTGGCCTCGTCGTCTTGGTCATGCCGGTCATGTTGGTCATGTTCGTTATCTGGCAGCACAGCCTGCGGTGACAGCGCAAACCAGCCGGTAAACCAGAAACAACTGCCCTGCCCTTGCACGCTGTCGGCGCCCACCTCGCCGCCCATCATCTGGGCCAGGCGGTGGGTGATGGCCAGGCCTAACCCGGTGCCGCCGTGGCGCCGGGTGGTGGACACATCGGCCTGCTCAAACGCATTGAACAGGCTGGCCAGTTTGTCGGGCGGCACGCCCACACCGCTGTCACGCACCGAGAAGCGCAGGCACACGCTGTGCTCTTTGCGGGTCAGCACGCTGCAAGCCAGATCGATACGGCCGCAGTCGGTGAACTTGATGGCATTGCCCAGCAGGTTGAGCACGGCTTGCGACACCCGCGTGGCGTCACCCCGCAGCCAGGCCGGTACCCCATCGGCCTGCAATACCAGCGCCAGGCCTTTGTCGGCCGCCCGGTCAGCCACCAGCGTGCAGGCCCTGCGCAGCACTGCGTCCAGCGGAAAGTCCACCCGCACCAGCTCCAGCTTGCCGCTTTCGATCTTGCTGAGGTCCAGCACATCGTTGATGACCTCCAGCAGGTGCTGGGCCGCGTTGGACACCTTGGCCAGCCGGCCAGCGGCCAGTGGGTCTTGGATGTCGCGCCGCATCAGGTGGGTCAGGCCGATGATGGCGTTCATCGGGGTGCGGATCTCGTGGCTGATGTTGGCCAGAAACGCGCTTTTGGCCCGGTTGGCGGCTTCTGCGCGGTCACGCGCCACGGTCAGCTCGTCGTTCAGGGCCTGCAGGCGCAGCTCGGCTTGTTTGATGTCGGAGATGTTGGACACCAACACAAACACACCAGCCACGCCCTGGGTTTGCAAGTCAGGCATGTAGTGAATCCAGGCGTAGCGCACCTCACCAGCGGCATTGACCAACGGGTATTCAAAGTGCTGTGCCTCGCCCGCCATGGCCGCAGCAAAGGCCATTTCACCGACGTCGCTATCGGGATCGTTCAGCAGCGCGCTGCGGGTCATGCCTTGCACATTGCGGCCGTTGCCAAACCAGTCGCGGTAGGCGCGGTTGGCAAAGCGCAGCACCCGCTGGGCGTCCCAGTAGCCCACCATGTCGGGGATGTTATCGGCGATGGAGCGCAAAAAATGTTCGCTGGCCACCTGGGCCCGCAAGGCCTTGCGCAACTCGCCGGTGCGCTCGGCCACGGCGGATTCCAGCCGCTGCCGGTGCTGCGCCAGCTCGGCCTGGAAGCGCTTGCGTTCGGTGATGTCTTCAATCACCGACACGTAGTACTGCGGCGCGCCGCTGGCATCGAGCACCACTGACGTGGTGCGGGCCACCCAGATGATGCTCCGGTCGCGCCGGATGTAGCGCGTCTCGATGGTCACGGCGGGCAGCTTGCCGTCCAGCACCTGGCGCAGTTTGGTCCAGTCGCTTGACAGGTCGTCGGGGTGGGTCAGCGCACGGTAGTCCAGCGCCATCAGCGTGTCATGGTCGTAGCCGGTGATCTGGCACAACCGCGGGTTGATGCGCAGCCAGGGCCCTGTCAGCGCGTTCTCGGCAATGCCCACCGCAGAGTTGTCAAAGGTGGCCTGGGCCCGCGCCTGGCTGGCACGCAGTGCGCCTTCGGCCTGTTTGCGCGCGGTCACATCCTGCAGGGTGCCGATCATGCGCACCGGCCTGCCTTGGGCGTCACAGTCCACCTGGGCCTGGTCTTGCAGCCAGACGGCGCTGCCGTCGGTGCGCCGGCAGCGCAGCTCTAGCGTGAACCGGCGTTGCCCGGCCATCGCGCTGCGCATGGCTTGGGTGAGCAATTGCAGGTCAGCCGGCTGCACATACGCCGTGACCTTGCCAAACGGCATCAGGCCGTGTTGCGGCTGCGGCACCGGGCGGCCCAACATCTGGAACACCTCCACACTGCACAGCAGTGTGCTGTGCTGCACGTCCCACTCCCACACACCCATGTGGCTGGCCGCCAGTGCCAATGACAGCCGCAGCTCACTGGCGCGCAAGGCTTGGTGGGCATGGTGCTGGGCGGTGATATCGCGGCTGCAGCAAAACACCAGAGTGCTGGTTTGTGCGCTGTGCTGGGGTTGGCCGCCAATTTGGCCATCCGTCTGGCCATCCGTCTGGCCGCGCTGCAGGCGGGTTTCCATTTGCAGCAGCGTGCCGTCGGCCCGCTGCCAGCGGGACTGGAAAATGCACAACGCCGGCGTGGTGGGCGCCAGCAAAGCCAGCGCCAGTGCCTGGGGGTGGTCCAGGTCCCAGTCCCAAAGCGCTTGTGGCAAAGCCGCCGGCGCGGGGCAGCCCAGCAAGACGGCAAAGCGGGTGTTGGCATGCGCCAGATGGCCCTGGCGGGTGAGCGCAAACACCGCGTCAGGCGCCTGGTCAAACAAAAAGCGCTGCCAATCGCTGTTGCTGGGCAGATCAGGCGGCGGCAGGTGGGCTGGCGTCATCGGCTTGGTTGGGTATGCAAGGCGGTCTTGCATCGTAGAGGACACCTGCGCACTGCGGCCAGCGCGCAGGCTGTGGTGCGCAGCCACAATCGGCGCCATGCTGTCCACTCTGCCTGATGTCCCCGTGCCTGATGTCCCCGTGCCTGATGCCGCCTTGCCCGATGCCGCCCGGCCTGACGTCGCCCACCACACGGTGGGCGACGCCTTGCCCCAGCGCATCGTCTGCCTGACCGAAGAGCCCACCGAGGTGTTGTACGCCCTGGGCCAACAGCACCGCATCGTCGGCATCTCGGGTTACACCGTGCGGCCGCCGCAGGCGCGGCACGAGAAACCCCGTGTCAGCGCCTTCACCAGCGCCAAGGTGGACAAGATCCTGGCGCTGCAGCCCGACTTGGCGGTTGGTTTCTCGGACATGCAGGCCGACATTGCCGCCACGCTGATCAAGGCCGGGGTGGAGGTGTGGATCAGCAACCACCGCTCGGTGGCGGGCATCCTGGGCTATGTGCGGCGGCTGGGCGCGCTGGTGGGCCAGGCCGCTGCGGCTGCGGTTTATGCCGATCAACTGGCCGCCCATGTTGCGCAGGTGCGCCAGTCGGCCGCCTTGTTGCAGCGGCGGCCGCGGGTCTATTTTGAAGAGTGGGACAGCCCGCAAATCAGCGCCATCCGCTGGGTCAGTGAGCTGGTGGGCGTGGCCGGTGGTGACGACATCTTTCCGCAGCGCGCGCTGGCCTCGCTGGGCCGTGACCGCATCGTGGCCGACCCGCTGGACGTGGTGGCCGCCGCGCCCGACATCATCATCGGCAGTTGGTGTGGCAAAAAATTCCAGCCCACCACGGTGGCCGCGCGGCCTGGCTGGGCCGATGTGCCGGCGGTGCGCAACGGTGAGCTGCATGAGGTCAAGTCGCCACTGATCCTGCAGCCCGGCCCGGCCGCGTTGACCGACGGGCTGGACCGGCTGCATGCCATCATCCAAGGCTGGGCGCAGCGCCGCAGCTGAGCCGGCGCAAGCGGCTTTTCCAATGACCAAATTCTTTGTTCCCCCCAAGGTGACCCCCATGTTCAAAGCCATCCTGCTGACGCAGAACGCCGACAAATCCACCCATGCCGAGCTGGCCACGCTGGACGACAGCCAATTGCCAGACGCCAGCAGCCGGCAGGTGACGGTGGACGTATCGCACTCCACCCTCAACTTCAAAGACGCGCTGGCCATCACCGGCAAGGGCGCGGTGGTGCGCAGTTGGCCGCTGGTGCCCGGCATTGACCTGGCCGGCACGGTGCGCCACAGCAGCCACCCCGACTGGCTGCCTGGCGACGCGGTGGTGGCCACCGGCTGGGGGCTGGGTGAAAACCACTGGGGCGGCCTGACGCAGCGCCAACGGGTGCAGGCCGCCTGGCTGCTCAAGATCCCGGCGCCGTTCAATGCCCGCAGCGCCATGGTCATCGGCACCGCCGGCTTCACCGCCGCGCTGTGTGTGATGGCGCTGCAAAAACACAACCTGGCGCCGGGTGACGGTGAGGTGCTGGTCACCGGCGCCGCCGGTGGTGTGGGGTCCATCGCGGTGGCGCTGCTGGCCGCGCTGGGCTACCAGGTGGTGGCGTCCACCGGCCGGCCGCATGAGGCGGATTATTTGAAGCACCTGGGTGCCACCCGCATCATCGACCGGGCTGAACTCAGCGCACCGGGCAAACCGCTGCAAAAAGAAACCTGGGCCGGCGTGGTGGACACGGTGGGCAGCCACACCCTGGCCAATGCGTGTGCCAGCACCCGGTTCAACGGCGCAGTGGCGGCCTGCGGCCTGGCCCAGGGCGGTGACTTTCCCACCACGGTGATGCCCTTCATCCTGCGCGGTGTCACGCTGTACGGCATCAACAGCGTGTTTGTGCACAACACCCAGCGCGGCGATGCATGGGCCTTGATGGCCCGCCACCTGCCCGCCGCGCTGCTGGACAGCCTGGCCAGCGAAATCGGCCTCAGCGAAGCCATTGCCTACGCTCCGCGCCTGCTGGCAGGCGCAGTGCGTGGCCGCACGGTGGTGGACACGGCGCGCTGATCTGTGTGCCGGTTGCTGCGCTGGTCGGTGCGCTCCTCGGTGTACAGACGCCCAACAACCCGGCGCCTGCCATCAGCGCCGGGTGCCGCTCACAGCGTGGCCGCTGTGCCCAAAATGGCCGTGGCCTGGCTGGACAAGGTGCCGCCGTTGCCATGCGCCAGCGCAATTTGCGCACCCGCCACTTGGCGCTCAGCGCCATCACCGCGCAGTTGGCGCACGGCCTCGATCAGCGCAAAGATGCCGTACATGCCGGGGTGGGTGCAGCTCAGGCCACCGCCGTTGGTGTTGACGGCCAGACGGCCGCCCGGGGCAATGCCGCCGGCCTCGACAAACGCACCGCCCTCGCCCTTGGCGCAAAAGCCCAGGTCTTCCAAAAACAGGATGGTGTTGATGGTGAAGGCGTCATACAGCGCGGCCACGTCCACATCTTTGGCCGACAAGCCGGCCATGGCGTAAGCAGCGGCGCCGCTTTGGCTGGCGGCCGTCACTGTCAAATCGGGCATGGCCGAGATCTGCCGGTGCCAGCAGGCGGTGGCGGTGCCCAGCACATGGATGGGCGGTTTGGGCAAGTGGCGGGCGCGGTCACTGCGCACCAGCACAAAGGCGCCGGCGCCGTCGGTCACCAGGCAGCAATCGCGCACCGTCAGCGGTGAGGCCACCATGCGGGACGCCAGCACATCGTCAATGCTGAGTGGACCCCGCTCAAACGCCTCGGGGTTGCGCTGGGCCCACTGGCGCGCGGCCACCGCCACTTCAGCCAGTTGGCGCCGGGTGGTGCCAAATTTGGCCATGTGGGCGGACGCCGCCAGCGCGTAGGCTGCCACCGGCATCACCGGCTCATACGGCATTTCATAGGGCTGCGGGTCCATCTGGCGGCGCGCCTCGGCCACGGCCTTGCGGTTCATCACCCCACTGCGCTGGGTGCTGCCGTAACACACCAGCACCGCGTTGCACTGGCCGGCGGCCAGGGCCAGCATAGCTGGCATCAGGTGGGCAATAAAGCTGCTGCCGCCCAGCATGGTGCCGTCCACAAACGTGGGGTTGAGGCCCAGGTATTCGATCACCGGCATCGGCCACATGGTGCTCAGCACGCTGGCGGTGCAGAGGCCGTCGATGTCGGCCATGGTCAGGCCAGCGTCGGCCACGGCCGCGTGGGCGGCGCGCGCCAACAATTCCATCTCGGTGAAGCCGGGGGATTCACCACAGCCGAAGGTGGCCACACCGGCAATGGCCGCGCCGCCGCGCAAGGCCTTGAGGCCGGCGCTGGGCTGGCTGACGTCGCGTGGGTAGGTGGTGCTGCTGGTGTGGCTCATGCTGCGGCCCCGTCAAGGTCAAACACCACCAGGCCCTTGCCGGCCTGCTGCACCACCCGGGCGCGCACCCGCTGGCCCACTTGCAATGCGCTGGGCGCCACGCCGTCTACGCCGACCACATGGCTCATCAGCTTGACACCCTCGTCCAGCAGCACCATGCAGACGTTGTAGTCACCACCCTGGTCGGCCTTGCGGCTGATCACGCTCACCGCCTGCAGCGTGCCACCACCGGCCGGGGCCACAAAGTCAGGCGCGGCGGCGCCGCAGTGCGGGCACAGCTCACGTGGAAAATAGACATGGCGCTGGCAAACGCTGCAGTGCTGGATCAAGAATTGGCCGGCGTCCAGCGCTTGCTGGTGCCTGGCCTGGATGCCGGGAAGATTGGGTTGCATGCGGTGCCGCCTGGTTGGGGTGCAATCTTGAGAAGGCAACCAGTCTGCCCAAAGCGGCCGCCCACCGCCATTCGGTTTTGCCAAAGGGCGCCCTTTGTCCCGTTGTGGCCAAGCTGGCGCTGGACTGGCTGTAACCTCCGGCCCAAACTTGGCTGGGATCACACCGGCCCAATCCACCGCAAATTCAGGAGACACGCCATGGACACCACCACCTCCCCGCTGGCCACCCTGGCAGATAGCAGCCTGCTCAAGACCGACGCCCTGATCAACGGTGAATGGGTGGCCATGGGCGCTGCCGGCCACAGCCGGTTTGAGGTGCTTGACCCCGCCACCGGCAGCCCCCTGGCCGACGTGGCCAACTTAGGGCCGGTGGACTGCCACAACGCCATCATGGCGGCTGAAAAAGCCTTTGGCCCGTGGCGCAGCAAGACCGCCAAAGAGCGCGGCGCCATCCTGATGAAGTGGTACGCCCTGATCCTGCAGCACGCCGATGACTTGGCCCGCATCATGACCGCCGAGCAAGGCAAACCGCTGGCCGAGGCGCGTGGTGAGGTGGTTTACGGCGCCAGCTTCATCGAGTGGTTTGCCGAGGAAGCCAAGCGGGTGGATGGCAGCACCATCCCCACCACCGACAACACCAAGCGCTACATCGTCATCAAGCAGCCGATTGGCGTGTGCGCGGCCATCACGCCGTGGAACTTCCCCATCGCCATGATCACCCGCAAGGTGGCGCCAGCGCTGGCCGCCGGCTGCACCGTGGTCATCAAGCCGGCCGAGGCCACGCCGCTGTCGGCGCTGGCCGTGGCCGAGCTGGCCCAGCGCGCCGGCATGCCGGCCGGGGTGCTGAACGTGCTGACGGCCGACGCCGCGTTATCCATCGAGATCGGCAATGTGTTGTGTTCCAGTGATGTGGTGCGGCACCTGTCGTTCACCGGGTCCACCGAGGTCGGCCGCATCTTGGCCCGCCAGTGCGCGCCCACGGTCAAGAAGATCAGCCTCGAGCTGGGTGGCAATGCGCCCTTCATCGTGTTTGACGATGCCGACATTGCCTCAGCGGTGGACGGTGCCATGGCCAGCAAATACCGCAATGCCGGCCAGACCTGCGTCTGCGCCAACCGCTTTTACGTGCAGGCCGGCATCTACGACGCGTTTGTGGCGCAACTGGCGGCCAAGGCCGGCGCCATCACGGTGGGCAATGGCTTTGACGCCGGTATCCAGCAAGGCCCGATGATCGACGCCCAAGCGGTGGCCAAGGTGCAGGCCCATGTGGCCGATGCACTGGGCAAAGGCGCCCGGCTGGTGACCGGTGGTGCGGTGGTGCCCGACACGGGTGATCGATTCTTCACACCCACGGTGCTGGCCGATGTGACGGGGGACATGCTGTGCGCCAAGGAAGAGACCTTTGGCCCGGTGGCGCCGGTGTTCAAGTTCAACACCGAGGCGCAAGCCGTTGCGCTGGCCAACGCCACCGAGTTTGGCCTGGCCAGCTACTTCTACACCCGCGACATCGGCCGGGTGTTCCGCGTGGCCGAGGCGCTGGACTACGGCATGGTGGGCATCAATACGGGCCTGATCAGCACGGCCGAAGTGCCGTTTGGCGGTGTCAAGCAATCCGGCCTGGGCCGCGAGGGTGGGCATGCCGGCATTGACGACTATGTCGAGTCCAAATACCTGTGCCTGGGTGACATTCAGAAGTAGGCGGCACGGCGCCAGCGCTGGCTGCGGCGCTGCAATGCCACAGCGGCGCAACAAGCGCGAGGCTTGGCTATTCGTCGTTGGCTGCAGCGCCGCTGCGTGGCCTCAAGCCCGCCCGGCCCATCGCCTGGCCATCACCCGCCTGGCCCAGCGCGCGGCGCATCAGTGTCTCGGCGTCCTTGCCGTGCTGCGGGTACTGCGCCACGCCAGCGCACACGGCCACCGCCACATCCTGGCCCGCAATGCTGAACGGCCGCTGCAGTGACTGGGCCAGCTTGATGGCCACCCGGTCGGCGTTGGCCGGGTCGTCAATCCAGGCCAGCAGCACGACAAAAGAATCGCTGCCCACCGAGGCCACCACATCACTGGCACGCAGGCCCGAGCGCAGCCGCACAGCCACCTTGCGGCGCAGAACATTGGCGGCCTCGGTGCCCAGCCTGGCTTCGGTGGCGCCCAGGCCCTCAATGCGCAGGGCCAGCAAGGCCATGGCGGCGGGCTCACGCTCGCGCAGGGCCAGCAGGTGGCTCATGTGTTCCATCAACTGCGCGTAGTTGGGCAGGCCGGTGGCCAGGTCGGTGGCGTAGGCCTTGCGGGCGGCGCGCTCCAGCCGCTTGCGCTCAACGGCCAGGCGCACGGCGCGGGCCAGGCTTTCAGGCTGGGCGTCACGCGGCGGCAACACATCCTGCACGCCCAAATGCAGCAGGCGCACCGCGTCGCCGGTGGCCGGCTCAGGCGCCACCACCAGCACCGCGGCGTCCAGCACCGCACGCGACAAATCCGGCCAGCCGGCCAGCGCGGCCAGGCCATCGGTCTGCGCTTGCACCAGCACGATGGCGTCGTAGTTCTGGCTGTCGAGTGACGCCGCCAGATCGGCTGCCGAGGCCACCGAATGCACCACAAACGGGCCGTAGGCCGAAGTCGACAGATCGGGCGCGCCAGGGCCCAGGTGCAGCAGTTGGATGGGATCGGTCATGGTGTCTGGCCCGGGATGTTGCCGCAGCCGCCCGGCCGCTGCCACCTGGGAACTACGGGGTAGTCGGGGTACGCGCGACCCGGTCCGGCAACCGTAGCACGCTAGAATCGTGTCCGTTGCGGGTGTAGTTCAATGGCAGAACGGCAGCTTCCCAAGCTTCATACAGGGGGTCGATTCCCCTCACCCGCTCCAGCCGTGATGCGGCGGCTGATGTTGCTGCCACTGGTTGCACGCAGCGCCCACCTGCAGGGCCCCGAGAGGGCCTTTTTTACGGCCGGATGTTGCATCCGCCCCATCCCACCGGCCATGCCTGACGCCCATCCTCTGGCCCATCCCCCCGCCGGCTCGCCCCCGCCCGCCACCGAGCCGGCGGCCGTTGACGCGCTGCCGCCGCCGCGCCGCGCGATCCGCAGTTTTGTGCTGCGCGCCGGCCGCATCGGCAGTGGCCAGGCGCGCGCATTGGCCGATCTGGGGCCGCGCTTTGTGCTGCCGTTCGACGCCGGGCCGGCCGACTGGCCAGCCCACTTTGGCCGCGACGCGCCCCGGGTGCTGGAGATCGGCTTTGGCATGGGCCAGGCCACGGCGCAGATTGCTGCCGCCCGGCCGGGTTGGGATTTCATCGGTGTCGAGGTGCATGCCCCCGGCGTGGGCGCGCTGCTGCGCGAGATCGGCGAGCAGGGTTTGAGCAACCTGCGCATCGTGCAGTACGACGCGGTGCACGTGCTGCAGCAGATGATTGCGCCCGCCTCATTGGCCGGTGTGCATCTGTTTTTTCCAGACCCGTGGCACAAGAAGCGTCAC
>JAYVLI010000137.1:0-21514 GCA_043759535.1 Betaproteobacteria bacterium | reverse complement strand
TCCACCTCATGCACCGCCAGGATCAGCCAGACGGTGAGCGACAGCACCGGCCCAAAGCCCAAGCGGGCACCTGGCTCACCGCGGCCCCAGCCGCCAATGTCCAGCGCCAGCAACACCGCATGCAGCAACCAGCCGGCCACCAACGCCGGCACCGGCAAACGTGATTGGCTGCCCGACGGCAGCGCCGCCAGCCCGTAAGCCAGCGCGGCCAGCAGTGCCACCACCAGCGGTGCGGCACCCAGGGTGGCAACAGGGGCAAACGGTAGAATCATCAGCCACAGTGTACTTTCGCGGCCTGCCCTGACCGGGTGCCGTCACCCGATGGCATCAGCCCTTTCAGACCGCCTGTCACGCCTCGTCAAGACCATGCGGGGCCAGGCCCGCATCACCGACAGCAACGTGGCCGACATGCTGCGTGAGGTGCGCATGGCGCTGCTGGAGGCCGACGTGGCGCTGCCAGTGGTGCGTGATTTCATCGCCCGCGTCAAAGACAAAGCACTCGGCACCGAGGTGGTGGGCTCACTCAACCCCGGCCAGGCGCTGGTGGGCGTGGTCCACCGCGAGCTGGCCGCCACCATGGGCGAGGGCATCAGTGACCTGAACCTGGCCACCCAGCCGCCGGCGGTCATCTTGATGGCGGGCCTGCAGGGCGCCGGTAAAACCACCACCACCGCCAAGCTGGCCAAGCACCTGATCGAGCGGCGCAAGAAAAAAGTGCTCACCGTGTCGGCCGACGTCTACCGCCCGGCGGCCATCGAGCAGCTCAAGGTGGTCACCAAGCAGGCCGGGGCGGAGTGGTTTCCGTCCGCCCCCGACCAAAAACCCCACGACATCGTGTTGGCCGCACTGGACCATGCCCGCCGCCATTACTTTGATGTGTTGCTGGTCGATACCGCCGGCCGGTTGGCCATCGACGCGGCCTTGATGGCCGAGATCAGCGACCTGCACAGCGTGCTCAAGCCCATCGAGACGCTGTTTGTGGTGGACGCGATGCAGGGCCAAGACGCGATCAATACCGCCAAGGCGTTCAAAGAAGCGCTGCCGCTCACCGGCATCGTGCTGACCAAGCTGGACGGTGATTCACGCGGTGGCGCGGCGCTGTCGGTGCGGGCCATCACCGGCGCGCCGATCAAGTTTGCCGGTGTGTCCGAGAAGATCGACGGCCTGGAGGTGTTTGACGCCGAGCGCCACGCCGGCCGGGTGCTGGGCATGGGCGACATCGTGGCCCTGGTCGAGCAGGTGCAAAACAATGTTGACCTGGGCGCGGCGCAAAAGCTGGCCGACAAGGTCAAGTCAGGTGACGCGTTTGACCTGAATGACTTCCTCATGCAGATCACGCAGATGAAGAAGATGGGCGGGCTGAGTGGCCTGATGGACAAGCTGCCCAGCGCCATGACGGCCAAGGCCGGCAAGGTGGACATGGACAAAGCCGAGCGCGATGTGCGCCGCATGGAGGGCATCATCAACTCGATGACTGCGCTGGAGCGCCGCAAGCCCGACCTGCTCAAAGCCAGCCGCAAGCGCCGCATCGCTGGTGGTGCCGGGGTGCATGTGCAAGAGATCAACCGCCTGCTCAACCAGTTTGAGCAGATGCGCGACATGATGAAAAAGATGAAGGGCGGCGGCCTGATGAAGATGATGAAACGCATGGGCGGCATGAAGGGCATGATGGGCTGAACCAGCCCATCCCGCTCAGCGCCCTTTGACCAAACGCCGCTGGCGCCTGCGCAGCACGCCCAGCGCCACCAGTCCGGCCAGCACACAGGCCAGCGTGCCCGGCTCAGGCACGGTCTGGCGCTCGGTGTTGGATGGCAGCCCGGTCACCGGCAAAGGCGCTGCGGTATCGCCCAGCACCACGGCCACGCTGGACACCCCCTCAGCCGTTTGCGCCAGCCCGCTGGCCAGACTGCTCAGCCCGGCCACCGCCACGCTGCGTGGCACCACCAGATCGGTCAGCCCCGCCAAGCTGGCGACGGTAAAACCACCAGGTGCTGCCAACAGCACGCTCTGCGGCGCAGTTGGGTCGGACACGGCGGCAGGTGACGACGGGCTTGAGCTGCCGGATGTGAATCCGCCTTCTGCCACACCTGGCCGTGCAACCACACCTGGCCCTGCAACCACGCCTGGCCCTGCAACCACGTCAGCCCCCAGCCCGAGCCCTGACCCTGCGGCACGACGGCCACGCAGGTTGCCGGCCAGTGGCGCCGCGCCCTGCCCGCCAGTGGCCGGCGCGCTGGTGGACGGGTCGGCCGCAGCATCGGTGGTGCTGGCGCTGCCACCACCATCATCACCACCGGGCACGGTGTCAGCAGTGTCTGCCGTCCCAGCCCCGTCTTGCGCCAGTGCATCGGCCAAGGCGGCCATCGCCACACTGCGCTGGGCCAGCGCACTGGCCAGGCCGGCCACCACACCACGCTGGCCACGCCGCTGCAGCACGCTGACGTTGCCGCACACATCCGGCACCATCACCGCATGCAGCCGGCCCTGGCTGTCACGCACCTCGTACAGGTCAGCCGGCTCGGTGTGGCCGGGCGAAAAATTGACTTTGGCGTCCAGGCACAACGTGTTGCCAAAGGTCAACGCCAGGCCACGCGACGCAAATTCACGCGGGCCGCCCACCTCGCGAATGCCGGCCGTGCTGATCTGCAGCCGCGCCGTGGTCTGCTTGGCCAGGCGCATGGCGCTGACCTGGCGCACCACATCGTCCGGCAGGTGTGCGGCCTGCAGTGCTTGCTCGGTGGTGCCGCGATAGGGGTTGCGGCCGGGCTGGCCCCAGGCGCAGCCTTGGCGCAGGGTCAGCGGGCCGGCGGTGGTGATGGTGGCGGTGGTTGCGGTGGCGGTCGTGGTGGCTGCCTTGGTGGCCATGGCAGACAAGGCCGCTGATGCTGCCGCCGTGGCCACAAAAGCCGGCACACCCACCGCCTGGGCCTGCAGCATCTGCCCGCCCTGGGGTTGGGATGGTCGTGCTGCCCGCGCGGGCCGTGATGGCCCTCGCAGCGCCAAGCCGTCATGGCTGACACCGGGCGCCAAAGCCACCGCACCCGGCGGGCCGGCCACAGCACCCAGGCCCACCACCGTGGCCACCACCACGGGCAAGCCAACCGCTGCGGCCACCGTGCCGCCCAGCACCGCGTTGCGGGCCCAGCGCAGCGGCCGGCTGCCGGCACGGGCTGCGGTTGCGGCGGTGGCCGGGTCTGTGGCCGGGTCTGTGGCTGACCCAGCGGCATCAGCGCCCGGCGCCAGCTCAGCCGGCAGCAGCAAGCCTTGCCAGCCACAGGTCACAGCACCGCAGCGGTAACGCCGGGCGCGGATGGACACGGTGCGCGCCCGGTCCTGGTTGAGCCTGGGGATGCGGTTGGCGGCATGGCCACACCGCGGGCAAACCGGCAACACAGGCAAAGCATGGTCAGAGGCGGTTTCAAGCACGGCGGCGGGCGATTCCAGGCACAGCAGATGGACAACGGCCTGCGGCCCACACCGGCACGGGGCCGGTTGGCAACCCTGGCCGACCTTGTCGTGTTATCGGCCGCCGGGGCCTGGACCTGCAGGCAAAACCGCACACCTGGCGGCCAAGGCTGCACCCGAACGGCTACGCCCGCACTGCTACGCCTGCACTGCCGCGCCACCGCGTGGCGCGGCCCACTCAACTCAACAGCGCCTGCGCAAACTCACGCGCGTTGAAGGTCTGCAGGTCTTCCAGCTTTTCACCCACGCCGATGAAATACACCGGCACCGGCCGCTCGCGGGCGATGGCCGCCAGCACGCCACCTTTGGCCGTGCCGTCCAGCTTGGTGACGATCAGGCCGGTGAGGCCCAGCGCGTCATCAAAGGCCTTGACCTGACTCAGCGCGTTCTGGCCGGTATTGCCGTCCACCACCAACAACACCTCGTGCGGCGCACCGGGGTCGGCCTTGGCAATCACGCGGCGGATTTTTTTCAGCTCTTCCATCAAATGCAGCTGGGTGGGCAGGCGGCCGGCGGTGTCGGCGATCACCACATCGCGGTTGCGGGCCTTGCCGGCGGACACCGCATCAAACGCCACTGCCGCCGGGTCGCCGCCCTCCTGGCTGACGATCTCGACCCGATTCCGGTCAGCCCACACCGCCAGTTGCTCGCGTGCGGCGGCGCGGAAGGTGTCAGCTGCAGCCAACAGCACGGTGCGCTCGGCGTCCGCCAGGTGGCGGGTGAGCTTGCCGATGCTGGTGGTCTTGCCAGCGCCGTTGACCCCCACCACCATCATCACGGTGGGTTTGAACTGCCCCACCACCAGCGGCTTTTCCAGCGGCGCCAGCAGGTCGGCCAGCGCATCACCCAGCAGCGCCTTGACACGCGCCGGGTCCACTGCCTTGGCCTCTTTGACACGCCGCTTCAGGTCTTGCAGCAAAAACTCGGTGGCCTTGATGCCGGCATCGGCCATCAGCAGCGCGGCCTCCAACTCCTCATACAACGCGTCGTCGATCTGGGTGCCGGTGAAAACCTGGGCAATGCTGCTGCCGGTTTTGCGCAAACCGTTGCGCAGCTTGTCCAACCAACTTTGGCGGCTGGGCGGCGGCTCGGGCTCGGGCTCGGGCAAGGGCTGGGCCGGCGTGGGCGTGGGCGTTGGGGCGGGTACGGGCGGCGTGGCCGGTGACAGACTTGCTGCTGGTGCTGGGCTGGCGGGTGCGCCGGCCAACTTGTTGACCGCAGTCTTCCACCAGCCGGCGGTTGCGGCCGACTGGGCTGCGTCAGCGGCGGCTGGGGTTGGGGTTTGGGTTGATGGCAGTACCTCCGGTGTTGCCGCGGCGGGCGCAGCAGGGGGTGCGGTGGCCTCGGCAGGCAGGGTGCTGGCCGGCGCAACCGGCAGCGCGGGCTTTTTCTTGAAGAAGCTGAACATTTGGCAATTCGGATCAGGGCGGCCATGTGGGCCCGCAAAAAGTTGCCGCTATAATCGCGGATTTGTGGCGCTTTAGCTCAGCCGGTTAGAGCGACGGAATCATAATCCGCAGGTCCGGGGTTCGAATCCCTGAAGCGCCACCAGAACCCTCAGAGGCCCCGCAAGGCAATGACTTGCGGGGCTTTTTGTTTTGTGGCGCGTTGTGCCCCTGCTGGCCTGCTGGCCAGCAGGCCAGCAGGTCAATAGCCGAGCAGTCAGCCCAACAAGCGCAACACCAGCTGCGGCAGCGCATCCACGCTGGCAGCGGTTTGCACACCGCCAGCACCAAAGATGCGCTTGGACACGGTGTCCTCGGCTGACTGCGCGTCGGCCGGACTGGCCAGCGTGGGCGCCAGGCGGATGCAGGCCATGCGCACGGCGGCCCGCCTGGCCTGGCGCACCGCGTGGCGGGCGTCCTCGACCAGATAACGCCGGTCATGGGCGTCCACATCATGCGGTTGGCCGTC
This sequence comes from Betaproteobacteria bacterium, assembly GCA_043759535.1. GTDB lineage: Bacteria > Pseudomonadota > Gammaproteobacteria > Burkholderiales > Burkholderiaceae_C > Pseudaquabacterium. Next base: position 16,135 of record JAYVLI010000137.1, on the reverse strand, counting down.
GGACAACAGCAGCAGCCAACGGGTGGACGCATGCTGTGCCAGCAGGCGGGCGGTGACATGGCGCAAGGCCGCGCCCAGGCGGGTGGACCCCGCGCTGCGCAAAGTCTGCAGACGCTGCGGTAACACGTCATCCTGGCCAACGCGGGGCGCGCGGTGTTCACCCGGCCTCTGCAGCAGATCCAGCCGCACGGCGTGGCGGCCGTTGGAGTTGAAGGCGGCCACGGCACAAGACACCCCCAGCTCGCGCAGCGCACTGGCCAGTGCGGTGGCCGCTTGCACAGCACCCTGCAGCACACTGTGGCCTGCTGGGGGCAGCGGCTGCGCGGTGGACGCTGACCGGTCCACCAGCAGCCACACCGCTGCCTGGGCCACGCTGCGCTGGCGTTGGTGGAACAGCCGAACGTCATCCACAACAGCGCCCACAACGCCACCCGCGGCGCCGCCCGCAGCGCCACCCACTGCAGCCTGGCGCCTGTCCACCCGCCACTGCACCAGCGCGTCCAAATCCAGCACATCGCCGCTGGCGCTGCGGTGGCGGCTGGGCTGCGGCCTGGCCAGTGCGCGCAGCGGCTGCAACAGCCGGCGGCGCAGCGTCTGGTCTGCGGTGCGGTTGGTCGCCTGCGGTGCTGCAGGATGTGCGGCAAACCCAGTGCGCGGCGCTGCGACCACTTCAAACAACTGGCACCAGTCTGGCCGCAACCGGCGGATGAGGTGGTCCCATTCCGGGTAACGCAGCGCCGCCGTGCTGCTGTGCGGCGGCGCATCGGCAAGCGTTGGCTGCAGGTCGGCTGGTGTGGGTTGCGGCACGGGGTGTGGCGCGGGCGGTGGCTGCACCGCCTGCAGTTGCTCGGCGGCCCACATCCAGCGGTGGTCGTCGCGGTAAGCGGGTGACTGGCAGTGGCCGCTGGCATTCAAAGGCAGGCGCATTTGGCCGATGTCATGGCCCAGCCGCAGCGCGGCGCCACGCAGCTCGGCGGGGGTGCGCAGCGCCAGCAGGGCCAGGCCTTCGTCCAGATAAAACAGGCGCCGGCCTTTTTGCACCCAGGGGTGGGGGTCCGCGTAGCTGGGGTCAGCCAGCGCGCGGGACAGGCGGCGCATCAGCGCCTCACAGCCAAAACCGTCGTCCGGGGTAGCGGTGTGCAATGGGCGCCACAGGCGGGCCAGGCCGGGCAGCTCACGCATGGCCAGGGCTTCAACCCGCGCGTCCTCTAACAAGGCCAGCAAGTGGCGGGCGATGGGCACCAGCGCTGTGCCGTCAAACCGGGCGGGCGAATACACCAGATGCGCGGCCGCATGCGCCGCTGCAGCGCGGTGCTGTTGCCAGTGCGGCTGCGCCGGCAGGTGGATGGCGCCGGCAGTGATGAACGGCGCCTCACTGCCCAGATGCAGTGTCGGCGCAGCGCCCCACAGCAGGCGCAACCAATGCGCCAGCGGGGTGGTGTCAACCGCGTGGCCTGCAGGGCTGGGGATGGGTGCGGTGGGCATGGCGGGCGGAGGCAAGGCGCGGCACGCAGGTTCGGCTCGTTGGGCTGGTTGGGCTGGTTGGGCAGGACATGCCTCAACTCAAAAAGACGCGTCCAACGCCGCTTGCAAGGCTTCATGCACACCCGGCTCGTCACTGAGCGCGTCCACCACGGCCATGCTGCAGGCGGCGTTGATGGCCAAGCCCTGCACCACCAGCACTGCTGCATGCACCAGCATGCGGGTGGACGCGCCGTCGTCCAGCCCCTGACCTTGCAGCCGCCGGGTGCGCACGCCAAACGCGACGATGGCCGCCGCCCGGCTCAGGTCCAGGCCAGATTCACGCGCCACGATGCCGGCCTCACGCTCTGGCGCGGGGTAGTCAAACGCGAGCGCACAAAAACGTTGGCGGGTGGACGCTTTCATTTCGCGCGCCAACGGTGAGGGGTTGTAGGACACCACCAGCTGGAAATCAGGGTGCGCCAACACCACCTCATCATGCTGGGCCAGCGGCAACATGCGGCGGGTGTCAGTGAGCGGATGGATGACCACGGTGGTGTCGGCCCGCGCCTCGATCAGCTCATCCAGGTAGCAGATGGCGCCATGCCGTGCTGCCTGGGTCAGCGGGCCGTCTTGCCAGCGGGTGCCGTCACCGTCCAGCAGCCTACCAGGTCACCAGCGCTCAGGTCATCATGGCAGGCCACAGTGATGAGCGGCCGGCCCAAACGCCAGGCCATGTGCTGCACAAACCGGGTTTTGCCGCAGCCGGTGGGGCCTTTGAGCAGCAGTGGCAGGCGCTGCGCGCTGGCGGCCAGGAAACGGGCGATCTCGTCCCCAGTGGCTTGGTAATAGGGCTGGTCGGCCACACGCCAGGCGGCCAGCGCCGCACCGGGGCGGGGCAGTGACAGGTCAGTCATCAGCGGTGGGTGATGGTGTCGGGATTGGGAATGCCATCAATCGGCGCTTCTTCCGTGCCCACGGTGCTGCGGGTGAAGGACTCCACCTGCTTGCGCATGCCCTCGGGATCGTTGATCCACTTGGCATAAAAGTCGTAGGGGCAGGCGGCCACGCCTTGGTCACCCTCACGGGAGTTGATCAGCCCGGTGTAACCCCGGTGCAGCAGCTTGAACAGGTGGTTCTCACTCTGGCCGTTTTTGCGGAAGTCGCGGATCAGGTGTTTGGACAATGCCGCGTACTGAATGCCCATATCCTCTTCACCGCATTCACCCAATGTGCGGCCGTCGAACCCGATGATGGCCGAGTGGCCAAAATAGCTGTAAACGCCATCAAAGCCTGACGCATTGGCCACCGCCACATAGCAATTGTTGGCAAAGGCCATGGCTTTGCTGATCATGATTTGCTGCTCTTTGGCCGGGTACATATACCCCTGGCAGCGGATGATCAGCTCAGCGCCCTTCATCGCGCAGTCACGCCAGATCTCGGGGTAGTTGCCGTCGTCGCAAATGATCAGGCTGATCTTCATGCCTTTCGGGCCGTCACTCACATAGGTGCAGTTGCCCGGGTACCAGCCTTCAATCGGCACCCAGGGCATGATCTTGCGGTACTTCTGAACGATCTCACCCTGGTCATTCATCAAAATCAAGGTGTTGTAGGGCGCCTTGTGCGGGTGCTCTTCATGCCGCTCACCGGTGAGCGAAAACACGCCCCACACCTTGGCCTTTTTGCAGGCAGCGGCAAAGATGGCGGTCTCTTCACCCGGCACTTGCGCCGCGTTGTCGTACATCTCTTTCGGGTCATACATGATCCCGTGGGTGCTGTACTCCGGGAAGATCACCAAGTCCATGCCGGGCAAGCCCACCTTCATGCCCTCCACCATGGCGGCGATCTTGCGTGCGTTGTCCATCACCTCGGCCTTGCTGTGCAGGCGTGGCATCTTGTAGTTGACAACGGCCACGCCGACCGTGTCTTTGCTGCTGGAAATATCGCCGTGGTGCATGGTGAGGTGTCCTTGATGGGTGGCTTTGGGGTCGGCCTGCTGGCCAAGATCAGTGGCTGATCATCCAGGGCCGTTTGCTGGGAAAAGCCTTGTTGCCGTTGGGCGCCTGCAGCGTGGCGCCGCGTTTGGTGGTGCTGCAACAGCCGCAGCCAGCGGGGTGTTTGAGGCGGCTGTACTCCCCTGACATGCGCGGCGCGTGTTGCGCCCGCTCATTGGTGGCCAGGGCATTGCGCGTGCCACTGTCCATCAGTGCCAGGCGCGGTGCGGTGGCAAACACCCGGGGTGAAGCGGTGCCGCAACCCGGGCAGGCAGCGGGCTCATTGCGGGCGCCCAGCGTGCGAAAGGCGTCAAAGCCGCCGCAGTCTTGGCAGGCGTAGTCATAGGTGGGCATGGCGGCGGCTCCGGTGGCGCTTGCTGCTTGCTGCTTGCTGCAAACTCAAATCACGTCTTGCGACAGCGGCATCACCACCGACCCATCCAGGTGTTTGATCGGCCCGTTGGCATTCGGATTGATGTCAAAGTCAAAAATCTGCGTTGGCAACCACAGCGTGGCGCAGGCATTCGGCACGTCCACCACACCGCTGATGTGGCCCTGCACCGGCGCCGTGCCCAAGATCGAATAGGCCTGTGCGCCCGAGTAACCAAACTTCTTCAAATATTCAATCGCATTCAGGCAAGCTTGGCGGTAGGCCACGTTCACATCCAGGTAGTACTGCTTGCCACTCTCGTCCACGCTGATGCCTTCAAAGATCAGGTAGTCGTTGTAAGTGGGCGTGATCGGGCTGGGCTTGAAGATCGGGTTCTTGATGCCGTACTTGGCCATGCCGCCTTTGATCAACGTCACTTTCATATGCACCCAACCGGCCATTTCAATGGCGCCGCAAAAAGTGATTTCACCGTCGCCTTGGCTGAAGTGCAGGTCGCCCACACTCAAGCCCGCGCCGTCCACATAGACGGGGAAATACACCTTGGCGCCACGCGATAAATCCTTGATGTCGCAGTTACCACCATGCTCACGCGGCGGCACGGTGCGGGCGCCCTCTGCGGCGGCTTTGGCCTTGGCGTCGCCGGTGAGCCGACCCATGTGGGCAGTGCCGGCAAACGGCGGGTTGGCCAGCCCACTGGTGGCGGGGTCCGAATCGATCAGCGCCTGTTCACGGGTGTTCCACACCTCCAGCATCTTGGGGTCGGGCAGGCAGCCAATCAGCCCTGGGTGGATCAAACCCGCGTAGTTGACCCCCGGCACATGCCGGCTGCTGGTGAACATGCCCTTGATGTCCCAGATGGACTTTTGCGCCAGCGGAAAGTGCTCGGTCAAAAAGCCGCCGCCGTTCTTCTTGCTAAAAAAGCCGTTAAAGCCCCACAGACTGTCTTGCTTGGCGCCAATGTCCAGCAAGTCCACCACCAGCAGGTCACCCGGCTCGGCGCCTTTCACGCCCACCGGGCCGCTCAGGTAATGCACCGTGCTCAGGTCAATGTCGCGCACGTCATCAGCGCTGTCGTTGTTCTTGATGAAACCACCGGTCCAGTCAAACGTTTCCAGAATGAAGTCATCGCCCGGGTTGACCCACACCGCCATCGGGATGTCCGGGTGCCAACGGTTGTGGATGTTCTCGTTCTCGAGTGGGCTCTTGCTGAGGTCAACGCTGATCAGGGTCTCGGCCATGGTTTATCTCCTGCGGGTGGGGGTAAAAATAATGGGCTCAAACAGAGAGGTATTGCTTGATGTGCGCAACATCGGTGTCGGCGCGTTTGGTTTCATGCACCAGCCGGCCGCCCTCAATCACAAACAAGCGGTCGGCCACATCCAGCGCAAAGCTCAGCACCTGCTCGCTCACCACAATGGTGATGTCGCGCATCTTGCGGATTTCATTCAACGCTTTGGCAATGTCTTTGATGATGGACGGCTGAATGCCTTCAGTAGGCTCGTCCAGCAGCAACACCTTGGGCTCGGTGACCAATGCGCGGGCAATGGCCAATTGCTGTTGCTGGCCGCCCGACAAATTGCCGCCCTTGCGCCGCCGCATGTCCCACAACACCGGGAACAGCGCGTAAATCTCTTCGGGGATGCGCCGGGTGGCACTGTTCTCCAGGCCGGTCTGGATGTTTTCTTCCACGCTCAGCGTGGGGAAAATCATGCGGCCCTGCGGCACATACGCAATGCCTTTGGCCACGCGGCGAAAGCTTTCATCTTGGCTGATCTCTTGCCCGGCCACCGTCACTGACCCGCTCTTGGTGGGCAGCACCCCCATCAGGCTTTTGAACAGCGTGGTTTTGCCCATGCCGTTGCGGCCCATGATGGCAACGGTTTCTTTCTTGGCGGCATTGAACGTGATGCCGTGCAAGGCTTCGCTTTGCCCGTAGGCCACAAACAGGTCTTTGACGCTCAACATCTGCGGTACTCCTTCAATGGCCCAGGCTCAGTGGCCCAAATACACGTCAATGACTTTCGGATCGTTCTGCACCTTGTCCATTGAGCCCTCGGCCAGGATCTTGCCTTGGTGCATCACCGTCACCTTGTGCGCAATCTGTTTGACAAAATCCATGTCGTGCTCAATCACCACCACTGAGCGGTTTTGGCAAATACGCTTGAGCAAATCAGCCGTCAGCTCACGCTCACGGGCGCTCATGCCGGCAATGGGCTCGTCCAGCAGCAGCAACTCGGGGTCTTGCATCAACAGCATGCCAATCTCCAGCCATTGCTTTTGGCCATGGCTGAGCAAACCTGCTTCGGTGTCCAGCTTGTCGGCCAGGTGGATGTCAGTGGCCACGGCCTGCACCCGGTCTGTCACCTCAGCGGTGCATTTAAAAGCCAATGCACCCATCACCGACCGGCCTTTGGGGAACGAGACCTCCAGGTTCTGAAACACACTCAAGTTTTCGTAGATCGACGGCGTTTGAAACTTGCGGCCAATGCCCAGCCGCACCCGTTGAAACTCGTCCATTTTGGTGAGTTCGGTGTTCTTAAATTTGATGCTGCCGGACGCTGCTTTGGTCTTGCCGCAAATCAAATCCAGCAGCGTGGTCTTGCCAGCGCCATTGGGGCCGATGATGACCCGCAACTCGTTTTTGTCGATGTACAGCGTCAGGGTATCGATGGCTTTGAAACCGTCAAAGCTGACGGTCAGGTCTTCAATGGCCAGGGCGTAGTCGGTATTGCTCATGGTGCGGCTCCGGGCTCAGGCCTGTTGACTGCGGATGCCGGTGGGCAACTTGGCGGCGTCGTTGTGTGGGGCTGGCGCTGCCGGTGCGGCTGAGGCGCTGGCTGGCACAGCCGCCGTTTTGCCCGCCCGCCGCCTGGCCCACCACGGCAGCACATGGCTTTCCCACAGCCCTGCCAGGCCCATCGGAAATGCCATCGTCACGCCGATGAACAAACCCGCCATCAAGAACAACCACAAGTCCGGAAAGCTCTCAGAGAAGAACGTTTTGCCAGCATTGACCAGCAGCGTGCCGTAGACCGCACCCACCAAGCTCATGCGGCCGCCCACTGCGGCGTAAATCACCATCTCGATACTCGGCACGATGCCCACAAAGCTGGGTGACATGAAACCCACCTGCAGTGAAAACAGCGCACCGCCGATGCCGGAGAGTGCAGCCGCCAAGCAGAAGGTGAAGACGCGGAAGTTGGCCACGTCATATCCCGAGAACCGCACCCGGTCTTCTTTGTCACGCATGGCCAGCAGCAGGGTACCGGCCTTGCCGGTTTGTATCCAGCGGCACAGCAACATGCTGGCCACCAGCAACACCACGCACAGGTAATAAAGAATGTATTTGGCGCTGTCAGTGCGGGTGTCCCAGCCCAGCACCGTCTTCAAATCGGTCATGCCATTCACGCCGCCGGTATAACCCTGCTGACCGATGATGAGCACGGTGAGGATCAACGCCACCGCCTGGGTGATGATGGCGAAGTACACCCCACCCACCCGGCGCTTGAACATCGCAAAGCTCACGATCCAGGCCAGCAGTGTGGGCACAGCCACCACGGCAATCAACGTGAGCGGCAGGCTCTTGAATGGCAACCAAAAAGCCGGCAACGCGGTGATCTGGTTCCAGTCCATGAAGTCAGGTATACCGGGGGTGGATTGGATCTTGGTGGTGATTGGGTCCGATGCTTCCAGCTTCAAAAACATCGCCATTGCGTAACCACCCAGACCGAAAAACACCCCTTGGCCCAAGCTCAATACACCACCGTAACCCCACACCATCACCAGGCCGATGGCCACAAACGCATACGTCAGATACTTGCCCACCAGGTTGAGGCGAAAGATGGGCAACAGCAGCGGCAGCACCACCGCCAGCAGCAACACCAGAATCAGCATGCTGGTGAGCTGGTAGCGCTTGATCAGGTCTTTGAGGGCAATCATTGAGGCGTGCTCCGAGAGGAAATGCTGGCCATCAACGCCGCACCTTGCTGGCGAACAGGCCCTGCGGGCGGATCATCAAAATCAGCACGATCAAGGACAGCGTGATCACCTTGGCCATTGAGCCCGCCAGGAAAAACTCGGTGATGGATTGCGTCTGCGCAATGCCGAACGCAGACACCACCGTGCCCAGCAAGCTGGCTGCGCCGCCAAAAGTAACCACCAGGAATGAATCAACGATGTACAGCGAACCCGATGTCGGCCCGGTGGACCCGATGGTGGTGAATGCCGCACCGGCCATGCCGGCAATGCCGCAGCCAATGGCAAAGGTCAACCTGTCCGTCTTGCTGGTGTCAATGCCGATGGCGTTGGCCATCACCCGGTTGCTGACAGTGGCCCGCACCCGCAAGCCCCAACGGCTTTTGGCCAACGCAATCAACACACTTATCGTGACCAGGGCAGTAAGCGCCATCACAAACATGCCGTTGATGGGAATGTCCAACCCGGGCGATGGTGCCCATGAGCCCAGCAGCCAATCGGGCAAGGTGGGGCTCACCTCTTTAGGCCCAATGAAGGTGCGGAAGCTTTGTTGCATTGCCAGGCTGATGCCCCAGGTGGCCAGCAAGGTGTCCAGCGGGCGCTTGTACAAATGGCGGATCAACGCCCATTCCACCAACCAGCCCACCGCAAACGCAAAGGTGAAGGCCAACACCACCGCCACTGGAAAATAATACGGTGTCCACTTCGGCATCAGCGTGCTGGTCAGGTGCGAGCCTAAATAAATGGTGTAGGCGCCAATGGTCATGAACTCCCCATGCGCCATGTTGATCACGCCCATCTGGCCAAAGATGATGGCCAGCCCCAGCCCCATCAGCAGCAGCACTGCAAACAGACTGAGGCCTGCAAAGCCCTGCATGAGGCCGATGTTCAGCATTTCGGGGAAGGTCAAAGCAACACTCCTGGTGGGCCGGTATCAAGAACAGGCCACAGAACCCGCGCCGAAAGCCGCTGGCACTGCCCTTTAACAGACCAACGCCAAAGGCGCGGCTCCCGTCAAACACGGGCCGTGGAGCCGGCTCTGCCGGTCCACTGGCGCGGCCCCCCTGGGGGGGGAGCGGCCTTGGCCGCTACGGGGGGGGTTATTGATAGCCTTTGGGGAATGGATCCGGCTTGATCAGTTGCGGGCTCTCCGACACCACCTTGAAGGTGCTGTCAGGCATGCCTTGCGCAATGCGCGACTTGCTCCACAAGTGGTGGTTTTTGTCGAGCTTGACATAGCCCTCGGGCGCAGTCTTCAACTCGATGGTGCCGGACTCTGACGCCGCCACCACCTTGTCCACATCAAAGCTGCCGGCCTTCTCCACCGCTGCTTTCCACAACCACGGGCCCAGGTAACCTGCTTGGGTCACGTCACCAATCACCGCGTCTTTTCCGTATTTGGCTTTGAAGGCGGCAACAAATTTCTTGTTGTTCTCGTTGTCCAGGCTTTGGAAGTACTTCATGCTGGAATAGAAGCCGGCAAAGTTTTCACCGCCCACACCGGTCATCTCATCCTCAGTCACGGCCAAGGTCAGCAGCAGTTGTTTGTCACCGGTGATGCCGGCGGCTTTGAGCGCCTTGTAAAACGCCACATTGCTGCCACCCACCACGGCGGTGAAGATGCAGTCCGGCTTTTGCACCTTGATCTTGTTCATCAAGCTGCCAAAGTTGGTGCTGCCCAGCGGGTAATACTCCTCGCCAACCACCTTGCCCTTTTGGAAGTTCTCGATGTGCTTGCGGGCAATCTTCATCGAGGTGCGCGGCCAGATGTAGTCACTGCCGATCAAGAAATAGCTCTTGGCTTTTTTCTCTTTTTGCGCCCAGTCCAGGCCATACAAAATTTGCTGGGTGGCCTCTTGGCCGGTGTAGATCACGTTTTTGCTTTGCTCCAGCCCCTCGTAAAACGTGGGGTAGTACAGCAGGCCGTTTTCTTTCTCAAACACCGGCAGCACGGCTTTGCGTGATGCGCTGGTCCAGCAGCCAAACACGGCAGCCACCTTGTCATTGACCAGCAGCTTTTTGCTCTTCTCGGCAAAGGTGGGCCAATCACTGGCGCCGTCTTCTTTGATGACCTTGATCTTGCGGCCCAAGATGCCGCCCATGGCGTTGATCTCATCAATGGCCAATTGCTCGGCCTGGATCGACCCGGTCTCGCTGATGGCCATGGTGCCAGTGCCCGAGTGCAATTGCCCCACGGTCACTTCGGTGTCGGTGATGGCCAGCTTGGTGGTGTTGATCTTGGCCGTGGGGAACTGCTGGGCCAGCGCCCAGGCCGGGATACCTGCCAAAGGCAGCGCTGCAGCGCCTTGCAGCAGGCGGCGGCGGTTGGTGGACTTCAGGTCATGCTCAGGCGAATGCGACATCAGGTTCTCCGGTGTGGGGGCAAGTCGGGGCATGCGGCACGGGCGGGCAGCAGGGGCTGCTGTGCTGCGGGGTGGTGAAGCGAGGACACGGCCACAACGGTAGAAGCGCAGCGCCACAAGACGAATACGTCAAACGACGCAGGGCGCTGCGCCGGGCCCAACCCCAGACTCCCGCACATCACCGGTGGTGCGGCCCGGGGTGTTGTTGTGGGTGCTGTTGCGGGTGCTGTTGCGGGTGCTGTTGCGGGACACGGCCATCGGCGCAAAGCCCTTCAGGATCGGCTGACGGACCGGTTCTTGCTGTCATTCAACCGATACTGACGGACTGTCTTGCAAGCTGCCTGCGCACCATCCCAACGCCTGTCTTCCGCCCTCCAGCCACCCTCTGAGGAGCTTGTGTTTTGGCGCTTGCCCCGCAAAAAATCTTCCGCATCCGGCGTGACTACAACAGCTGGGTGGCCAATGAAACGCTGGAGGACTACGCCCTGCGCTACACCCCGCGCCACTTTCGCAAGTGGAGCGAGGCGCGGGTGGCCAACACCGCGTTTGGTGCCACCTCGTTTTTGGCGCTGGAGGCCATTGGCGGCGCCATTGCACTGAGCTACGGTTTCAGCAATGCGCTGTGGGCCATCCTGGTGGTGGGGCTGATCACCTTTCTCACCGGCCTGCCCATCAGTTATTACGCCGCCAAATACGGCGTGGACATGGATTTGTTGACCCGTGGCGCCGGTTTTGGCTACCTGGGCAGCACCCTCACCTCGCTGGTTTACGCCAGCTTCACCTTCATCTTCTTCGCGCTGGAGGCAGCCATCCTGGGCTTGGCCATCCAGATGGCGCTGGATTGGCCACTGCCCATCTGCTACTTGATTGCCTCGCTGGGTGTGGTGCCGCTGGTGATGTACGGCATCACACTCATATCACGGCTGCAACTCTGGTCACAACCCATCTGGGCCGTCTTGTTTGTGCTGCCTTATCTGTTTGTGGCGCTCAAAGAGCCGCAGCGTTTTGCCGAGTTCACCAGCCTCACCGGCCGCGTCTCGGGCAGCGCGGGTTTTGATGCGGTGATGTTTGGCGCGGCCGCCACCGTGGCCTTCTCATTGGTGGTGCAAATTGGCGAGCAGGTGGACTACCTGCGCTTTTTGCCCGAGAAAACCCCAGAGAGCAGCAAGCGCTGGTGGGCAGCGGTGGTGTTGGCCGGGCCAGGCTGGATCTTGCCGGGCATGCTCAAGATGCTGGGTGGCGCGTTTTTGGCGTTTCTGGTGCTGCAGCAACAACTGCCGGTGGACCGGGCAGTGGAGCCCACCCACATGTACCTGGCCGGGTTTGCCTATGTGTTTCAAGACCCACGCTGGGTATTGGCCGCCACGGTGCTGTTTGTGGTGGTGTCGCAGGTCAAGATCAATTTGACAAATGCGTATGCCGGCTCGCTGGCCTGGAGCAACTTTTTTGCCCGCCTCACCCACAGCCACCCTGGCCGGGTGGTGTGGTTGGTGTTCAACGTGCTGATTGCGGTGCTGTTGATGATGCTGGGCGTGTTTGAGGCACTGGAGCGGGTGTTGGGCCTCTACAGCAATGTGGCCATCGCCTGGGTGGGCGCGCTGGTGGCCGATCTGGTGATCAACAAACCACTGGGCTGGAGCCCAAAGCACATCGAGTTCCGCCGCGCCTACTTGTACGACATCAACCCGGTGGGCCTGGGCGCCATGCTGGCGGCGGCCACGCTGGCGGTGGTGGCGTATGCCGGCGTGTTTGGCGAGTTGGCGCAGGCCTACGCACCGTTCATCGCGCTATTTGCATCGATGGCCATCTCGCCGCTGCTGGCCTGGGCCACGCAGGGCCGCTGGTACCTGGCGCGCAAAGACACACCGCGCTGGTCGCCCGGTGAATCAGTGGCCTGCTCGGTGTGTGAGAACCCGTTTGAGTCCGAAGACATGGCCTGGTGCCCGGCCTACGGCGCGCCGATTTGCTCACTCTGTTGCACGCTGGAATCACGCTGCCACGACCGCTGCAAAACCGAGTCACGCACCGCCGAGCAAGTGCGCGCCGCGTTGGTGGCGCTGCTGCCGGTGCAGTTGTCCAAGCGCATCAACTTCCGGGTGGCCAATTATTTGGTGGTGTCGGTCTCGCTGATTGCGCTGCTGGGCGTGATTTTGGGTGTGGTGTATGAGCAGCAGACTGGTTTGAAAGGCGCCGCCGGCTCAGGGCTGGACCCAGTGGCCCTGCGCGCACCGTTTTTAAAAGCATTCGCGCTGCTGTCACTGGCGCTGGCCGTGGGCGCCTGGTGGATGGTGCTGGGCAGTGAAAGCCGGCGCATGGCCGAGGATGAATCCAACCGCCAGAACCTGCTGCTGACCCATGAGATTGACGCCCACCGCCGCACAGACACCGAGCTGCAAGCCGCCAAGACGCGGGCCGAGGCCGCCAACCAGGCCAAGACCCGCTATGTGGCCGGCATCACGCATGAGCTGCGCACCCCGCTCAACAGCATCCTGGGTTATGCCCAAATCCTGCTCAAAGACGAACGCCTGGCGCCTGAGCCGCGCCGCGCGGTGGCCACCATCCACCGCAGTGGTGAGCATTTGCACGGCCTGATCGACGGCCTGCTGGACCTGGCCCGCATTGAGGCCGGCCGCCTGCGGCTGGACCCGGCGCCACTGCCGATGCGCGAGTTTCTGGACGACCTGGTGCGCATGGTGGCACCGCAAGCCGCCGCCAAACGGCTGGACTTTGATCTGAAGACCGAAGGTCGTGTGCCCGAATACATCCGCGCAGACGCAAAGCGCCTGCGCCAAATCCTCATCAACCTGCTCAGCAATGCAGTGCGCTTCACCGACCACGGCAGCGTCATGCTGCGGCTGGACTTGACGCGTGAGGTGGCGCGGCTGCAAGTCATCGACACCGGCATCGGCATTGCCGAGCAAGACCTGGAACGCATCTTTTTGCCGTTTGAGCGCGGCAGCGCCGGCCGCCGCAGTGGTGAGGCCGGCACTGGCTTAGGGCTGACCATTACCCACCTGCTCACCCAGTTGATGGGCGGTGAGCTGACGGTGGCCAGCACACCCGGTCAGGGCAGCACCTTTACCGTGCGGCTGTACTTGAGCGAGATCAGCGCCCCGGCCCAGCGCAGCCGCGCCTACCTCCGGCCGGTGACGGGTTACATCGGCGCCCGCCGCAGCCTGCTGGTGGTGGACGACCACCCCACCCAGCGCCAGATGCTGGCCGGCATGCTGCTGCCGCTGGGCTTTGTGATCCGCGAGGCCGCCAGCGGCAGTGAATGCCTGGAAAGCGTGCGGGACAACCCACCCGACGCGGTGCTGCTGGACATCACGATGGACGACATGGACGGCTGGGAGACCGCCCGCCGCTTGCGTGCGCAGGGCCGCGCGGCGGCCACGGTGACCACGGCAACCACGGCAACCACGGCAACAGCAGGCAACCCCGCCAGCCTGGCCATGCCCATCATCATGGTGTCGGCCAATGCGTTTGAGAACCGCGCGGACAAACTGGCCGACGTGGGCGCACAAGCCTTTGTCGACAAGCCGGTGATCGAGAGTGAGCTGCTGGTGGCGCTGCAACGCCATCTGCAACTGGAATGGGTGGCCGACCTGCCGCTGTCAGGCTGGGCGCCGCCGGATTTGCCATCTGCCGATGACGGCACCGACACCACAGCGCTGCCCGATGAGATGGTGGCCCAGCTGACCCGCCTGGCGCGCCTGGGCCATGCCCAAGGCCTGCACCAGGCGCTGGACCAACTGGCACAAGACCATCCGGCACAAGCGCCACGGGCCGAGGCGCTGCGCGGGCTGGTGGAGCGTTTTGCCTTCACCGAATTGCTGGCGCATTTGCAGCAGGCGCGTGACTTGAACGACGCGGCGCTGTCATGACGGGCGCGATGACAAACACCATGACAAGCGGCATCCTGCTGCTGGTGGACGACATGCCGCAGTCCCTGGGCGCGCTGGCCCAGGTGCTGGAGGCCGACGGCTACACCGTGCTGGTGGCGCACAGCGGTGAGGCAGCGCTGCAACGCCTGGACCTGGTGACACCCGACGCTATTCTGCTGGACGCGTTGATGCCCGGGCTGTCCGGCTTTGAGACCTGCCGCCGCATCAAACAAAACGCCGCCTGGCAACACATCCCGGTGATCTTCATGACCGGGCTGTCCGAGACGGCGCATGTGGTGGAGGGCTTTGATGCCGGTGGGGTGGACTACGTGGTCAAGCCAGTGCGGGCCCAAGAGGTGCAGGCCCGCCTGGCCACCCATGTGCGCAATGCCCGCGCGGTGCGCATGGCGCGCGAGGCGCTGGACGTGGGTGGCCACGGTGTGCTGGTGGTGGACGGCCGCGGCCGCATCGCCTGGCGCTCACCCCAGGCGCAGCGCTGGTTGGCGGCGTTTTTTAGCGGTGCCACCAACAACACCGAAGCCTGCGCCCGCTGGCTGGACAGCGCCAGCAGCAGTGCCGGCACTGGCGTCGGCACCAACATCGGCACCAGTACCAGTACCAGTACCAGCACCAGTACCAGCACCAGCGCCAGCAACGCGTTGTGCCGCCGCAGCGCAGCCGACGGCCGCACCCTGGTGGCGCGCCGGTTGGGTGACATCGGCATGGGCGAGGCGATGTGGCTGCTCAGCCTGCAGCCGGCGGGTGATGGTGCCGCATCCCGCCTGGCCACCGCCGCGCTGACACCGCGCGAAACCGAGGTGCTGTCGTGGGTGGCCAAGGGCAAAACCAACCGCGATGTGGGCGACATCCTGGGCTTGAGCCCCCGCACGGTGAATAAACACCTGGAGCATGTGTTTGAAAAGCTGGGCGTTGAAACCCGCGCCGCCGCCACCGCACTGGCCAGCCGGGAGCTGGGCTGACGGCGCGCGGTTGCGCTGAAAATCGCCTGGTTAATCCACCCCAATCCACCCCAATCCACCCGAGCCCACATGCCCTACCGCGCCAGCCTGGGTGGCCAGGCCTACACCTTCAACAGCCTGGCCGACCTGCTGGCCAAGGCCACACCCGCCCGCTCGGGCGACCAGTTGGCCGGCATCGCCGCTGACACCACACAACAACGCATCGCCGCCCGCCTGGCGCTGGCCGATCTGCCGCTGGCCACTTTTTTGCAGCAGGCCGTGGTGCCATATGAGCACGACGAAATCAGCCGACTCATCATCGACAGCCACAACGCCACCGCGTTTGCGCCGGTGGCGCACCTCACCGTGGGCGGGCTGCGTGACTGGTTGTTGTCCAGCGCGGCTACCACCCCGGTGCTGGCCGCGCTCGCGCCCGGATTGACCCCCGAGATGGTGGCTGCGGTGAGCAAGCTGATGCGCAACCAGGACCTGATCCTGGTTGCCAGCCGGGTGCGGGTGGTCACCCGCTTCCGCTGCACCATCGGTCTGCCTGGCCATTTGGCGGTGCGGCTGCAGCCCAACCATCCGTCTGACAGCCCGGCCGGCATTGCCGCCAGCCTGCTGGACGGCCTGCTGTACGGCGCGGGTGATGCGGTCATCGGCATCAACCCGGCGGCCGACAGCGTGCCGGCGCTGGTCAGCCTGCTGCGCCTGCTGGACCGGCTGATTGCGCAGCACCAGATCCCCACCCAAAGCTGTGTGTTGAGCCATGTCACCAACACCCTGCAGGCGATGGAATTGGGCGCGCCGGTGGACCTGGTGTTCCAGTCGGTGGGCGGCACGCAGGCGGTGAACCACAGCTTTGGGGTCAACCTGGCGCTGCTGGACGAGGCGCATGCCGCCGTGTTGTCGCTGCGGCGCGCCACGCTGGTGGATGCGGCCAACCCGGCCGCGCCTGCCGCACCTGCAACACCCGCCAACTGCATGTATTTCGAAACCGGCCAGGGCAGTGCCTTGTCGGCCAACGCCCACTTCGGTGTGGACCAGCAAACGCTGGAGGCACGCGCCTACGCGGTGGCGCGGCGCTACCGGCCGCTGCTGGTCAACA
>JAYVLI010000136.1:0-15437 GCA_043759535.1 Betaproteobacteria bacterium | reverse complement strand
AGGGCAAGCCGCGCGCCACACCCAGGCGGGCCACCGACGCCATGAGCCCGGCCAGGGCCTCTTGCAGCGCTTGACTCTCAAGGCTCTGCTCGGGGCTCTGGCCGGGCGTGACGGTGTCGTCGGTGGTTTTCATCGCTGCGGCGGGTCGGCACCACGGTAGCGGCCGACCCGCAGGCTCAAGCGTCGACGGTCACTTGAACTCGATGCGCCGCGCTTCCACGCGCGTGCGGTCGCTGCTCAGCATGCCCTTGACCTCAACGCGGCGGCCGTTGACCAGCATGGCCTCGGTGCCGCCCTGGAATTCCACCGTGCCGCCGTACCAGACGGTGACGCCGCGCAGCGCGAAGGTCTTGGCGGTGGTGTTCAGGCCGCTCATCTCGCCGCGCAGTTCCAGCACGCGCTGTTCAGGCGCGCGGCGCGCTTCGATCTCAACCTTGGTGGCCACCAGCACGCCGTTCGTGACCGCACCTTCCACTTCGACCCGTGCGCCAAGAACAACACCGGCTGTGCCGTCGGGGAAACTGGCGGTGGTGGCGTCCACACGCAGACCATTGATCTCGAAGTTGGTGGCAGATGTGTAGCCCGTGATCGCACCTTCGATGCGTGCGTCGTGGCGTGCATCTGGCAGGCGCATGCCACCGCGCAGGGCGGTCGCGACCCAGACCCCGTTGACCTGCGTGGTCTGCAGCAGCACGCGCACGACCTGGCCGTTCGTCAGGCCCGGTGGCACGTTGCCCGAGGGCAGGCCGACATACGAGATCAACTGGCCATTGATGGTGAACGTCCTTGCCGTGGTGTCCAGCGCCGCGATCACACCGCGCAACTTGAAGGCCAGCGCGCCAACCCGGGGTTCGATGCGGGTGGCCACGATGCGGCCGTTGGCGGGGTCGAGGATGCCGTGCACCTCAATCACTGCGCCGGCGGTCAACGCCGACAAGCCGCCGGCCAGGCTGCTGTCAAAAATCGTGCTCGTGGTCACCAGCACGGTCTGGCCCAGCACCCGCACCGTGGAGGCAACCGTGTCCACGGTGCCCACCGGACCCACGATTTCGCTGCCCCAGCGGATGCGCACGGCCAGCGCCGTGGCCGCAGCGCGGTCGACGTTGCCACTGTCCACTTCCACCATCATGCCGAGCTTCAGGTCGCTGCTGCTGCGGCTGTTGCCGTCTTCGTCGGCGACCACTGCGGTGCTGTCGTCAAAGCGCACGCCGCCGACGAACACGGAGCCAAAGCCGGTGATGGCACCCTGGCTGTAGGCAGTGGCCGTCGCGGGCGGGGCCGGTGGTGCGGCGACGGGCGGGGTGTCTGCACCGCCACCGCCGCCGCAAGCGACCAGGACGGCCGTCGCGGCGAGCGTGACGCTGGCCGCCAGCGCCGTGCGCCAGTGTGAGAGTCGGGTCTTGAGCATGGGAATCTCCGGTGGGCGCTGCGGCCGATCTGGCCACTGCATGGAGCGGAGTATAAATGTGCATCATGCACATTTATATCTCCAATTGTTTCTGAAGTCACAGAGTCTGAAGCGCGGCTCGTCAAGCGCTACGCTCCGGGCTATGCCACCCCGCCGCTGGATCGCCCACCTGGACATGGACGCCTTCTATGCCTCGGTGGAGTTGCTGCGCTACCCCGAACTGGCCGGCCAGGCGGTGGTGATTGGCGGCGGCCGGCGTCACCAGCCGGTGTTGCAGGCCGACGGCACCCGGCTCTTCTCGAAGCTCGCGGGTTATGCCGGCCGCGGCGTGGTCACCACCGCCACTTACCCGGCGCGCGACTTCGGCGTGCACAGCGGCATGGGCCTGATGAAGGCCGCCGCGCTGGCGCCGGCTGCGGTGTTGCTGCCGGTGGACTTTGAGCAGTACCGCCACTATTCGCGCCGCTTCAAGGCCGCCGTGGCCGAAGTGGCGCCGCTGATCGAAGACCGCGGCATCGACGAGATCTACATTGACTTGACCGACGTGCCGGGCGCGCAGGACACGATCGGCTTTGACTCAGAAGGCGGCGTGCGCGCGGTGGCGCAGGAGATCCGCAACACCGTCAAGCGCGCCACGGGTCTGACCTGCTCGGTCGGCGTCACGCCCAACAAGCTGCTGTCCAAGATTGCCAGCGAACTCGACAAACCCGACGGCCTGACCGTCATCACGCAAAACGAATTGGCCACGCGCATCTGGCCGCTGCCGGTGCGGCGCATCAACGGCATCGGGCCGAAAGCGGGCAACAAGCTGGCCGACCTCAAGCTGCGCACCATCGCCGACCTGGCCGCACGAGACAAAACCTTCCTCACCGCGCACTTCGGCCGCAGCTACGGCCGCTGGCTTTACGACGCCGCGCACGGCATCGACGACCGTCCGCTGGTGACGCACAGCGAACCGGTGTCGATGAGCCGCGAAACCACCTTCGACCGCGACCTGCACGCGGTGCGCGACCGCAGCGAACTCACGCGCATCTTCACCGAGCTGGCCGAGCAGGTCGCGACCGATCTGCAGCGCAAGGGCTACGCCGGCCGCACCATCGGCATCAAGCTGCGCTTTGAAGATTTCAAGACGGTGACGCGCGACCTCACGCTGCCGGAGCCGGTGGTCGACGCAGCCGCCATCCGCCACGCCGCCGGGCAGTGCCTGAAGCGCGTGGACCTGGCGCGGCGCATTCGGCTGCTGGGCGTGCGCGCGGGCGGGCTGGTTCGACTCTGATGGGCTTTGAGCGGCACCCACGCCGCTGCCGGCGCCAGCCGATAGCATCGCGCCCGAGGAGACTACAACCATGACCGTCATCACCACCACCGAAGACCTGCGCGTGCTGGCCAAAAAGCGAGTGCCGCGCATGTTCTACGACTACGCCGACAGCGGCAGCTGGACAGAAGGCACCTACCGCGCCAATTCAGCAGACTTTCAGAAGATCAAGCTGCGCCAGCGCGTGGCGGTGAACATGGAGAACCGCAGCCTGGCCACCACCATGGCCGGTCAGGCGGTGAAGATGCCGGTGGCCATCGCCCCGGTGGGGCTGACCGGCATGCAGCATGCCGATGGTGAGATCCACGCGGCCCGCGCGGCTGAGAAGTTCGGCATCCCCTTCACCCTGTCCACCATGAGCATCTGCTCGATCGAGGACATCGCCGCCCACACCAAAGCGCCGTTCTGGTTTCAGCTCTACATGATGCGCGACCGCGATGCGATGGTGCGCATGATCGAGCGGGCGCGGGCTGCACGCTGCAGCGCGCTGGTGTTGACCTTGGACTTACAAGTGATCGGCCAGCGCCACAAGGATTTGAAAAACGGCCTCACCGCCCCACCCCGGCCCACCCTGGCCAACATCGTCAACTTGATGTTGAAGCCACGCTGGTGCCTGGGCATGGCCGGCACCAAACGCCATAGCTTTGGCAACCTGGTGGGCCATGTGAAAAACGTGAGCGACATGAACTCCCTCGCCGCCTGGACCAACGAGCAGTTTGACCCGCGCCTGAATTGGGACGACGTGGCGTGGGTCAAAAAACAGTGGGGCAGCAAGTTGATCTTGAAAGGCATCATGGATGTGGAAGACGCCCGCCTGGCCGCTGACAGCGGGGCAGACGCCATCGTCGTCAGCAACCACGGCGGCCGCCAACTGGACGGCGCGCCGTCCAGCATTGCCGCGCTGCCAGCCATCGTGGCCGCCGTGGGCAGCCAAGTTGAGGTCCACATGGACGGCGGCATCCGCAGCGGGCAAGACGTGCTCAAGGCCTGGGCGCTGGGCGCGCGGGGCACCTACATCGGCCGGGCCATGGCCTACGGCCTGGGCGCCATGGGCGAGGCCGGTGTGCGCAAAGCGCTGCAAATCCTGCACAAGGAGCTGGACGTGACCATGGCGTTTTGTGGCCGCACCAACATCCAGCAAGTGGACAAGTCCATCTTGCTGCCGGGCAGTTTTCCGGTCTGATCTCGGCCACCGGGTTGACCCACCCCCAGGGTAAGGGGGCACACGGACCTGCAATCAAGCTGAAGGATGGCGGGCGGCGAGCGGCATAGCAACATTCAGTCACACGCGGGCCACCAAAGGGGTGTTGCCGGGCGTGCCACACCGGAGAACAACATGCCCCGCAGCCCGCTTGCCATTGTCCACACCACCACTGTCCACACCACCACTGCCCGCTCCACCGCACCCCATCCGGCCCGCTTCAACCGCTCGCGCATGGCGCTGGCCGCTGCCAGCGCGCTGGCCCTGGCCGCTACCGCGCTGCCGGTGCAAGCCCAGTTTTACAGCTGGACGGGGGATGTGCGGCTGGGTCTCAATCCCCTGGCCATCAACCCGGCCACGGCAGTGCAAAACCTGGCGGGCCAGGACCTGACGGTGGGCTTGTTTGCGGACGGCAGCTTCTCGGCGCTGGCCGGTGCGCAACTCTCGCTGGCCGGGCTGACGCTGGCCGTGCGCCCCTCCGCCGGCGCCGCTGCCAGCAGGGGCCAAGTGCTGGTGGACAACGCCAGCGTGCTGCTGGGTGGCAGCAACGGCCGGCTGATTGTGGGCAACAACGGCAATGCCACCATGACGGTGCAAGGCGGCGGTGTGGTGGACGGCACCCTCAACCCGGCAAATTGCCTGGCCAGCGCGGGCGGTTGGTGCGGCAACTACGTGGGCTTCAGGGCCGGCAGCAACGGCACCCTCAACATCACTGGTAGCGGGTCAGAAGTGCGGCTGTTGCGCGGTCTGGCGGTGGCCGACACCTACATCGACGCCAACGGCGGCATTGCCGGCGCCACGTCCACCGGCACCATCAACCTGCTGGCAGGCGGCACGCTGCGCACCCAGGCGGTCACTTTTGGCAGCACGAACGCAGCTGGCACCGAACGCTCCATTGCCAGCGCGGTGGTGGACGGTGCGGGCTCACAGTGGCTGGTCAGCAACAACACGGTGGACGGCTGGGACACGTTTTTCAACGTTGCCAGCGGCGCCCGCAGCCAGGGCAGCCTGACGCTGCGCAACGGCGGTGCGCTCAAGATCGACATCGGCAGCGGCAACAACGTCAACGCCAGCTTCGGGTCGGCCGGTGGCCAGACCGAGGTGCTGGTCAGCAGCGGTGGCCAGTTGCTGGTGACGGGCGCGACCACGTCCAGCGCGCAGGCCTTCCGCGGCGGCAATGTGGTGGTGGGCGGTGGCAACAACGGCAATGGCGGGGCGGGCGGCAATGCCAAGGTGACAGTGCAGGGCATGGGCTCGTTGCTGTCGGTCAGCGGCGCCAACGTGGCGCTGACGGTGGGCGACAGCAACGGTGTCGGCCGCCTCGACGTGCTGGACCAGGGCCGGGTGGCGGCTGGTGCGGGCATTTATCTGGGCAACCGCAATGGCCAGGGCACGCTCAATGTGGCGGGTGGCCGGGTGGACATCACCGGCGCAGGCACGCGGCTGATGGTGGGCAACAGTGGCAGCGGCACGCTCAAGGTCAGCGCCGGCGGGGTGGTGGACGCCACCGGCGGCCTGGCCGCCTGCGCCAGCAGCGGCTGCGGCAACGTGCTGGCCAATGGCGCTGGGTCCACCGGGCTGCTGGAGATCAGCGGCGCCGGATCGGCCGTGCGGCTGGTGCGGGCGTTCAGCGCCGGCTCGGGCTATGTGGACCAATTCACCGGCACGGTGGGTGGTGTCACCCAGGCCACGCTGCGCATTCTGGACGGCGGCCTGCTGGCCACCGAGGGCTTCAACGCGCTGGGCGGCAGCGGCGGTGGCAACTTGGCCAACGGCAGCGAGCGCTCGTTTGCCGATGTGCTGATCAGCGGCACCGGGTCCACCTGGCAGGTCAACCACAGCAGCTTGGACAGCGCGGATGTGATCGTGGCGGTGGGCAGCTCGGCCGTCGGGTCGGCGCAAATGACCATCCAGGCCGGTGGCCAGTTGCGCATTGACGGCACCGGCAGCCGGGGCCAGTTTGACGGCGTCAACATCGGCAGCAGCGGGCGTGGGTCGGTCACAGTGGCAGGCGCCAACTCGTCGCTGGTGACACTGGGGCCGAATCCCTTCTTGAACGTGGGCGCCAACAACAGCGATGGCAATGGCAGCTTCAGCATCCTGGCCGGCGCTACTGCCAGTTCGATGTTTGGCAACGTGGGGCGCAACGGCGGCACCGGGTCGTTGTTGATCTCGGGCACCGGCTCACAACTGCTGTTCTCGGGCGTGGGCATCACCGGTGTGGGCGGCACGGCGGGCATCAGCATCGGCCGCAACGGCAGCAGCGGCACGGTGGTGGTGCAAGCGGGTGGCAAGCTCAGCATCAACGATGGCGGCGCCGACACCCGGCCGGCCGGTGGTGGCGCCGGCCTGGGCCTGGGTCGCGATGCGAATGGCGTGGGCACCATGCTGATCACCGGTGCGGGGTCGGTGGTGGACCTGGTGTCGAGCACGCTGAGCCCGGCCACAGGCGTGGCCGACAACTTCAATCCGTCCATGTCCATCGGCTATGGCAACGCCACCGCCACCGGCGCGTTGACGGTGGCCAACGGCGGCAAGTTGCTGATGACCGGCAATGCGCTGTCCACCGCAGCCTTCAACCGCACCACCAGCCTCAACATCGGCGGCACCAGCGACACCGTGGTGGGCACGGCGGGCAGCGGCACCGGCAGCGCGCTGGTCACCGGTGTGGGGTCGGAGATCCGCGTGCAAGGGGTGGACGGCTTCATCGCGGTGGGCCGCAACGCCACCGGCTCACTCACGGTGGCCAATGGCGGCTTGGTGGCCACCAGCATCCTGAACGTGGGCCGGGGCACGGCCGGGGTGGGCACGCTGCTGGTCAACAACGGCATGCTGGAGTTGACCGGCCAGCATGCCGGCAGCGGCAATGGCGGAGGCCTGGCCATCGGCAACCGGGGTGGCACCGGCAGTGCCACCTTCACCAACGGCAGCAAGTTGATCATCAGCAATGCCGGCAGCGCCGGTGCGGGCTTGAGCCTGGGCGGCACGGCGGCGTCGCCACTGGGCCAGGGCACGCTGATCCTCAGCGGTGGGTCCAGCGTGCTGGTGCAGGGGGTGACGGGTGTGTCCGGCATGGTGGTGGGGCGTGACGGCAGCGGGTTTGCCAATGTCAGCGGCGCCAGCAGCATCAACGTGGGCGATGCCGAGGTGGTGCTGGCCCGCAACAGCGGCAGCTTTGGGCAGATGACACTGGCCGGCAACTCCAGCGTCACTGCGGGGTATGTGGGTGTGGGCAGCAGGATTGGCGGCATCGACGGCGGCAATGCCCGCCTGATCGTCAATGCCAGCACGGTGACAGCCACCACGCTGGAGATTGGCGCCCAAGGCTACCTGGGCGGCACCGGCGGCACCATCAACGCCAACATCATCAACCGGGGCACCATCAGCCCGGGCAATTCACCCGGTGACCTGGTCCTCAACGGCAGCCTGCTCAACAGCAGCGGTGGCCACATCTTGCTGGAGATTGCGTCTGACGGTGCTGGTGGCTTTGTCACCGACCGCTTGATTTTTGGCAGCAGCAGCGGCACCCAGGATTTGCAGCATGCGGCCATCACTTTTGCCTTTTTGGGCAGTGTGGATGCGCAGGCGTTTTTCAGCTCAGGCCAGTTTGACCTGGACGCTTTTTTGCGCAGTGGGGACGCGGCCAGCAGCAGCGGCCTGTCGTCCACGTTTGCCGCCGGCACCCAGTGGACCGACGTGGTGGGCACGCAGCAACTCAGTGTCAGCTCGGCCAACTACAACATCACCGGCTTGACTGTGGGCGCTGGCGGCCTGATTGGCGGCACGGTGGTGGCTGTGCCTGAGCCCATGCCCAGCGCGCTGCTGCTGGCCGGCCTGGGGGTGTTGGGCTGGGTGGCGCGGCGGCGGCACACCGGCTGCTGAGCCAGCGCCCGGGGGCTTCTTACAGCGCCCGGCTGTCGAAGGTGTTGCAGTCGGCCATGCGGCCGGCGGCCATGCCCCGCTTGAACCAGCTCACCCGCTGCGCGCTGCTGCCGTGGGTAAAACTCTCGGGCCGTACCGTGCCTTGGGATTGCTGCTGCAGCTTGTCATCACCGATTTGCGAGGCAGCGTTGAGCGCCTCCTCCACATCACCCTGCTCCAGCATCTGCTTCAAGCGGTTGCCCTGAAACGCCCACACGCCCGCCAAACAGTCGGCCTGCAACTCCACCCGCACCGACAGTGCGTTCATCTTGGCCTCGGAGATCTTGCCGCGCTGTGTGTCCACCTTGCCGGTGATGCCCAGCAGGTTTTGCACATGGTGGCCCACCTCATGTGCCACCACATAAGCCTGGGCAAAGTCACCCGGCGCACCCAGGCGGTTGCGGAGGGTGTCGTAAAACGCCAGGTCGATGTAGACCTTTTGGTCACCCGGGCAATAAAACGGGCCCATCGCCACCTCACCCCGGCCGCAGGCGGTGGGCGTGGTGCCGCGGAACAAGACCAGCTTGGGGTCTTGGTAGGTCTGGCCCTGGGCTTTGAACTGCTCACGCCACACGTCTTCGGTGTCAGCCAGCACGGTGGACACAAACGCCGCCTGGCGGTCTTGCACCGGGGGTTTGGCCGCCGGGCCGGGTGCCGTCTGGGTTTGTGGCGCGGGGCCACCACCGTCCAGCAAGCCCAGCACGGTGAGTGGGTTGATGCCGAAGATCCAGCCGGCCACCAGCGCAATGGCCACCGAGCCCAGGCCGATGCCACGCCCGCCGACGCGCAAACCACCACCGCCATCACCCCCACCACCACGCCGGTCTTCCACGTTGTCGCTCTGGCGGTCGCCTTCCCATTTCATGGTCTTCTCCGGTGTGTTTGGTCGGGCGGGTTCAGCGCGAATTTCAGGCCGTGTTTCAAGCCTTCGGCAAGGTCACCCCACGCTGGCCCTGGTACTTGCCACCCCGGTCTTTGTAGCTGGTCTCGCAGACCTCATCGCTCTCAAAAAACAGCACCTGGGCGCAGCCCTCACCGGCATAAATGCGCGCCGGCAGCGGTGTGGTGTTGCTGAATTCCAGCGTCACAAAACCCTCCCACTCGGGCTCAAACGGCGTGACGTTGACGATGATGCCGCAGCGGGCGTAGGTGGATTTGCCCAGGCAGATGGTCAGCACATTGCGTGGAATACGGAAATATTCCACCGTGCGTGCCAGCGCAAAACTGTTGGGCGGAATGGTGCAGATGTCGGCCTCGATGTCAACAAAGCTGCGCTCATCAAAGTTCTTCGGGTCCACCACGGTGGAGTACACGTTGGTGAAAACCTTGAATTCACGTGCGCAGCGCACGTCGTAGCCGTAGCTGCTGGTGCCGTAGCTGACGATTTTTTGCCCGTCGGCTGCCTGGCGCACCTGGCCGGGCTCAAACGGTTCGATCATGCCGGTCTGCTCAGCCATGCGGCGGATCCATTTGTCACTCTTGATGCTCATCACTTGCCCCGCTAGCGCCGACGAATTTGGCAGATTCTAGGTTGGGGTCTACACCACCCCGCAGCCCGGCAGCGGCGGCCAGCCCAGGCGCTGTGAGAATGCTGGCGTCGCCATATCCCCCCACACCATGCCCACAGCCAAAGCTCACTTGCCAGCCCCGCCCGGTGCGGTGCTGGTGATGGGCGCCGGCAGCATCGGCTGTTGGTTGGGCGGACGGCTGCAAGCGGCCGGCGCGGTGGTGCATTTTGTCGGCCGGCCCCGCATGCTGGCTGCACTGGCCCAACATGGCCTGACCCTGACCGACCGCGACAAAGGCCGCACCGTGCTGCCAGCCGATGCCCTGCGCCTGCATGCCAACGTGCCGGCCGGTCTGGCGGCGATGGAGTCCGCGCTGGGTGGGCAAACAGCGCCGCTGCTGGTGCTGTTGTGTGTCAAGAGCGGTGCCACCCGTGCCGCTGCAGCCGAATTGGCAGCAATTCTGCCCGCCGGCACACCGGTGCTGTGCATGCAAAACGGCCTGGGCAATGGGCAAATAGCCCAGGCTGCGGCGCCGCAGCTCACCGTGCTGCCGGCGATGGTGCCCTACAACGTGGCCGAGCTAAGCCCGGGCCATCTGCACCGCGGCAGCGCTGGCCGATTGGCGGCGCAAGACCACCCCACGCTGCAGCGCTGGCTGGCATTGTTGGCTGCGGCCGGCCTGGCGCTGGACCTGCACGCCGACCTGACCGCTGTGCAGTGGGGCAAGCTGCTGCTCAACCTGAACAACTCGGTGAATGCGCTCAGCGGCCTGCCGCTGCGCGCCCAGTTGCTGGACCGCGACCTGCGTGTCTGCACCGCTGCGCTGGTGGCCGAGGCGCTGTCGGTGCTGCGCCGCGCGGGCATCCAGCCGGCGTCACTGGCGCCACTGCCGGCCAGCTGGCTGCCGTGGATGTTGCGCCTGCCCACACCGCTGTTCCGGCTGGTGGCCGCACGCATGTTGCGCATCGATGCCCAAGCCCGGTCCAGCATGGCCGACGACCTGGCGCGTGGCCGCACCACCGAGGTGGACGCCATCAACGGCGAGGTGATGCGCCTGGCCACCCGCGCCCGCACCATGGCGCCACGCAATGCCCGCATGGGCGAGCTGGTGCGGGCCTGGCCCGAGCACAGGCGGCCGGTCAAAGGGCGCTTGCTGCGTGAGGCGCTGGGCATCTGAGGCTGCAGCGGCCTGCGCCACTGGCGGCGGCTCGCACCCATCAACCACTCAAGCGCCTGCTGATGCCTCCAGCCGGTGGCTGGCCCCGGCGTACTGGCCCAGCAACCGCACCAGCACCGGCAAGGCCTGGTGCAAGGCGGGCCGCAAGGTGTGCGGCGGGTTGATGACAAACAAACCGCTACCCAACATACCAAAACCGCGCTCATTGGGCTGGGCCACGGTCAGCCGGGCATGCAGCCAGCCCTTTTTGGCTTGGGTATCGGCCACGGCTTTCAGGCGTTGCGGCAACTGGGCCGATTCACGCAAGTCCAACTGCGGATACCAGACCAGGATCAGCCCTTCGGCAAACCGGGTCAGTGCGTCGCGGCAGGCGGTGGCCGCTGCGGCGTAGTCGGTCTTGATCTCGTAGCTGGGGTCGATCAGCAACACACCGCGCCGGCTGGGGGGTGGCAGTTGCGATTTGAGGCCCACAAAGCCGTCGGCATGCTGCACCTGCACTTGCTTGTCGCCGGCAAAGCGGTCGGCCAGCAGCGTGTGGTCGGTGGGGTGCAGCTCAAACAGGCGCAACTGGTCTTGCGGCCGCATCAAGGCGCGCGCCAACTGTGGTGAGCCGGGGTATTGCGTCAAGTCGTCTGCCGGGTTGAACAGGCGCAGCTGGGCCACGTAATCCGCCAGCAGCGGTGGCAGGTTGGGCGCTTGCCACAGCCTGGCCATGCCTTGTTTGTATTCGGCATGTTTTTGCGCCTGCTCGCTGTGCAGCAGGTAGGCGCCGGCACCGGCATGGGTGTCCACCAGACGCCAGGCTTTGTCCTTGGCATTCATGTGGCGCAGCACGGCCACCAGCAAAGCGTGCTTGAGCACATCGGCATGGTTGCCAGCGTGAAAGGCGTGTCGGTAAGCAAGCATGGGGCGGCATGGTGCCATGCCGTGTTGAGCACACAAACGCGTTGCGTGTGGACGGCTTGGCGGCATGGCGTGTTGACGGCGCGGCGGCACGTCGTTATGGTCCACGCGCCATGTGCAAACACACCACACCGGTCCGCAGCTTGCGACGCCGCGCTCGACGACAGCGTTGAGCGGGATCGTTGCTGACCGGCCTGTGCAGACCTTGCACCTGGCCACCACCCAGGCCACGACACCCGTCGTGGCCTTTGTTTTTTTGCGCAGCCGCGATGGGCGTCTGGCTTGGGTTCATCCCCAAAGCCTGACCAAGACCTGAACAGGACTCCCCATGACTGCTGTTGCTTCACTTGCTTCGTCTGCTGTGCCCCACCCCGCCCTGGCGCCATCGCTGATGCACCTGGGCCCGCGCCCGGCCAATGTGTTTGTGCGTGGCCAAGGCACCTGGCTGTGGGACGCCGCCGGCCGGCGCCACCTGGACATGGTGCAAGGCTGGGCCGTCAACACCCTGGGCCACGCACCACCGCAAATCGCCCGTGCGCTCAGTGCTCAGGCCAGCCGCCTGCTGCAAGCCGGGCCGGGTTTTTACAACGACCAGGCCTTGCTGCTGGCGCAACGGCTGGCCCGACTCAGCGGGCTGGACCGGGTCTTCATCGGCACCAGCGGCACCGAGGCCAACGAGGCGGCAGTGAAGCTGGCGCGCAAGTTTGGCCAGGTGATGCGGGGCGGCGCCAGCACCATCCTCAGCTTCCACAACAGCTTTCACGGCCGCAGCCTGGCGATGATGGCGGCCAGCGGCAAGCCTGGGTTCGACCGCATCTTCCAACCCGCCGTGCCGGGCTTCATCAAGCTGCCGTTCAACCAGATTGACGCGGTGCAGGCCGCCATCACGCCCGACGTGGTGGCCGTGCTGGTGGAGCCCATCCAGGGCGAAGCCGGTGTGGTGGAGGCCACGCCCAACTTCTTGCCACAACTGCGCGCACTGTGTGATGCCCACGGCCTGCTGCTGATGTTGGATGAGGTGCAGACCGGCGTGGGCCGCTGCGGCAGCCTGTTTGCACACAGCCAATGGGGGGTGCAACCCGACATCCTGACCCTGGGCAAAGGCCTGGGCGGTGGCATGCCCATCGGCGCCATGCTGGCGCGTGAGGCGGTGTGCTGTTTTGCGCCCGGTGACCAGGGCGGCACCTACCACGGCAATGCACTGGCCTGCGCTGCTGGGTTGGCGGTGCTGGACGCGGTGACGACGCCGGGGTTTTTGGCGGGGGTGCAGCAGTATGGTGAGCGGCTGGCCGCTGGGCTGGCCGCATTGGCGGTTCGGCATGGTCTGGGGCCAGAGGCCAGCGCCGTCAGCGGCCGTGGCCTGCTGCGTGCGTTGGCGCTGCCTGCGGGCTGGTCATCCAACACACTGGCTGATGCTGCCCGCCTAGGCCGGCCCGGTCGCGACGGCTTGCTTGTCAACCCGGCCCAACCGCAGCGCCTGCGCTTCATGCCGGCGCTCAACATCAGCGCCAGTGAGGTGGATCAAGCCTTGAGCTTGCTGGATGCGGCGCTGGCCCAAACCTGCGCCATCAGTCCAGCTTGATACCCAGCCGCTCAGCCTGCGCCACCCACAGGCCTGAGTCGGTGTCCCAAACCTTGCGTGCCTCGGCCAGCGTGGCCACCGGTGCGTTGGGGATGCCGAACATCTGGTGCAAATCCTTCAGCCGCTGGGTGGCATAGGCCTCACGCACACCCTCGGCCAGCTTCTCCAGAATGTCCACAGGCGTGCCGCTGGGGGCGCACATCGGCAACCAGCCGTCCAGCGTAAAGACCGGGTTGGTGAAGCCCAGTTCGACAAACGTGGGCACTTCGGGCAGCTTGGGGCTGCGGTATTTGCCGGTGGCGGCGATGGCGCGCACAGCACCCCGCTGGATGTGCGGCAGGATGCCCTGCACACTGCCCACGGCCATCTGCACATTGGCTGACACCACGTCCACCCACATCGGTGATTCACCCCGGTAATGCACCGCGACGATCTGGGTTTTTTCGGTCTGGTTCCAGGTGTCGGCAATCATGTGCGGCCATGACCCGGCCGCATACGTGCCCATGTTGGACGCGTTGCTGCGCGCATAAGCCACCAGCTCTTTCGGCGTCTTGACAGGCAGTTTGTCGGGCACACCCAAAATCAGCGCGCCGCTGGGGAACATGGCAATCGGCACCAGATCACGGTCGGCATTGAAGGGCAGCTTGGCATACAGCACCCGGCTGGTCCACACCGCGCCGCTGGTGGTCACCAGCAGGGTGTGGCCGTCGGGCGCGGCCTTGGCCACCTCGCCCACACCCAGCGTGCCACCGGCGCCGGTTTTGTTCTCCACCACAAAGGGTTGGCCAAATTTGCGCGACAAAAACTCGCTGTACTGGCGGGCGTAGGCATCCGTCAGGCCACCCGGCGGAAACGGCACGATCACCCGCACAGGCCGGCTGGGCCAGGCGGCCTGGGCCTGGCTGGTGGTGGGCAGCAGCGCAGTGGCGGCGGCACCGGCAGCGCCCAGCAGCAGGTTGCGGCGCGCTGGATCGGGTTGCTGGATGGGTGTCGGTTGGGGCATGGGCGGGTCTCCTCGGGTCTGTTGGCGTTGTGGGTGCCGGCGCAAACCGGCACCCACAACCGACACACCGCAAGTCGCCGCAGTTCCCCAGGGCTTTCCCGCGCAGGGCCAACGGCTGACCTGGCCGGGGCTGCCGCCCATCTCACTCGCCCAGGTATGCCGCCCGCACTTTGGGGTCATTCAGCAAGGCCTTGGCGTCCCCACTCATGGTCACCAGGCCGGACTCCATCACATAACCGCGGTCGGCCAGGCTGAGTGCCCTGCTGGCGTTTTGCTCCACCAGCAAGATGGTGGTGCCCCGGCTATGGATGTCGGCCACCACCTCGAAGATCTTGTCCACCATGATGGGGGACAGGCCCATGGAAGGTTCATCCAACAAAAGCACCTTGGGCCGCGCCATCAGCGCCCGGCCCATGGCCAGCATCTGCTGCTCACCACCGCTCATGGTGCCGGCCAGCTGGTCGGCCCGTTCCTTCAAGCGCGGGAAGATGGCAAACACCTTGTCGATGTCAGCCTGCACCTCATCGTCATCCCGCACGTAGGCGCCCATCAACAGGTTTTCGGTGATGGTCATGCGGGTGAAGGTGCCGCGCCCCTCGGGCACCATCACCAGGCCTTGTTTCACCAGCTCCCAGGCGCCCTGGCCTTTGATGCTTTTGCCCATGAAGCGGATGTCGCCATCGGCCGCCGGCTGGGTGCCGGTCACGGCTTTCAGCGTGGTGGTCTTGCCGGCGCCGTTGGCACCGATCAGCGAAACCAGCTCACCCCGGTACACCTCAAAACTGGCGCCTTTAACCGCCTGGATGCCACCATAGGCCACTTTGAGGCCGCTCACTTCAAGCAAGAGTTCGTTGTTGTTTGCCATGTCGTGGTCCGCCTTCAATGGGCCTTGTGGCCGGCGCCCAGATAGGCCTCGATCACCTTGTCGTTGCGCTGCACGTCATAGGGTGTGCCCTCGGCAATCTGCTTGCCGTAGTCCAGCACGGTCACCCGGTCACACAAGCCCATCACCAGCTTCACGTCGTGTTCGATCAGCAGGATGGTGCGGCCGTCCTTGCGGATCTGGTCGATCAACTCACGCAGCACCACTTTTTCGGTGGCGTTCATGCCGGCAGCGGGCTCGTCCAGCGCAATCAGCTTGGGGTCGGTGGCCAGGGCGCGGGCAATCTCCAGCCGGCGCTGGTCCCCGTAGCTCAGGGTGCGGGCCTTGAAACCGGCGTAGCGGCCGATGCCCACGTAGTCCAGCAGTTCTTGGGCACGGTCAGCAATCGCTGCTTCTTCGGCCTTGAAACCCGGCGTGCGAAACACCGCGCCGATCAAGCCTGATTTGCTGCGCACATGGCGGCCCACCATCACGTTCTCAAGCGCCGTCATCTCGGCAAACAGGCGGATGTTTTGAAAGGTGCGGGCAATGCCGGC
>JAYVLI010000135.1:0-12008 GCA_043759535.1 Betaproteobacteria bacterium | reverse complement strand
GCGGCGGCGCTGGTCGCCCATGCCGGCCTGGGCTTGACGGGCCAGTTGCTGGTGGCCGCACTGGTGGGTGGTGGTGCGGTAGCGGCCTGGCACGTGCTGCAAATGCGCCGCAGCAGCCAGCTACCGCACACCGCCGCCATCAACGCCAACCGCGACCTCAACCTGGACATTGGCAACAGCGTGCATGTGACGCACTGGCGGGCTGACGGCAGCGCCCGCGTCACCCACCGCGGCGCCGGCTGGGACGCCCGATTTGCCGGCAGCGGCACACCCGCTGCGGGTGAGTTCACCATCCGTGCGGTGGACGGCAATTGCCTGTTGCTGGACCAGGGCTGACGGCTTGCCCGCGCCCCTTTTTTCACCTGCCTGCCTCTCTGAAAGCCTTCAATGGAATACATCGCGCTGTTGCTGCTGGTGATCGCCGTGATCTTCATCGCCCGGTCCATCAAGGTGGTGCCGCAACAAAACGCCTGGGTGGTGGAGCGGCTGGGCAAGTACCACGCCACGCTGACCCCGGGCCTGAACATCCTGGTGCCGTTTGTCGACCGCCTGGCCTACAAACATTCACTCAAAGAGATCCCGCTGGACGTGCCCAGCCAGGTCTGCATCACCAAGGACAACACCCAGTTAACCGTGGACGGCATCCTGTACTTTCAGGTAACCGACGCGATGCGGGCCAGTTACGGCTCGTCCAACTACATCGTGGCCATCACCCAACTGGCGCAGACCACACTGCGCAGCGTGATCGGCCGCATGGAGCTGGACAAGACCTTTGAAGAGCGGGCGCAGATCAACACCTCGGTGGTCTTGTCGCTGGACGAGGCGGCGTTGAACTGGGGTGTCAAAGTGTTGCGCTATGAGATCAAGGACTTGACACCACCGGCCGAGATCCTGCGCAGCATGCAGGCACAGATCACGGCGGAGCGCGAGAAACGTGCGCTGATCGCCGCCAGTGAGGGCCGCCGGCAAGAGCAGATCAACATCGCCACCGGTGCGCGTGAGGCCAGCATTGCGCGCAGCGAGGGCGACAAACAGGCCGAGATCAACAAGGCGCAAGGTGAGGCGGCCGCCATCACCGCCGTGGCCACTGCCACGGCAGACGCCATCCGCCAGATTGCAGCAGCCATCGGCCAGCCGGGGGGTGAACAAGCGGTGCAGTTGAAAGTGGCCGAGCGCGCCATCGACGCCTACCAGGCCCTGGCCAAAACCAACAACACCATGATCGTGCCGGGCAACATGACGGAGGTGTCGGGCCTGATTGCCACCGCGATGGCGGTGATGAAAAGCGGCGCGGTGGGCATCAAACCATGAGCCGCGACAACGCCCTGAACGTGCTGGGTGAACCCCTGCAGCCCTGCTCGTACGACCCGCTGACCGGCTGGTGGCGCGACGGCTGCTGCCACACCGATGCACAAGATGCCGGCAGCCATGTCATTTGCGCCCGCATGACGATGGCCTTTTTGAATTTCCAGTTCGAGCGTGGCAATGACTTGATCACAGCCCGCCCCGAGATGCGCTTTCGCGGCCTGAAACCCGGTGACCGCTGGTGTGTTTGCGCACTGCGCTGGCGTGAGGCCTACCTGGACGGCTGTGCCCCACTGGTGCTGCTGGATTGCACCCACGCCCGGGCGCTGGATTTTGTGCCGCTGGACTGGTTGAAGGAAAAGGCGCTGGACGCGGTCGGCTAGAATCGCCCGCTCCGGAGAGGTGGATGAGCGGTTTAAGTCGCACGCCTGGAAAGCGTGTGGGGGTTAACAGCCCCCCTCGGGTTCGAATCCCGATCTCTCCGCCAGACATTGCAACAAACACGGCAACTGACATGACCAAGTTGTGCAAGTCAACACTTCAAGACCACGGGCCGCTCAGGCCCGTTTTCTTTGGTGACTCACAAGCTGGGGCGCATCACTGCACATGACACCCACCCACCTCCCCGCCCTGCTGCACAGCGCGTTTTACCGCTTCACGCCGCTGGCTGACCCGGTGGCGGCAGCGGCGCTGTTGCGCAGGCTGGCGCAGGGCTTGACCGGCAGCATCGTGGTGGCGGCTGAAGGCATCAGCGGCACGCTGGCTGGCCCGGCGGCGCTGCTGGAATCGGTTGAAACCGCACTGCAGCACGATGACGTGCTGGATGGTGCATTGCGCGGTATCGCCTTCAAACACAGCGGCTGCAGCACGGCGCCGTTTGGCCGCTTGAAAGTCAGTGTCAAACCCGAGATCGTGGCGTCAGGCCTGCCCGCTGACGCCAGCACAGGCCTGGCCCTGCCACCGGACGAACACGACGCCAGCCATCTGACGCCGGCAGCCTGGCAGGCCTTGCTGCGGGCCGGTGAGGTCGTGGTGCTGGACAACCGCAACCACTTTGAATTTCGGCTGGGGCATTTCAGGGGCGCAACCGACCCGCTGGTGCATAACTTTCGGGACTTTGTGACCTACGTGCATGCCCACGCGCCAGCCTGGCGGGCCGCCGGCCGGCCGGTGGCCATGTACTGCACCGGCGGCATCCGCTGCGACAAAACAGCACCGTGGCTGCGCAGCCTGGGCCTGCAGGTGTGGCAGTTGCAGGGCGGCATCCTGAACTATCTGCAGCACCGCCCGGGCGACACGGATGACCAGGCTGATGACCTCTGGCAGGGTGACTGTTTTGTGTTTGACAACCGTGTGGCGCTGGATGCCACGCTGCAAGAAACCAACACCACTGCCGACCAGGTGTTTGACGCCACCCAGCCCGACGAAGCCTGGCGCCTGCAACGCGCGCAGCGGCTGGACGGCGCTGCGGGCTGAGCGCCTCAAAGCCTGAGATGGCCCGCCCTGCCCCCGCCTGGACACCACCGCTGCGGGATGGTGTCAGCGCCAGCCGGGTGGCAGTGAGCGCCGGGCCCTGGGCCACGCTGGCCGAGTTTTTAACCCACCGCCTGCGTGGCGCCACCGACTGGCCAGCCCGCCTGGCACGTGGCGAGGTGCTGGACGCCCAAGGCCAGTCGGTGGCCGCCGATGCCCCGTGTGTACCAGGCGCCCTGCTGTGGTACTGGCGCAGCCCACCGCCTGAGCAGCGCGTGCCGTTTGAGCTGCACCTGCTGCACCAGTGTGCGCAACTGGTGGTGGTGGACAAACCGCATTTTTTGGCGGTGACGCCCGGTGGCCGCCACCTGCAAGAAACCGTGCTGGTGCGGCTCAAGCGCCTGCTGGGCATCCCCACCCTGGCACCCATGCACCGGCTGGACCGCGAGACCGCCGGTGTGCTGGCCTTCACCGTGCAGCCGGCGCAGCGCCATGCCTACCAGGCGCTGCTGCGTGACCACCAGGCCCACAAGGTGTACGAGGCCATTGCGCCCTGGCGTGCTGACCTGGCGCTGCCGTTGGTGTGCCACAACCGGCTGGAGGAGCGGCCGGGCAGCTTTATGCAGATGCAGGTGGTGCCCGGTGCGCCGGATTGCCCGCCAAACGCCGAGACACTGGTGGAGTTGATCCAGCGCCTCACGCCCGACAACCTGGCGCTCTACCGCCTGACCCCCCGCACCGGCCGCCGCCACCAGTTGCGGGTGCAGATGAGCGCGCTGGGCTTGGCCCTCGTGGGGGACCGCATTTACCCGCAGCTGTGGCCAGACCAAGCGCCGGACGCCCCGCCGGACTACAGCCAGCCGCTGCAATTGCTGGCCCGCAGCCTGGCGTTTGTTGACCCGCTGAGCGGCGAGCCACGCTGCTTCACCAGCCAGCGCCGGCTGCAGCTGGACGACCGGGTTTGAGGCGCCCATCAACACCACCGCCGCACGCTGCAGCAGCGCGTTAGAACAAGCACGTTAGAACAGACCCACCACCCGGCCGTCATCCGTCAGGTCAATCAGTTCGGCCGACGGCAGCTTGGGCAGGCCGGGCATGGTCATGATGTCGCCGCAGACCAGCACGATGAACTCGGCCCCTGCCGCCAGCCGCACCTCACGGATGTTGACCACATGGCCGCTGGGCGCACCGCGCAGTGTGGGGTCGGTTGAAAAGCTGTACTGGGTCTTGGCCACGCAGATGGGGTAGTGGCCATAACCCGCATCCTGCAGGTGCTCAATTTGGGCCCGCACATCGGCGGGCGCGCTGATGTCAGCAGCGCCGTAGACCTGGGTGGCCACGGTGCGCATCTTGTCCCACAGGTGGTCGTGGTCTTGGTAGACAAAGCGGAACCGGCTGGGCTGGGCGCACAGGCGCACCACCTCTTCGGCCAGGCCCACCGCGCCGGCCCCGCCCTCGGCCCAGTGGCGCGCCAGGTGGACCGGCACACCCAACGCGGCCACACGCTGGCGCAACAAGGCATGCTCGGCCTCGGTGTCGGCGGTGAAATGGTTGACCGCCACCACGCAAGCCAGGCCATAGCGCTGGGTCACGTTCTCGACATGGCGCTGCAGGTTGGCAATGCCTGCGTCCAGCGCTGCGAGGTTCTCGTGGTTCAAGTCAGCCAGTTTGACGCCGCCGTGAAACTTGAGCGCCCGTACCGTGGCCACCACCACCGCCGCATCAGGCCGCAGGCCGGATTTGCGGCACTTGATGTCCACAAATTTCTCAGCACCCAAGTCGGCGCCAAAACCGGCTTCGGTCACCACATAGTCGGCCAACTGGAGTGCGGTGCGGGTGGCCAGCACCGAATTGCAACCATGCGCGATGTTGGCAAACGGGCCACCGTGCAGGATGGCCGGATTGTTCTCCAGCGTTTGCACCAAATTTGGCGCCAGCGCGTCTTTCAGCAGCACGGTCATGGCGCCATGCACTTTTAAATCACGCGCCCGCACCGGTTGCCGGCTGCGGGTGTGCGCCACCACGATATTGCCCAGGCGGTGCTTCAAGTCGGCCAATGAATCAGCCAGGCAAAAAATGGCCATCACCTCACTGGCCACCACGATGTCAAACCCATCTTGCCGCGGGTAGCCGTTGCTTGGGCCACCCAGCCCCACGGTGATGTCGCGCAGCGCCCGGTCATTCATGTCCATCACCCGTTTCCAGGTGATGCGGCGCACGTCAATGTCCAGCGCATTGCCGTGGTGGATGTGGTTGTCTATCGCTGCAGCCAGCAGGTTGTTGGCCAACGCAATGGCTGAAAAATCACCGGTGAAGTGCAGGTTGATGTCCTCCATCGGCACCACCTGGGCATGGCCTCCGCCGGCCGCACCACCTTTCATGCCAAACACCGGGCCCAGTGATGGCTCACGCAACGCAATGATGGCGCGTTTGCCAATGTGGTTGAGTGCATCACCCAAGCCCACGGTGGTGGTGGTTTTGCCCTCACCCGCCGGTGTGGGGCTGATAGCGGTGACCAGCACCAGCTTGCCGTCTGTCCGGTCAGGCCTGTCGTGCAGGCTGCGGATGTAGTCCAGCGACAGTTTGGCCTTGAAGTGGCCGTAAGGCACCAAGTGCTCGTCGCTGATGCCCAGCCGGTCACGCGCCAGGTCGGTGATGCGCAGCAAGCGGGCCTGCTGGGCGATGACGATGTCACTCTGCGACATGGTGAGGCTCAGGATAAAAGTAGCGCAAACGCTCAGCCCACCAGCACGCGCGGCCCGGCGGCACGGGCCTGGCGGGCCTGGGCGTACAGCGCCAGATAGTCCCGCGCCGGGCCGGTCCACGACAGGTCTTGCACCATGCCCCGCTGCATGACCTGGCGCCAGGCCAGCGGGTCGCGCTTGGCCAGCAAGGCCCGCTGCATGCAGGCCTCAAACGCACCCGGCGTGGCGGCATCAAACACAAAACCGGTGCGGCTGCTGGCGTTGACATCGTCCACCGTGTCGGCCAGCCCGCCCACCCGCCGCACCACCGGCACGGTGCCGTAGCGCAAGCCGTACAGCTGGGTCAGGCCGCAGGGCTCAAAACGCGACGGCACGGCAATCACATCGGCGCCGGCAATCAAGCGGTGGGCGCTGGGCTCGTCGTAACCGATGTAGACGGCCACCCGGCTGGGGTGCAGTTGTGCGGCCATGCGGAATGCCGCCTCCAGCGCCGGGTCACCGGTGCCCTGCACCGCAAACTGCACGCCCTGCTGCACCAGCGCGGGCAAGGCGGCCAACACCAGGTCCAGCCCTTTTTGGGACGTGAGCCGGCTGATCACGGTGAGGATCAACGCATCCGCATCCGGCGCCAGGCCCATGGCCTGTTGCAAGGCCACGCGGCAAGCGTGTTTGCCGGCCAGGCGGTCCCCGTCGTAGTGGGCGGCGATGGCGCCATCGGCTGCGGGGCTCCACACGGCTTCGTCAATGCCGTTCAAGATGCCGCTGACATCGGCCGCCCGGCCACGGATCACACCGTCCAGGCCGCAGCCAAATTCATTGCCGGCAATCTCACGGGCGTAGGTGGGGCTGACGGTGGTCACTTTGTCCGCGAATTTCAACCCGGCTTTCATGAAAGACACCTGGCCATGGAACTCCAGCCCCGCCGGCGACAAATACCGGGCGCCCAGCCCGAGTGATGCCCAGTCCTGGTGCGCGAACAAGCCCTGAAACGCCAGGTTGTGGACGGTGTAGACCGACGCTGCAGACGTCGGCGCATGGTCGGCCATGTAAGCGCAGGCCATGGCCGCATGCCAGTCGTGCGCATGCACGATGTCGGGCACCCAGGCCGGGTCAGCGTCGTCAGCCGCCAGGTGCGCTGCCACCCAGCCCAGCAGGGCAAAACGCTGCAGGTTGTCGGGCCACTCTTGGCCGCTGCTGTCTTGGTAGGGGCTGCCGCCGCGGCGATACAGGTAGGGCGCGTCGATCACGTACACCGGCAAGTGGCTGCCCGGCATCTTGCCCAACAGCAGCCGCACCCGCAGCGCGCCAAATGACGCACCGATGTCCAATACCGTGCGGGCCAATTGCACCGCATCCAGGATGGCCGGCAGGCCGGGCAGCAGCAGTCGCACATCGGCACCGGCCGCAGCCAGCGCCGGTGGCAAGGCGGCCACCACATCGGCCAGCCCACCGGTTTTGACCAGCGGATAGACCTCAGCCGCCACATGCAGCACCCGCAGCGGCGCCCGCGCAGCGGGCGTTTTGGCGTCAGCCGTCAATGTCAACGCCATCAGCTGGTCAGCGCCTGCAGCATTTTGCGGGTGACCAGGGTCACACCGTTTTCACTGCGGTGGAAACGCAGCGCATCTTCCACCGGGTCTTCGCCGATCACCATGTTGTCGGGGATGCTGCAGCCACGGTCCAGCACCACTTTGGTCAGCCGGGCACCCCGGCCCACTTGCGATTCAGGCAGCAGCACGCTCCAGTTGACGCTGCTGTGTGAATGCACCCGCACGCTGGAAAACAGCACCGAGCGAAACACACTGCCCGAGACGATGCAACCACCC
This sequence comes from Betaproteobacteria bacterium, assembly GCA_043759535.1. GTDB lineage: Bacteria > Pseudomonadota > Gammaproteobacteria > Burkholderiales > Burkholderiaceae_C > Pseudaquabacterium. Next base: position 4,699 of record JAYVLI010000135.1, on the reverse strand, counting down.
GAGACCATCGATTCCACCGCCATGCCGCGCCGGTCAGGCTGGTTGTGCACGAACTTGGCCGGCGGCAATTGGGCCTGGTGGGTCCAGATGGGCCAGCGGGTGTCGTACAGGTTCAGCTCGGGGTCGGTGGCGGTCAGGTCGATGTTGGCGTCCCAGTAGGCGTCTATGGTGCCAACGTCGCGCCAATAAGGCTGCAGGCCCCGCTTGGTGCCCACGCAGCTCAGCTCAAACGGATGGGCCGCAGCATCACCGGCCCGCACCGCTGCCGGGATGATGTCTTTGCCAAAGTCGTGGCTGGAGTTGGGGTCGGCCAAATCCCGCTCCAGCGCTTTGTACAAATAACGCGCATTGAAGATGTAAATGCCCATGCTGGCCAGGCTGCGGCCGGGCTTACCGGCCAGCTCAGGCGGGTTAGCCGGCTTTTCGACGAACTCAATGATGCGGCGCTTGTCGTCAATGGCCATCACGCCAAAGGCGGTGGCCTCTTCGCGTGACACCTCGATGCAGCCCACGGTGCATTCACGCCCCTGCGCCACATGGTCGGCCAGCATCAGCGCGTAGTTCATTTTGTAGACATGGTCGCCGGCCAGCACCACGATGTAATCGGCGCCGTACGCGGCCAGGATGTCCTGGTTTTGGTAGACGGCATCCGCCGTGCCGCGGGACCAGCTGTCTTCGTCCACCCGCTGCTGGGCGGGCAGCAAATCCACAAACTCGTTCATCTCGCTTTTCAAAAAAGCCCAGCCGCGCTGCACATGGCGCAGCAGGCTGTGGCTTTTGTACTGGGTGATGACGCCGATGCGCCGGATGCCCGAGTTCAAGCAGTTGGACAGCGCAAAGTCAACGATGCGGAACTTGCCACCAAAGTACACCGCAGGCTTGGCGCGGCTGTCGGTCAGGTCTTTCAGGCGGCTGCCCCGGCCGCCCGCCAGCACCAGCGCCACGGCGCGTTTGGGCAGATCAAAACTGGACGCAAGTTCACTGTTGGGCATGGTGTGCTGGCCTTTGCTTGTCTCGGTCGCCGACTGTCGCACGGCCTTTGCCATGCAACGCGCAACAAGGTGGTGACGAATTGGCTGGTGGTGCCTTGCGGGCTGGGTTTGCGCACATCACGGCATGAATAATGCTGCCTCGACGGTTGCCCAACCACCAGGCGATTGTTGCCCGGTCGGCCAGCGGTGCATCCCGTGGTTTGTCCGCAGACGCACCACGCCGCACTGCCAGCAATCAGCCAATCAGCCAATCAGCCAGCAAGTCAGCCCGCCAACCCGCACTGCCCACAGGACGCCCGCATGAGCACCGTAACGCCTACCGCCCCTGACTCTCTGGCCGCCCGTGTGGAACGCTATCTGCTGCACACCGTGGGCGTGGCCCCGGCGGAGGCCGGCAGCAGCGCTTTGATGAACGCGGTGTCCCAAGTGGCGCGGGCCGAGCTGTCACGCCGCTGGGTGGCCGGCGACAGCGCTGACCGTGCGGCAAAAGCCCGCCGGGTGTATTACCTGTCGATGGAATTCCTGATGGGCCGCAGCTTGGGCAATGCACTGGCGGCGCTGGATTTGGACACGGCCGCTGCCGGCAGCGTGGGCCACCATGCCCGCACGCTGGAAGACATCCAGACCCAAGAGCCCGACGCCGCCCTGGGCAACGGTGGCCTGGGCCGGCTGGCCGCATGTTTTTTGGACGCGATGGCCAGTGTGGGCCTGCCGTCATTCGGCTACGGCATCCGCTATGAATTTGGCATGTTTGCGCAAAGCATCCAGGCCGGTCGGCAAATTGAGCACCCGGACCCGTGGCTGGAAGACGGCACGCCGTGGGAGTTTCCGCGTCCCACCGTGCATTACCCGGTGCGTTTTGGCGGCTGGGTAGAGCGGGCCGAATCCCCCGATGCTGGCAAGGAAGCGGTGCCTGTCTGGCGCCACGCCGGTGCGGTGAATGCCAAAGCCTACGACCATGTGGTGCCAGGCCACGGCACCGAGCGTGTCAGCACCCTGCGGCTTTGGAAAGCCGCTGCCCCGGCCCATATTGACCTGCATGCTTTCAACTCTGGCGACTACGCCCGCGCCGCCGAGTTCAAGAACGAGTTCGAGAACATCTCGTGGGTGCTGTACCCGAATGACAGCACACCGGCCGGGCGTGAGCTGCGGCTGCGGCAGGAGTATTTTTTCACCTCCGCGTCCATCCAGGACATCCTGGCCCGCCACCTGGCCGAGCACGGCACGCTGGCCAACCTGACTGAGAAGGTGGCCATCCACCTGAATGACACCCACCCGGCCATCGGCGTGGCCGAGCTGATGCGGCTGCTGGTGGACGAGCACGGTTTCACCTGGGCCAGCGCCTGGGCCATGACCCAAAAAACCTTCAGCTACACCAACCACACGCTGATGCCCGAGGCGCTGGAGACCTGGCCGGTGGCCTTGATGCAGCAGGTGCTGCCACGCCACCTGGAGATCATCTTCCGCATCAACCATGATTTTTTGCTGCTGGCCGAGGCACTGCGGCCGGGCGACATGGCCTTCCAGCGCCGGCTGTCACTGATCGACGAATCCGGCGAGCGCCGGGTGCGCATGGCGCATTTGTCCATCGTGGGTAGCCACCAGGTCAACGGCGTGTCCAAGCTGCACAGTGATTTGCTGGTCGAAACCATCTTTGCCGACTTTGCCGCACTCTGGCCCGATCGTTTCACCAACATGACCAACGGCGTGACACCGCGCCGCTGGCTGACCCAGGCCAACCCCGGCCTGACGGCACTCATCGACGAGACGCTGGGCCGGGCCTGGCGGCGTGATCTGGACCTGCTCAAAGGTTTGCTGCCCAAGGCCGACGATGCTGCGTTTCGACACGCCTTCATGGCGGTCAAGCAGGCCAACAAGCAGCGGCTGGCCGCACTCATCCACCGGTCCACCGGCATCACCGTCAACCCGGCGGCCTTGTTTGATGTGCAGGTCAAGCGCATCCACGAGTACAAGCGCCAGTTGCTCAATGTGCTGCATGTGGTGACGCGCTACCGCGCCATCCTGGCCCAGCCGGGTGCCGATTGGCAGCCCCGCGTGGTGCTGTTTGCCGGCAAGGCGGCGTCCAGCTACAGCACCGCCAAAATGATCATCCGGCTGATCCACGACGTGGGCACGGTGATCAACAACGACCCGCGCATCGGCGACAAGCTGAAGGTTGTGTTCATCCCCAACTACGGCGTGTCGGTGGCCGAAATCATCATGCCGGGGGCCGATTTGTCCGAGCAGATATCCACCGCCGGCACTGAGGCCTCGGGCACCGGCAACATGAAGCTGGCGCTGAACGGCGCGCTGACCATCGGCACCGACGATGGCGCCAACATCGAGATCCGCCAGAACGTCGGTGACGACAACATCTTCATCTTCGGCAAGCTGGCGCATGAGGTGGCAGCCATCCGCGCCGCTGGCTATCAGCCGATGCGGATCTACGAGAGCGATGCCCAGCTCAAGGCGGTGCTCGACAGCATCGGCGCTGGCGCCTTCTCGCCCGACGAGCCGGCGCGCTACCGGCCGCTGATCGACAGCCTGCTGTGGGGCGGTGACCACTACCTGCTGCTGGCCGACTACCGGGCTTATGTGCACGCACAGGCGCGGGTGGATGCGCTCTACCGCGACCCCGAGGCCTGGGCCCGCAAAGCCATCGCCAACGTGGCCGGCATGGGGCCGTTTTCGGCCGACCGCACCATCCGCGAATATGCGCGCCAGATCTGGCGCGTCACCCCGCAGGCCTAAGCGCTTGAGAGCACTCTCAACCGCTGACCGCCCGCACCCAACCGGCCCCGCCCATGCTCAGCCCGCAAGACATTGATCAACTGCGCAACGGCCGCTGCGCCGACCCTTTTGCCTTGCTTGGCCTGCACCGGGATGCCGGCGGCCAGGCCTGGGTGCGCTGCTTCCTGCCCGGCGCCCGTGCGGTGGTGGTGATCGGCGGCGCCGACGCCCGCCTGCTGGGCCCCTTGCACCGCAGCCACGCTGACGGCGTGTTCGAGGGGCCGGTGGCCCTGACTGAGGGCGCCGGCGCCTACCGCCTGCACATCACCTGGGCCGACGGCAGCGCCCAGGTGATCGACGACCCCTACCGCTTCGGCCCGCTGCTGGGTGAGCTGGACGCCTGGCTGCTGGCCGAGGGCACCCATTTGCGGCCCTTCGAGGTGCTGGGCGCCCACCCGCGCAGCTTGGACGGCGTGGCCGGCACCGGCTTTGCGGTCTGGGCGCCCAATGCCAGCCGGGTCAGCGTGGTCGGTGATTTCAACGTCTGGGACGGCCGCCGCCATCCGATGCGGCTGCGCCGCGAGTGCGGGGTGTGGGAGCTGTTCATCCCCGCTGTGGCCGAGGGTGCGCACTACAAATTTGAGCTGCTGGGCCCACACGGCGAGCTGCTGCCGCAAAAGGCCGACCCGATGGGCCGCGCCGCCGAGTTGCGCCCGGCCACCGCCAGCGTGGTGGCGCCTCTGCCGGCGGCGCAACCGGCCTCGGCCCTGCGCCAGGCCGCGAATGCGCTCGACGCGGCGATCAGCATTTATGAGGTGCACCTGGGCTCCTGGCGGCGCAAGCCCGAAGAGGGCAACCGCTGGCTGGACTGGGATGAGCTGGCCGCCACGCTGATCCCCTATGCCGCCTCGCTGGGCTTCAGCCATGTCGAGCTGCTGCCGATCAGCGAGCACCCGTTTGACGGCAGCTGGGGCTAC
>JAYVLI010000134.1:0-3214 GCA_043759535.1 Betaproteobacteria bacterium | reverse complement strand
CTGCCACCGGCCGGCCCGGCGGCGGCGGGCCGCCTTGCGGCGATTGCCCAGCACACCGGGTGCCACGCGCCCGGAAAGCCCGCCCGGAGCCCGCCATGCGCGCCTCAAGCAGCCGCCAGCGGCCTGCCGCACAGGGCGGCCACCCCGTCAAGGCTGGATCACGTCCGCGCCCTTGGGCGGCGTGAAGTGGAAGCGCTCGTCGGCGATGGGCACATTGCTGACCAGGTCGGTGAACTGCAGCAGCGAGCGCTGGCCGAAGGCATCCAGGATCTCCAGCGCCGCCAGGGCCTTGCCGCGAAAGCCGATGCGCAGCGACTGTATCGAGCCCTCTTTGGCGCGCGGCAGGGCCAGCACCCAATCCAGGCCGTCCTGCGGCTGTGCGGCGCTCAATTCGAAATCCTTGTCGGGCACACCACCGGCCAGCAGCGAGGCCGGCGTGGCCGCCAGGGCCTGCGACATCGTGCGCACCGTCACCTGGTTCAGGTCGGCGTCGAACAGCCACACCTTCTTGCCGTCGGCCACGATCAATTGCTCGAAGGGCTTGGTGTAGGCAAAGCGGAAGCGGTCGGGCCGGGCAAACTCGAAGCTGCCGGCCGAGGTCTTGCGCCGGGCGCCATCGGGCGACGTCACCGTCTGGGTGAAACCGGCGCGGCCTGATTTCACCGTGCTGGAGAAGTCGCGCAGGGTCTGCACAGCATCGGCTTGCGCCGCCGTGGCGCCCAGCAGCAGCGCTGCGGTCAGCATCAAGCGGCGGCCCCAGCCCGAGGGCACTCGACGCAGGGTGTCACTCATCACGTTTGGGCACCAGCAAGTCACGGTTGCCACTGGACGACAGGGCCGAGACCAGGCCGGATTTCTCCATCTGCTCCAGCAGCCGCGCCGCGCGGTTGTAGCCGATGCGCAAATGGCGCTGCACCAGCGAGATCGAGGCCTTCTTGTTCTGCAGCACGATGGCCACCGCCTGGTCGTACATCGGGTCGGCCTCGGCGTCACCGCCGCCCGGCCCGGCCGAGGCGCTGTCGGCCTCGCCATCGGCCGTGCCGCCTTCCAGAATGCCTTCGATGTAGTTGGGCTCGCCCTGGCTCTTGATGTACTGCACCACCCGGTGCACCTCCTCGTCGCTGACGAAGGCGCCGTGCACCCGCACCGGCTGGCCGCCGCCCGGCGTGAGGTAGAGCATGTCGCCCTGGCCCAGCAGGGCCTCGGCGCCCATCTGGTCGAGAATGGTGCGGCTGTCGATCTTGCTGCTGACCTGAAAGCTCAACCGGGTCGGAATGTTGGCCTTGATCAGACCGGTGATCACGTCCACGCTGGGCCGCTGGGTGGCCAGGATCAGGTGCACGCCGGCGGCGCGGGCTTTTTGCGCCAACCGTGCGATCAGCTCTTCGATCTTCTTGCCGATGACCATCATCAGGTCGGCCAGTTCGTCGATCACGATCACCACGAAGGGCAGGCGCTGCAGCGGCTCGGGCTCTTCGGGCGTCAGGCTGAAGGGGTTGGGCACCAGTTCGCCCCGCGCCGTGGCCTCGTCGATCTTCTTGTTGAAGCCGGCCAGGTTGCGCACACCCATCCTGGACATCAGCTTGTAGCGGCGCTCCATCTCGCCCACGCACCAGTTCAGCGCGTTGGCGGCCTGCTTCATGTCGGTGACCACCGGACACAGCAGGTGCGGAATGCCTTCGTACACGCTCATTTCCAGCATCTTGGGGTCTATCAGCAGCAGCCGCACATCGCGCGCGTCGGCCTTGTACAGCAGACTCAAAATCATGGCGTTGATGCCCACCGATTTGCCCGAACCGGTGGTGCCCGCCACCAGACAATGCGGCATCTTGGCCAGGTCGGCCACCACCGCATGGCCCGCGATGTCTTTACCCAGCCCCATGGTGAGCAGGCTCTTGGCCTCGTTGTAGACCTGTGAGCCCAGAATCTCGCTGAGCTTGATGGACTGGCGTTTGGCATTAGGCAACTCGAGCGCCATATAGTTTTTGCCAGGAATGGTCTCAATCACGCGGATAGACACCAGGCTGAGGGCACGAGCCAGATCTTTGGCCAGCCCCACCACCTGTGAGCCTTTGACACCCGTGGCGGGCTCAATCTCATAACGGGTAATGACCGGGCCAGGCGCTGCTGCCACCACGCGCACCTCCACACCAAAGTCCTTGAGTTTTTTCTCGATCAGGCGGGAGGTCATTTCCAGCGTTTCAGGCGCAACGCCTTCCTGCTTGGACGGTGCGCCGTCGAGCAAGTCAACCTGCGGCAATTTGGAGTCCGGCATGTCCTTGAACAGGGGTTTTTGCCGCTCTTTGATGACGCGCTCGCTTTTGGGAATTTCGACAAACGTGGGTTCAATCAACACGGGCACCGGGTGGTGTTCTTCAATGTTGATGCGCTCGTCGATCAAGGTTTCTTCGCGCTCTTTGGCGGCTTTTTTACCGACCGCCAAATCTTCAGCGATTTCACGTTTTTCACGGCGGGATTCGATCAGGTTGCTGATCCACTCGCCCAGTCGCTGGGCCGTATGCGCCCACGAAAAACCAAACACCATGGAAGCCGCCATCACGCCCACACCTATCAGCACCAGCCCAGAGCCCGCGAAACCCAGCCATTTGACCCCTGCACTGCCCACAAGATAGCCCAGCGCACCGCCTGCATGGTCTGGCAGGCGCGCTTCAAACCGGTACAAACGCGACCATTCGAGCCCGGTGCTGGCCATCATCAGCAGCAGCAAACCCAACCAGAACCTGACGCGGTGGCTAACAGCAACAGCTGCTGTGTCAGGTGCTTCAGCCCGCAGCCAGCGTGCCAGCGACGCCAGCCAGCCAGACACACCAGCCACCAATAACCACCAGGCAGAAAAACCAAGAAGAAAATAGCTGGCATCAGCCAGATAAGCGCCCAGCCTGCCGCCCCAGTTGTGAACAACAGCCTGCGCGCTGCCCAGTACCTGACCACTGCCAGAGGTAGACCATGCGCTGTCTTGCGCGGAATAGCTGGCCAAAGCCAGTAACCAGAACATCAAACCCAACGCACCTGCCACCAGGCCCAACTCGTGGGCAAAGCGCTTCAAGCCACCGGGCGATGCATGGGTCTGGTTATGTTGGTTATTGAGGGTGTCTAAAGAGTAGGTCATGGGCTGCGTCAGAGCTTAACGCAGTTGATAGCAACGACGCGCTGCTGGCGTCATTATTCGAGCGTATTCAGTCGATCTTTGACG
>JAYVLI010000133.1:0-3783 GCA_043759535.1 Betaproteobacteria bacterium | reverse complement strand
CGCTTGCGGCAGACGTGGATGATGTCGTATTCGATGGTCTTGGAGCCGAACTCGCCGTCGCCTTTGCTTTCGTCAGAGCGAATCGGGTAGGTGGCCTCCAGGTAGAAGCCGGCATCGAATAATGATTCGAGCACTGCCACCCAGGGCTCGTCTTCGCTGTGGTGGAAGGTGAAGGCCAGGATGCCGCCGGGCTTGAGGATGCGGTGCGCCTCGCGCCAGCATTGGGTGAGCAGGCGTTGGTAGAAAGCGTCGGGGTTCTCGGGCTCGCGGGCGCGGTTGGCCTCGGCTTCCAGCGCCTTGGGCGTGTATTCGGGGCCGAAGGCTTGCGGGTAGCGGTCTTTGAGCACCAGCCGCAGCCAGACGTAAAAGAAGTCAGACAACTCTGAGTAATGCAGCAGGCCCCCGAAAGGCGGGTCCGTGATGACCATATCTTGCGAGGCGTCGGGCAGTTGTTGCGAGAGGTCAGTTGAGGACGCTTGCAGCACTTGGGCAGGGCCGACGGGATCGCCCGGAAACATTTTCTCGCTCTTGCCGGTGAGTTGATTGGCAATATCAGGCGCAGTGCGACGCAGGGTTTCAAGGCTGACCCCTTCCGAAGGTTCAATCGCCCACTGCCGGCCCTCCAATATTCCTTCGACACATGAAGTCCAATTGCCACGACCCAGGGACGAACAGAAGTTGTTTTCAACGACGCTGTTCTTTGGGTGGAAGTTGTTATTACTAAGGTGGGGCACCAGCTTGTCGTAGCCGATGTCCCAAAAACAGAACGAATTCTGGTTGCGCAGGTATTGCTGGAATGCGCCAACAACGTACTCGCGCACGGTCCAGTCATATTGGCCGACCTCAGCGATTGCCTTCAACAACTGCGCATGCACCAGCAACTGTCGCGGATTGAACATCGTCCACCAGTGCGTGAAGCCGTGATTTGGCACGCCGCCTTGCAGGTGATGGGTCATAAACCCATACGGCAACTCCGAGCGCGGCCAGTAGTCCTTCAGATCACCGTCCTTGCGTGCCTCCCATTCGGCCACGGCGGCGTTGTACTGCCGCGCAAGCTGCCCATCCGCCGCCGCAAAAAAGCGCCCGCCGTAGGCCGCCCCGCCAGCATCCAGCTTGGGCGCGTAGCCCTGCACCGCATACGCCGCCATCGGCCCGGTCTTGCCGCTGGCCTTCACGGTGGCCAGCACGTCTTGCACCGTGCCGCAGGCACCGCAGGCGTAGTGCGACTTCTTGGGCACCGTGCCTGCCTCGGTGCCAAACCTCACGCCGGTGACCGGGCAGGTCACTTCCGCCGGCAACTCGCCCCGCACCTCCAACAGCCGCACCTGGGCGGCGCGCTCGTTGTTCCAGCGCGCCGTGCTGGCAGCGTCGTCTTGCGCCGATCCACCCAACGGCAGACCGTCATCGCCCTGCGGTGGGCTGCCGGCCAGCCACTGCGGATGCACCAGCAGCGTCAGCGCCACTTTTTTGCTTTCGCCGCGCTCCAGCTTGATGGACTCGGTGTGGCCGCAGTGCGGGCAACTCACTCGGCCGTTTGGCTGCTGGGTGGCGCAAGGCGCTTCATCCGGCGCCACCACCAGCGGCACGTCGGGCGCCATGCGGGCGGCGCGGTCCTCAATGTCAAAGCTGCCATCACACGCTGCGCAGCGGTGGGGCCAGCGCTTGACGGTCAGCGTCTTGATCGCCATCACCGGGCTGCGCATGATGGGCGTGCGGTGGCCGCAGCCTGTCACCTGGCAGGGGCCGTGTTTGGCCCAGAAGGTGTAAATGGCCTCCGGGCCGGTGTAGCGGTAGTCGCGCCGCTGCTCGATCGTCAGCGCCAGCGCATCGAAGCTGTCGTCCATCACCTGCTGCGTGGGCAAATGGGCCCAGGTGCCGCGCTCACCGGCCGGGCCGTTGCAGGCGTAGAACGGCATGATCTGCGGCTTGACCTCGGCCTCGATGTCGGCCAGCAGGCGTTTGACTTCGGCCAGGTCCACATCGGCCAATTCCTGCTTGACGACGAACCAGGCCACCGGGTTCAGGTCATTGCCCGTCATCTGCATGCCCAGCCGCGAGCCTTCCACCAGCGTGGTGCCGCCGCCCATGAAGATGTCGGCCACCTTGAGGTGCGCAAACGCACCCATCTTTTGGTGATTGGCGTAGTAGTGGTCCCACACGTGGCGCGCGGCATGGGCCTTGTCGTCGGGCGCCTTGGTGGCCGCAGCAATCAGCATCGCGCGGAAGACGCTGCTGCGCCGGCGCGCCCACCACTTGCTCATCTGGTAGATCGGCTTGCCGGCATTGCCCTCGATCACCGCCACCTGGTTGACCGGCAGGATCGGAAAATCCACCTCCAGGCAGGTTTTGGGTCGGAACGGGTCTGAAAAATCCACCGTGTCGAGTGCCACAGCCCGGCCGGCGCCAACGATGCGGGCCACTTCTTGCGCCAGTTGCTGCTTCTTGGTGGCCATTGCGTGCGTTCAGGCTGGGGGCGCTGAGAGTTCAAGTTCAACAAAGGGCGACAGCACTTCCAGCAAGGTCAGGCCGCCGTGCGCCAACGTCGGGTAGCCGCCCGGGCTTTTCCAGTTGCGCCGGCCCAAGGCCTGGTGGTGCGTGCCGTGGGCGCCGGTAGTTTGCAGCGCCACCGGGGGCCGGAAGGGGCTGGTTTCATCCGCACCCATACCCGCACCCCCGCCCGCAGCCGCGCTGCTGCGGCTGCTGCCAAAGCGGCGCTTCAAATACTCGGCCACCGGGCCATCAGCGTCTGGAAAGTAGCCGGTGGCGGCGTAGCCGTGGTCCGACGTGATCACCAGCCGGCGGCCCTGGGCCAGTTTGCGCACAAAGGCCCAGAAGGCGTCGCTGGTCAATTGCTCGGCGGCGTGGCGGGCCAGCAGGTCCAGCCCCTGGCCGGCCCCGGCACCGTCGTGCAACTGGCTGTCGGGCCACTCGTGCCAAAACACCCAGTTGGGCGTGGCGTCCAGCAGCGTGGCGCAGTCTGGCCACGGCAATGCGGTGCATTCGGTGCGGGCGGGTTGCAGCTTGTGGGCAGCCCCGGCGCCGTTGTGCTGCAGGGCACTGCGGCTGCCAAAACCCAGCGCCTTGGCAAAGGGCTGGGTGTTGCCGGGCCGCTCGCAGGCGGTCGCCGCCACGCCGTGCAGCGTGAAGCCGTGTTGGGCGGCGCCTTTCAGCAGCCAGGGCAGTTCGCGCAGCGACAGGCCGTCCAGCAGCAGCACGGCCTTGCCACCGTAGGCCTGCGCCCACCACTGCAGAAGCCGCTGTGCCGTGCTGGGCACGTTGGCCGGCAACTCCTGCCAAAGCTCCCAGGCGCAGCCGGCCAGTGCGTTGTCGAGTGCAGCCAGTTCTCGCTCACGGCGCACTACCTCGCCCACCGCCTGGGCGGCGTCCAGCGGGCGGCTGCAAACGGCCAGCGCATGGGCCACGGCGGCGGGCCAGGCCTGGGCCGCCGGGGCCTGGGTGAGCTGGCGCAGCAGCGCCGGGGGCAGCGTGCTCACTCGTCTTCTTTCTGCAATGACAGCGCAAAGGTCAGGCCGTCGGGCAGCTTGCGCAAGATGTCGCGCAGTTGCGCGCCGCTGGCGGCCGAGATCGTGATCGCGATCTCGGTGATGCGGGTGGCAGGTTTGATGGCCCAGGCTTCATCTACCTGCTTGATGAGGTTGAGCGCCGAGGTGGTGGGGTTGCGGAGGGTGATCTGCGGCTTGGGCTGGCCGGCGGGCGCTGGCGGCGGAAAGGCGCTGCCGGCTGGCGGTGGCACGGGGACTGGCGCGGGTGCGAACAGCGGCA
>JAYVLI010000132.1:0-7736 GCA_043759535.1 Betaproteobacteria bacterium | reverse complement strand
GCTGATGCCGTGGTGGATCTCATACCCAGCCACCACCTGGCCGGCCAGTGGCGCCCAGGGCCCCTGCAGGCCGGCAAGCTGGTGCTGCACCCGCGTCAGGTGTTTGACGGGCTCAAACCGGGTGTGCAGCGGCAGCAGGCCCAGGCCGGTGGACTGGCCGGGCCGGCCACCCTCCAGGCCCAGCGGGTCATCAATCAAGCCACCCAGCAGTTGCAGGCCACCACACACCGCCAGCAGCGGTTTGCCGGCCCGGGCATGGGCGGTGATGGCCACGTCCAGCCCGGTGCTGCGCAGCCACGCCAAATCGGCCTGGGTGTGTTTGCTGCCGGGCAAGATCAACCAATCGGCCTGCCGCACCAGCGCGGCACTGCGGCTGAACTGCAGCGCCACGCCGGCGGCGCGCAGCGGCTCAAATTCATCCAGATTGCTGGCGTGCGGTGGGCTGAGCACCACCACACGCGGGCCACCCTGGCCGGCACTGTCGTCAGGCACGGCGTCCTCCTCCGGCAAACCGTGGTTGCGCAGCAGCGGGATCACCGCCAGCGTGGGCACACCGGTGCGCTGCTGCAGCAGTTGTGGGCCGGGCGCCAGCAGGCTGGCATCACCGCGAAACCGGTTGAGCACAAAACCCCGCACCTGCGCCCGCACCTGGGCGTCCATCAGCGCGTGGGTGCCGTAGAGGTGGGCAAACGCGCCGCCCCGGTCAATGTCGGACACCAGCAGGCAGGCGGCTTGCGCTTCGATGGCGCTGAAGGTGTTGACGTAGTCGTTGGCAGCCAGGTTGATCTCGGCCGGTGAGCCGGCGCCCTCGATCACCAGCACATCACATTCGGCCTGCAGGGCTTGCAGTGCGCTGCGGGCGGTGGGCCACAGCAAAGCGCTGCGCTCACGCCAGGGCATGGTGGTCAAGTCTGGCCGCACCTGACCCAGCAACACCACCTGGCTGCGGGTGTCGGCCTCGGGTTTGAGCAGCACCGGGTTCATGCGTGGCTCGGGTGTGGCACGGGCGGCCAGGGCCTGGAAGTACTGCGCGCTGCCGATCTCACCCGCCGTGCCGTCTGGCAAGGCCACCACCCGCGCATGGTTGCTCATGTTCTGCGCCTTGAACGGCCGCACCACCAGGCCTTGGCGGGCATACCAGCGGCACAAGGCGGTGCTGATCCAGCTTTTGCCGGCGTCGCTGGTGCAGCCCAGCACCATCACGGCGCGGGCGGTCATGGTTGAAACACCTGCGGCAGGGTCTGTGGGATGGGGTTGATGGCGGGGTTTGGGCTGGCGTTTGCAGCGTGCTGCAGCAGCGTGCCCAACGCCGCCAGCGACGCCGGACCCAGCGCGTTGATCCGCCAGGCGCCGGGCAAGCCCAGCGACGTGGCGTCCCGCAACTGCACACCGTGGGCGGCAGCACGGGCGGCATCCCAGGGCCGGGGTGGGCGGGCCAGCAGAAATGGCGTGACGCTGGTGGCGGCGGGGTTGTTGTCATCCGATATCACCCAGCCCGCTTGCTGCAGCAGCCGCACCAGCGCCTGGCGCCAGGCCAGCAAGGTGTGGCGGCAGGCGGCCAGCTCGGCCTGGGCTTGTGGCGTGGTGAAGGCGCTGAGCAGCGCCACCCCCTCAGCCCCCACCGGCCAGGACGGGCCGGCCGCCTGCAGCGCCTGCACCACCGCCGCCTGGCCGTGTGGCGCCACAGCGTAGGCGGCACGCACACCCGTCAAGCCAGCGGCCTTGTTGGGCGACCAGAGTTGCCAGGCGTGCGGGGCCTCGGCCGGCAGGCTGGCGCCATCCAGCCGCAGCGGCTGGTAGGCCAGGTCCAGCACCACCACGGCATCGGCTGCCAGGGCTGCGGCCAACGCCTGGTTCAAGCCTGCGCCACCGGCCGCGCCGCTGGGGCTGTGTGGCTCGGTCCACCAGCACAGGGTGTGGGCGTCGGGTGGCGTGGTTTCAACCGCAGACACCGCCAGCCCGGCACGCTGCGCGGCGGCGGCGTAATCGCCATAACCCGGCATCGGCGCAACCACGCGGCGCACACCGCGCCAGGCCTTGGCCGCCTGGGTGAAGCTGTGGATGAAGGCCGATGCACTGGCCAGCACCACCACACGGTCTGCCGCCACGCCATGCCAATCGGCCAGGTGCTGGCGCAGGCGGTGGTAGGCCGCATCCGGGTAGGCGCAACGGTTGGCCTGCTGCACCGCCTGCAGGACGCTGGGCAGTGGGCCGGCGGCATTGCGGTTGGTTGAAAAGTCATGTTGCAGCGCCCCACCCGGCCCGGCGCCACCGTGTGACACGGCTGGCCAGGGTGGCAACTGCCACGGGCTGGCGGCTGATGCGGCTGATGCGGCTGATGCGGCTGGTGCGGCCGATGCGCTTGAGACGGCTGTGGCCATCACACAGCGCCCTTGCCCACGCTCACCACAAGGGACAGCGCGGCCAGCAACACCGCCGCCACCACCACCACCCGGCCCGCCAGGCGCAGCGCTGCCGCCGTGTCCGCCGGCGTGGCGGCGCGGCCTGCCGCATGCAGGCGGTAGACCCCCGGTTTGCCCAGCGCGATGTCCAGCGCCAGCGCCATCGCGCCCATGGGCCAACCGCCGTTAGGGGACGGCGTGCGGCCAGCCTCTTGCCGCAGCGCTGGCCAGCGGCGCGGCGCGGGCAGCAGCAACACACCGACCAGGCGGGCCGGCAACCACGACAGCGCGTCGTCCACCCGGGCGGCCAGTTTGCCGGCCCATTCCCAGCGGCCCCGGTAGCCCCACATCGCGTCCGCCGTGTTGGCATAGCGGTACAACACCGCGCCGGGCAGGCCGGCCACGGCCCACCAGAACAGCGGCGCCAACACCGAATCATTCAGGTTCTCGGCCAGGGTCTCGATGGCGGTTTCACGCACCTCCAGCGCGGTCAGCGTGCTGGTGTCGCGGCTGCACAGGCGGGCCACCTGGGCGCGGCCATCGGGCAGGCTGCGGGCCAGGGCGGCCTCTACCGCCGCCACTTCGTCATGCAGCAAACGCCAGGCCAGCAGAGGTTTGAGCAAGAGCCCCAGCACAGCGGCCAGCAACAACGCCTGCAGCACGCTCTTTTCAGGTGACAGGACGGCCCACAGCGCGTGGTCGATCCAAACCGCCAGGCCGGTACAGACCAGCGCGCCCAGCAGCCACGCCGCCGCACCGCCCAGCAAAGCCTGCAGCGGTGGCCGGCCCGGCCAGGGTTGGCCAGACCACGCCAGCCAGCGCCCCATGGCCACCACCGGATGGGCCCAAGTGGGTGGCTCACCCAGTAGGCGGTCCACCCCCAAGGCCACGGCAATCGTCACGGCCGGCAGCAGCATGGTCAGGCCAGTCATGCGCTGGCTGGCAGCGCAGGCCGCAAGGCCAGCGGCTGGAACACCAGCGTGGTGGGCGACAGCGGTGGTGTGGATGCCACCCGCCGCTGCGGCAAATCCAGCACCTGCAGCGGCGCGGCAAACCCCGGCCCGCCCAGCACCACGGTGTGGAACTCACCGCCTTCCCCCACCGGGCACACACCGGCAGGCAGCCGGTCCAGCAAGGCCTGGTCATAGGCTGCGCCACAAAACGAGGCGTCCAGCCAGCGGGTGTCCACACACACCAGCCTGGCCAACATGCCGCTGGAGATCACCAGTTGCGCCAGCGCCGCGCGCTGCAGGCCCCACAGCGGGAACAGCGCCTGCAGCCCGGCGCGGGCACAGGCCGGGGCCAGCCAATCGCGGTGGGCTTGCAGGTCGATGTCACCAAACACCACGGCGCCGATACCGCTGGCTTTCAAGCCGTCCAGCGTGGCCGCAAACGCCGCACCGTAGCCGCCGGGTGCCACCAGCACCGGCTGCCAAGTGCCACCCAGCGCCTGCACCTGCGCGTTGATCAAGTCGGGTGGCAGGGCGTGGCTTTTGCTCAGGCCGTCGGGCTCACACATGGTGAAGAAGTGCTGCACGTGCCAGCCTTGCGCGCGGGCCTGCAACAGGGCCAGACAAGCGTCTTTGCCAGCGCTCCAGCTGATGGCGGCGCGGGGCTGGGTTTGGGATTGGCTGGTGCGCATCGGCAAACTCAATCTTCAATGCCACGCTGGGCTGGTACACCTGCTTTGAAGTGGTGTTTGACCAGGCGCATTTCGGTCACGGTGTCGGCCAGGTCCATCAACTCGTCCGGTGCGTTGCGGCCGGTCAGCACCACATGCACCTGCGACGGGCGCTGGCGCAAGCAATCCAGCACCGGGTCCAGCGGCAGCCAGCCGTAACGCAGCGGATACATGATTTCGTCCAGCACCACCAAAAAGTGCTGGCCGGCGCTGATGGTGGCTTGGGCCTTGGCCCAGCCGTCGCGCGCCAGTTGGCCGGAGTGGTCCAGGTCCTTGCTCTTCCAGCTGAAGCCGTCACCCAGGCCCTCGATCGGCACACCGAGTTGCTCAAACACCCGGTGCTCACCAAACCGGGCGCTGGGCACTTTCATGAACTGGTAAATCTTGACGGCCTTGCCACGGCCGTGGGCGCGCAAGGCCAGGCCAAACGCTGCCGTGCTTTTGCCTTTGCCGTCACCGGTGTGGACCAGCACCAGGCCACGCCGCTCGCCGTCGGGTTTGGGGGTGTTGCGGTCAACGGGCGGGGCGATGATTTGCACGGGCAGCGTTCCAAAAATGGGATGGGATGCGGTGGATCAGAGTGCCGGCACCGCCACCCAGCGTGGCGGGGCGGTGGTGCCGGCCGCGCTGATGGGCGCGGGGCTGACCGACTCGATGCTGAAGGCGTGGTCAAACACCTGCACCAGGCGCTGGCGTACCGCCGGGTCGGCCGGCGCGCCATCGGCCACCAGCCGGCCGTGTTGCATCACCAGCAGGCGGTCAGCGGCCAGGGCCAGGTTCAGGTCATGCAGCACCGCCGCCACTGCCGCACCGGCACGGGCACGTGCCGCCAGGCTGCGCACCAGGGCGCGCTGGTGCGGGGCGTCCAGATGGGTGGTGGGCTCGTCCAGCAGCAGCACCGGCGCGCCCACGGCCAGGGCACGGGCCAGCAGCACGCGTTGGCGCTCACCGCCGGACAAGGCGCTCAAGCGGCGCTGGGCAAAGGCGCTGCATTCGGTCTCGGCCATCGCGGCTTGCACGGCCGCCTCGTCAGCCGGGGTGGGTGCGCCAAACAAGCCCTGGTGCGGCAGCCGGCCCAGGCGCACCACGTCCAGCACGGCGATGTCGCCTTCGGCCTCACCTTGCTGGGACAACCAGGCGAGACGTTGCGCCCGCTGGCGGGATGTCCACGCGGCCAGCGGCCGGCCGGCCAGTTGCACCGTGCCGGCGTCGGCTGGCCGCAGGCCGGCCAGCAGCGACAGCAGGCTGCTCTTGCCCGCGCCGTTGGGCCCCACCAGCGCCACCCACTGGCCAGCGGCCAGCGCCAAGTCCACCTGGTCCACCACCGGCCGGCCGCCCAGGCGCAGCACCAGGCCGCTGGCCTGCAGGGCCGGGGTGGCGGCGGCCGGGGCGGCCGGGCCGGTGTTGTTGATCACCAGGGTTGCTGTCATGCGTCAGCCCTCATGCGTCAGCCCTCATGTGTGAGCCCTCATGTATGAGCCCTCATGTGACAACCCCCGGCCGGCGCAGCAGCACCAGCAGATACACACCACCCAGCAGCGCGGTCAGCACCCCCACCGGCAGCTCTTGCGGGGCGATGACGCTGCGCGCCGCCACGTCCGCCGCCAGCAGCAACACCCCACCCGCCGCAGCCGACAAGGCCAGCAAGGCCGCATGCGTGACCACCACCCAGCGCCGCACCAGATGCGGCGCCACCAGGCCCACAAACGCCACCAGCCCGGCTTGTGACACCGCACTGCCGGTGGCCAGCGCCATCAACACCACCAACAGCAGGCGCACCACCGGCAGGTGCAGGCCCAAGCTGGCGGCGCTGGCATCCCCCAGCACCAGAGCGTCCAGCACACGCGCAAAGCGCACCGCCAGCGGCAACAGCAGCAGCATGGCAGCGCTCAGCAAAATAACGCTGTCCCAGCCCAAAAAGCCGGTGGTGCCCAGCAAAAACACCTGCTTGCCACGCAAGGCCTCGGGTGAGACCAGCAGCAGCAGATCGGACAGTGCGCCCATCAACACCCCCACCACCACACCGCACAGCAGCAGCTTGATGGGCCGGGCCGCACCGCCGGCCAGCAGCAGCGTGAGGCTGACCCCACCCAGCGCGCCGGCAAAGGCCGCGCCCACCAGGCCCAGGCGCAGCAACCAATCGGCCGTGGCCAGGCTGAGCGGTGAGCCGCCTGAAGTACCCGCCACCAGGCCACCGATGGCCAGCACCGACACCACACCCAGGCTGGCGCCAGCGGCCGAGCCCAGCAAAAACGGGTCGGCCAGCGGGTTGCGAAACATGCCCTGGGCCAGCGCACCGGCCAGGCCCAGCAGCGCACCCGCCGCCAGCGCGCCCAGCGTGCGGGGGGCGCGGATGGCGCGGATCAGCTCGGCCTCGTCGCCCCAAGCCAGGCTGAAGCCCTCACTGCCAGCCGCCAGCCCGGCCGCCACCAGCAGCAGCGCCAGGCCGGCCAGCAGGCTGGCCAGGCGCCACGGGGTCAACCACGTGGCGGGGCTGGGTTGCAGCGTCGGGATGGGCGGCATCGGCTTGGCCATCGCGTTGCTCATGGGGGTTTGCCGGATGGGCTGGATGGACCAGCCGGGCCAGCCGCACCCAGCCCGGCCAGGCAATCGGCAATCACATCGGCCGCTTCGGCCAGGCGCGGGCCGGGGCGGATCAACACCTCATAGCGCGCCTCCACAAAACCGCAACTGCGTTTCTGGCGCAGCGCGGTGATGGCGGACCAGCCCGGGCGCTTGGGCATCTCGGCCAGGTTGCGGGCAGCGGCCATCACCAGATCGGGCTGGGCGCGCACCACAAACTCCGGGTTGAGCTTGGGGAAGGGGCCCATGCTGGCTGGCACCACATTGCCCAGGCCCAGCTTGATCAGGGTCTCGCCGATGAAGCTGGAGGTACCCGCCGCATACGGCGCGGCCGACACCTCAAAGTAGACCTTCTGGCCACGCAGCGCGGGCGGCACACGGGCCGCTGCGGCCGCCATCTGCGCCTCGATGCGGGCCCACACCACATCACCCTGGCCCGGCTGGCCCAGCGCCACGGCCACGGTCTGCAGCACACGCTGGGTGTCGGGCAGAGTTTTGGCCTCCAGCGCCAGCACGGTGAGGCCCAGCGACTCCAGCCGCTCGATCACGCGGGATGAGAGCGCAGCCAGCACCAGATCGGGCTTGAGGCTGACGATGCGCTCAATTTGGGTGTCCTCCAAACCACCCAGCTTGGGCAGCGCCAACACGCTGGCCGGCCAGTTGGAAAACCGGTCAGTGCCCACCAGCCGGTTGCAGGCTTGCAACGCGCACACGGTTTCGGTGAGTGACGGCAGCAGGCTGACGATGCGCTGCGCCGGGTGGGGCAGGTTGATGTTGCGGCCCCGGTCGTCTTGCACGGTGATGGGGGTTTCGGCTGCTTTGTCGGCAGCGTGCGCGGCCGGGGCTGCGCCCAACAGCAGTGCCGCCAGCCACACCAGCCAACATTTGTGCCTCTGTTCCACTGCCATCACCCCTCCTGTTTGACCACCAACGCGCAGCCGGCCACCATCAACGTGACCCGGTCACAGGCCGCCGCCACCTGCTGGTGGACGCTGCCGAGCGCGTCAATGAAACGCCGGGCCTCGGCCGACATGGGCGACACACCCAGGCCGATCTCGTTGGACACCAGC
>JAYVLI010000131.1:0-3080 GCA_043759535.1 Betaproteobacteria bacterium | reverse complement strand
CACCGTGCCGCTGGCCCTGCGCAGCCTGCAAAGCCCCAACAACACCGAACGAGGCGCGCTGATGGCCGGCAACGCCATGGCCATGCTGCCGCTGCTGGTGGTGTTTGTGTTCAGTGCCCGCCGCCTGGTGGCCGGGCTGACCGCTGGCGCGGTGCGGGGCTGACAGCGCCACAGGTGTTGCCGTGTTTGTTGCCGTGTTTGTCGCTTGGCTTGCTGGACGACTTTGAGTGGGACTCGGGTTACGCCAAGCGGTTCGGGCTGTTCCATGTGGACGACGCCACCCAGGTGCGCACCGCCAAGGACAGCGCGCACTGGTACCGGGGGTTATCGCCAGGCAACACGGCACACATGCCGCCGCGCTGCAGCCTGCAGTGCAAGCCACCACGCTGCAGCCGGTGTCCTGAATGGCCGCGCTGGCGTTGCGCGGTCTGCGCAAGCACTACCCCAACCGCGTCACCGCCGTGACCGATGGGTCACTGGACGTGGCGGACGGTGAGTTTGTGGTGCTGGTGGGCCCGTCCGGCTGCGGCAAAAGCACCATCTTGCGCATGGTGGCCGGGCTGGAGAACATCAGCGCCGGCCAGGTGTTGATCGGCGGCCGGGAGGTGACCCACGCGCCGCCTGCCGAGCGGGGTGTGGCCATGGTGTTCTAGAGTTATGCGCTGTACCCACACATGAGCGTGGAACACAACATGGGCTTTGCGCTGACGATTGCCTGCACACCGGCGGCGGCGGTCAAGGCCACAGTGGCACAGGCGGCCGAGGTGTTGCAACTGGGTCCGCTGCTGGGCCGCAAACCGCGTGAGCTGTCGGGCGGCCAGCGCCAGCGGGTGGCCACTGGCCGGGCCATCGTGCGGCAGCCCGGGGTGTTTTTGTTTGACGAGCCGCTGTCCAACCTGGACGCCGCACTGCGCACCCAGATGCGGGCCGAGCTGGCGCGGCTGCATGCCCAACTGGGCGTGACCATCGTTTACGTCACCCATGACCAGGTGGAGGCCATGGCACTGGGCGGCCGCATTGCCGCGTTTAAACAGGGCCGCAGTGAACAAGTGGGCCCGCCGATGGCGCTGTTCCAGCGGCCCGCCAACCGTTTTGTGGGCGGCTTTTTAGGCGCACCGCAAATGAACCTGCTGCCGGCCCGGCGTGAGCCCGGCCTGCTGGGCGCCGACCGGGTGGCCGTGGGCCAGGCCGGCGCGCTGGACCTGGGCAGCGCCAGCGCTAGCCTGCACGCCAGCCTGCAGGCCGGCAGGCGTGTGGCCAGCGTGGGCGTGCGGCCAGAACACCTGCAACTGCTGCCCGCAGACGCCGCCCGCGGCCTGGCGGCGCAAGTGGTGCTGGTGGAGCCGCTGGGCGATGTGACCCTGGTGCATTGCCGGCTGCCGGGTGTGGTGGATGCGGTGGTCGTCAAGCTGCATGCGGGCGCCACAGCACCGGACAGCACGCTCACCCGCCAGAGCCGCTGCCAGCTGTGGGCCGCACCACCCCACCTGATGCTGTTTGACGCGCAGGGGCTGGTGCTGGGCTGATCTGCGGATCGGCTGACCTGCGGGTCGGCCGCTCAGGCGCCCAACTGCCGCGCATGGTGGCGCAGGTGTTCGTCCACCACGCTGGCGATGAAGTAATAACCGTGGTCGTAGCCGGCATGGCGGCGCAGCAGCAGGGGTTGGCCGACGGCGGCGCAGGCGGCCTCCAGCGCCTCCGGGTGCAACTGCTCGGCCAGGAATTTGTCAGCCCCGCCCTGGTCCACCAGGATGCCTTGTGGATACGGCGCGCCGGCTTGCGCGGCCATCAGCGCGCTGGCGTCATGCGCGGCCCAGCTGCTGCGATCAAAGCCCAGGTAGCCGTTAAAGGCTTTTTCGCCCCACGGGCACCGGGTGGGCGCGCAGATGGGCGCAATGGCCGACAGGCTTTTGAACACACCTGGGTGGCGCAGCGCCAGTGTGAGCGCACCGTGGCCGCCCATCGAGTGGCCAAAAATGCCGGTGCGGTTTTGGTCCACCGGCGCCTGGGCCCAGACCTGCAGCAGCAACTCGTCCAGCAGATAACTCTCCATGCGCCAGTGTTGCGCCCACGGGGCCTGGGTGGCGTCCAGATAAAAACCCGCACCCACACCAAAGTCCCAGCTCTCGGCCTCACCCGCCACACCAGCGCCGCGTGGGCTGGTGTCAGGCATCAGCAGGGCCAGGCCCAGCTCGGACGCCAGGCGCTGGGCGCCGGCTTTCATGGTGAAGGTTTCCTCAGAACAGGTCAAACCAGCCAAAAACACCAGCAGTGGCACTCGCGCGCCCGCTTGGGCTTGCGGCGGCAAATACAGCGCAAAGCGTGCAGGCAAGCCCAGCTCGGTGGACACATGGCGGTGAAAGCGCTGCACACCACCAAAGCTGGTGTGCTCGCTGAGCAGTTCCCAGCCCATCAGAACATCACCACCGAGCGGATCGACTCACCACGCTTCATCAGCTCGAACCCCTCGTTGATGTCTTCGAGCTTGAGTTTGTGGGTGATCAGGTCGTCGATGTTGAGCTTGCCGTCCATGTACCAGTCGACGATTCTTGGCACGTCGGTGCGGCCGCGCGCGCCGCCGAAGGCCGAGCCCTCCCACTTGCGCCCGGTGACGAGCTGGAACGGGCGGGTGGAAATCTCCTGTCCCGCGCCCGCCACGCCAATGATGATGGATTTGCCCCAGCCGCGATGCGCGCATTCCAGCGCCTGGCGCATCAGCGTCGCGTTGCCCACGCATTCGAAGCTATGGTCCGCCCCACCCTTCGTCAGCTCGACCAGGTGCGCGACGATGTCGCCGCCGACCTCCTTCGGATTGACGAAGTGGGTGACGCCGAACTTCTCCGCCAGCGCCCGCCTGCCTGGGTTGATGTCCACGCCCACGATCATGTCGGCCCCGGCGATGCGGGCGCCCTGCACGACGTTCAGGCCTATGCCGCCCAGGCCGAACACGACCACGTTGTCGCCGGGCTGCACCTTGGCGGTGAACAGCACGGCGCCGACCCCGGTGGTGACGCCGCAGCCGATGTAGCAAATCTTCTCGAACGGCGCGTCCTCGCGCACCTTCGCCAGCGCGATCTCGG
>JAYVLI010000130.1:0-2508 GCA_043759535.1 Betaproteobacteria bacterium | reverse complement strand
CAGATCGGCTAGGCCATGTTCAATGCCTTCGGCGTTGAGTTGCTCAAACAAACGGGTGATCGGTGCATCAAAACCGATTTCCTGCGCGGTAGACAAAGCGTTGCGCAGGTCCTTGAGCTGCACTGCCATGCGCGCACGGGGTGCAAAGTCGCGCTCCACCATCCGTTGGCCGTGCACTTGCAAAATTCGGCTGTCGGCAAACCCGCCGGTTATCGCTTCCTTGACCTTGGCCATATCCGCACCACCGCGCTCGCACAGCAGCAAGGCCTCGGCTACAGCGCCAATGGTGATGCCCACAATCATCTGGTTGGCCAGCTTGGTCAATTGCCCGGCGCCGGTGGGGCCGACATGCGTGGCACGGCCTAAATGTTGGAACACGGGTAGGGCGCGTGCAAAGTCAGCGGCGTGGCCACCGGCCATGATGGCCAGGCTACCCTGTTCCGCACCGACCGTACCGCCAGACACCGGGGCGTCGAGGTACTGCACACCCAGTTCGCTCAAGCGCGCAGCGTGGTCGCGGGCTTCAATCGGTTTGATCGACGACATGTCAATGAATAAACTGCCAGGGCGTAACGCTGCTGCAGCGCCTTGCGCGAACAAGGCATCGGCTACCACCGCGCCATGGTCCAGCAAGGTGATGACGATATCCGCTTGCGCCACGGCCAGCGCGGGCGTGCCGTGCACCGTGGCTCCGAAGGCTTGCAAGCGCTCGGCCTTGGACCGGGTGCGGTTCCACACGTGCACCTCTAACCCGGCTTCGCAAAGACGTCGCCCCATGGGATAGCCCATCAGGCCAATCCCCAGTATCGCTATTTTCATGTTGTCTCCTGGCACCTTGCCAACAATACTGCGCGCACCCTGCGGTAATTGATACAAGGTGCAGCCAAGCTGTCAACGGGCTGACGTTGAACGCCTGTCTGAGAGGCCTACATCAGCAAATGCTCGGCGGCGTTCGTGCCGCCCAGGGTCACGTAGTTCACCTTGCGAATGTCCATCAGTTTTTTGCCACCCGAATAGCTGATGGAGCTTTGCACGTCCTGTTCCATCTCGATCAGTGTGTCGGCCAGCTTGCCTTTGATGGGCTCCAGAATGCGTTTGCCTTCGACGTGCTTGTACTAGCCCTTATTGAAATCGCTGGCCGAGCCGTAGTACTCCTTGAACAGCTTGCCGTCGACCTCGACCGTAGCGCCGGGTGACTCTTCGTGGCCCGCAAACAGCGAGCCCACCATCACCATGGCCGCACCAAAGCGCACGCTTTTGGCAATGTCGCCGTGGTGGCGTATGCCGCCGTCGGCCACGATCGGCTTGCTGGCGACGCGGGCACACCATTTGAGCGCGCTGAGCTGCCAGCCGCCGGTGCCAAAGCCCGTCTTGAGCCGGGTGATGCAGACCTTGCCCGGGCCGATGCCGACCTTGGTGGCATCGGCGCCCCAGTTTTCCAGGTCGATCACGCCCTCGGGTGTGCCGACGTTGCCGGCGATCACAAACGCCTGCGGCAGCTTGTCCTTGATATGGCCGATCATGCGGCGCACGCTGTCGGCATGGCCGTGTGCGATGTCGATGGTGATGTAGTCGGCGCCCAGGCCTTCAGCCGCCAACCGGTCGATCACCGCCACATCCTCCGGCTTGACGCCCGAGCTGATCGAGACAAACAAGCCCTTCTCGCGCATGCGCCGGGCAAAGGCCACCGCATCGAGGTCAAAGCGGTGCATCACGTAGAAGTGGCCCGACTGGGCGAGCTGCTCGGTGATGTGCTCATCGACCACCGTCTTCATGTTGGCCGGTACCACCGGCAGCTTGAAGCGCCGACCGCCAAATTCGACTGAAGGGTCGCAGTCAGCGCGGCTCTCTACCCGGCATTGGCGGGGCAGCAGCAGGATGTTGTCATAGTCGAATATGTCCATGGCGATTTGCTTTCGTGAGGTGGTGATTTTGCCGCCTGGTGCGCCGTTGCCAAGGCCGTGGCCAGGCGCCGTGTTTGCGATCGGCGATCGGCATCAGCGCCAGGCTTTAGCGGCAGGCGTCGGCAGCGACTGCCAGCAGACGGCCGTCCGGCCCCTCGATCCAGGCGCGGGCCTGCAGACGGGTGGGTTCGGCGCTGGTAGGCCAACGCAGGGCGCGCAGGTGGGTCAGCGACTTTCCGGGCTGCAGCGTACGCAAGGGCAGTGGGCCTGCCACGCTGCGCATCAGCGATCTGGCGACAGGCGTGCCGTCGCTGCCGGCGTCCACCTGTTCGACCAAGGCCAGCCAGGCGGTGCTGCCCACTGGCAGTGCAGTTCCAGGGCGGATCTGCAGCGTGAGCTGTACGCCGAAGTAACCTTGCCAGGCCGGGCCGGAGCTTGCCTTCAAGCGCAGGCCCGAAAGTTTTAGCGGTGCGGCGTGCGCCTGCTGCAGCGTTTGCGACGTGCCGGGCAAGGCCAGACCCAGCCGCGCGACCCGGTCTGCCGCCTCGGGCAAGGCTGCTGCGGCCAACGGGGCGCCCTCAGTGCCGGGCGTGATCCAGTCGAA
>JAYVLI010000129.1:0-25007 GCA_043759535.1 Betaproteobacteria bacterium | reverse complement strand
ACCTGCACCGCCACACCCGACAGCACGGCGTTGCCCGACAGCGGGTCCATCAGGCTGTCGTCCAGCACGGCGTTCAGGTTGGCGCCGGGCCGCTCGGCGGCCACCTGCAGGCGGCTGCCGGCCAGGTTGTGGCCCCAGCCATGCGGCAGGCTGACAACCCCCGGCATCATGGCCGTGCTGAGGATCACCGGCACCTGCAGCGTGGCGCTGCCGCGCTGCACCTGGGCCAGGGCGCCATCGGCCAGGCCCAGACGCTGGGCGTCCGCCGGGTGGACCAGCAAGGTGCAGCGTTCAGGCCCCTTGGCCAGCGTGGGCAGGTTGTGCATCCAGCTGTTGTTGGACCGCACGTCGCGCCGGCCGATGATCAGCAGGTCGCCGGCCGGGGTTTGCAAATCCGCCAGCGCACGCGGCAGGTCAGCCAGCAGCAGGGGCGGCGCCAGCTCCACCAGGCCACTGGGGGTGCGCAACACCTCGGGCAGGCGGGGTTGCAGCGGGCCCAGGTCGATGCCACCGGGCTGAGCCGCCACTTTGGCCAGGGTCAGGCCGTCGGGCGATGCGCCGCCATTCGTCAAACCCAGCCCCAGGCCAAAGCCATCGCCATACGGCCCGGTGCGCAGCGCCAGGTCCACCAGCCGCTCCGGGCCTTGCCAGGCGGCCAGGGCGTGTTGCATGGCGGCGGCGTTGTCACCGGCCGTGCGGCGCAGGTCATCGGCCAGCAATTCGTCGTCCAGCGCGTGGATGTCGCAGTCAGCCGGGCGGCCACGCAGGATGCCCACCAGCCGCAGCAGGGTTTGCCACTCGGGCGGTTGGCCGGCCGGGGCGGCAAACACCGGCGGGCTGTAGCGCGCCTGGTTGTGGTGGCTGAGCTGGGGAAAGGGCACGTCATAGTGGCCTTCTTCCAGCGCCGACAGCCCGGGCAGGATCACATCGGCATGGCTGGCGGTCTCGTTGCAGTAGATGTCCAGGCTGACCATGAAGTCCAGCGTGTCCAGTGCTGCGGCCAGGCGCTGGCCGTTGGGGGCCGACAGCACCGGGTTGCCGGCCACCACGATCAGCGCCTTGATCTGGCCGGCGCCGGGGGTCTCGATCTCTTCGGCCAATTGCACCATGGGCAGCTCACCAAACACCTCGGGCGCACCGCTTACCCGGCCGTGGTGGCGGCCGATGCTGATGCCGCGGCCCGTGCCGCCTTTGCCTGCGGTGTTGGCGGCAAAGGCGGGCGCCTTGGCAAACAGCACACCGCCAGGCTGGTCCAGGTTGCCGGTCAGGGTGTTGAGCACATCAATCAGCCAAGACGCCAGCGTGCCAAAGCTTTGGGTGCAGGTGCCGATGCGGCCATAGACGCAGGCCGTTTTGGCGGCCGCCAGGTCACGCGTCAATTGGCGGATGGTGGGTGCCGGGATGCCGCAGCGCGCCGCCACCGCTTCGGGTGTGAAGCCGGTGACCGCCAAGCGCAGCGCGTCCACCCCGGCCACCCAGGGCGCGGCATGGCCCAGCGTCACCAAGTCTTCTTCAAACAAGGTGGTCACCATGGCGGCCAGCAAAAACACATCGGTGCCGGGGCGGATGAAGTGGTGGGCGTCGGCGATGTCGGCCGTCTCGGTGCGGCGCGGGTCAATCACCACCAGCCGGCCACCCCGGGCGCGCAGGGCTCTGGCCTTGCCGCGGAAGTCAGGCACCGTCCACAGGCTGCCGTTGCTGGCCACCGGATTGGCACCCAGCACCAACATGAAATCAGTGCGTCCAATGTCGGGCAACGCAATGCTCAGCCAGTGACCGTACATCAAGCCAGATTGCAGTTGCTTGGGCATCTGGTCCAGCGTGCTGGCTGAAAAATAGTTCTTGCTGCCAGCAGCCCGCACCAGGCGCGCAAAGTACAGCAGCAGGCCCATCTTGTGGGCCGATGGGTTGCCCACCACCACGCCCAATGCATCCCGCCCGTGCTGGGCGGTGATGGCGGGCAGGCGCTGGGCGATCAGCGCAAAGGCTTCCACCCAGCTGGCCGGCTCCAGCGGGCTGTTGCGACCGTGGCGGCGTATCAGCGGGCTGCGCAGGCGGTCAGGGTCGTCATGCAGGTCTTTCAGCGCCACGGCTTTGGGGCAGATGTAGCCGGCGCTCAGCACGTCATTCACCTGACCGCGGATGCTGAGAATGCGCTGGCCCTGGGTGCGCACCTCCAGGCCGCAGCAAGCCTCGCAAAGCGGGCAGATTTTGTAGTGGGTCTGCTCGGGGCTGGTGTGGCTGGTGGTCATGCGGGGCCTCCTGGGTCAGGGCAATCATCAAGGCATTCGACCCGGGGTTATCACCGCGATCGGGCCGCCGGGCCGTCACCGGAGTGTCAGGCAGCACACGCTGGGCCGGGCGCTATGCTCATCTGCATGACTGCACCCCAACCGGCGCACCGCAGCGCCGATGAACAAACCCGGCTTGATGCCGAGCTGACCGCTCTGATTGAGCAGCGCATCACCTTCAATCAGGTGCTGGGCCTCAAAGTGCAGACGCTGCGGCCCAACCTGGTGCTGCGTTTTGACATGCGGCCTGATCTGGTGGGCCACTACCACTACGGCCGGCTGCACGGCGGGGTCATCTCCGCCGTGCTGGACGCACTGGGCGGCAGTGCGCTGATGGTGGCCCTGGGTGAACGCCACCCGCACGAGAGCAGCGATCAGGTGATGCACCGTTTTTTGAAGATCGGCACGATTGACCTGCGGGTGGATTTTTTGCGCCAGGGCCTGGGCCAGCACTTCATTGCCAGTGCCGAGATCACGCGGCTGGGCGGGCGGGTAGGCTCGACCCAGATGCGGCTGCACAACGATGCCGGCCTGCTGATTGCCACCGCAGCGGCGGCCTATATCGTTAGCTGAACCAGGCTGAACCTGAGCCGGGGCATGGGTGGCCCTCAAGATGAGGCGGCGCTGGCCGAAACACCTGCCATGAGATGCCTTGCGCCGTACCCACCTTGCCGCCCCAGCCACGCCATGCCTGCCCGGCCACTGCGGGGCCGGCCATGTTGAGATACCTGGTGGTGCTGGTGGTCAGCGGTGCCAGCCTGGCCTGCGGTTTTGCCGGCCTGGGGCTGGCGCTGTATGCCCACGGCCCCGCGCTGGCCGCTGCCACCCTGTTTGGCTTGGTGGGTTTTGTCAGTGGCTTGGGTTGCGCCGTGCTGCAAACAGCGTTTGTTGGCCGGCCAGCGCCGCAACCCGCAGCCCTGCCGGCCGACGAACTGGCCGCGCTGGTGCGCGCCACCCTGGCCAGCGTGGCGCAAGAGCGTGCTGACCGCAGCACCAGGCCAGGCAGCGCGGCTGACAGGCGGCCGGCAGCGGTGCAAACATCCGCAACTGCATCCGCAACCGCAACTGCAACCGCATCCGCAACTGCAGCCGCAACTGCAACCGCAACCGCACCCGACACCGCAGCCGTGGTTGTCGCAGTGGGCGCCAACCGCTCACCGCAGCGCGCGCCGGCCGAGCAAGCACGCTTCGCCAGCAGTGCATTCGGTGCTTGACGACGCAGCAGCGCAGGCCAGCACTGCCGGCGCCAGCCCTTCCCAATTTTTTGCCCAGCCCTTCGCCATGATCCAGGTCCAGATTGCAAGTGACATCACCGCTGCTGGCGTGTCCGGCGTGCGCTGGGTGCTGGTGGAGCCGGCGCTGCAGGCCAGCCCCGAGGTCCCGCCACCAGCCACCACCTTGGCCGCAGCGGCCGATGTTGCGCCCGCGCCCAGCGAGGGCGACTGGCTGCGCTTGAGCCTGTTCAAGCTGCTGTTGGTGGCGGCAGGCCTGGGCGTGGCACTGTGGTTGGCCAGCCAGCAACTGGGCCCGCCCGCGCTGCCGGCCTTGCGCGGTGATGGCGGGGCCAAGCCCGCGCTGCCAGCACGGCCAGCGCCACCGGCAGCGTCAGCCGCAATAAGGTCTGCAACCACAGCGACAGCGGTGGCCACAAGCGCTGCGCCAGCGATGACGGCGGGCCTGCAATGACCGACGACTTGCCTTGGACCGAACAAGCCGACCTGCTGGGTGTGCGCATCCGCGCCTACTTTTTTGACCCGTCTGCGGTGGATGCCCGGCCCGACTTCATCGGCCGCCAGTTGCCCATCCTGCACGGCAGCGGCGCCCAACTGCTGGCGCCTGAGGGCCAGCGTGACAGCTACCGCACGGCCGGGCTGCAAGCCTATCCAGATGCCGTGCTGCGCCATGGCAACGGCTTGTTGTGCCTGACCTACCGGGGCGGTGACGGCCGCTGGTTTGAGCCTGGTCAGTGGCAACACCTGTGGCGCGCTGACCTGATGCTGCAGTGCCTGGCCACCGGCATGGCGGTGGCCGGCCAAACCCAGCAGCCGACCGCCGTGCTGTGGCGCGGCACCAACCTGCTGTGCCAGTTTGACCCCAGCCCTGCGGTGCTGGAATGCCTGGCCAACAACATTGCCGCAGCCCAGCACTACTGGCATGAGCCGCAGCAAGTCAGCCCGGCTCAGCTGATCAGTTTTTGCGAACCCAAGCTGCGCGCCTTGCCCGGTCTGGCCGCGCCGGCGGCCAGCACCACGCCGGCCACTGCCTGAGCCTGGCCCGGGCCGGCCGGCTGGCTGCGGCTGGCCCGGCCCCGGCCGGTGACGCTGCCCGCGCTGCCGGCGCTTGACGCTGGCAGGGCCCAGCCGTCGGTGGCGGCGTCGGCGCTGACCCAGCGCCCACCACCCACCACCAAGCCGCGCTGGGCAGCGCGCTGCAGCAGCAGCTCACAACTGGCGGCGTCCAGCCGGCTGGCCAGGCGCTGCCAGCGGCGGTTGACCAGCACGTCGGCCCAGCTGTCTTCCATCGCCCTGCGGGTGTCTTGCGCACTGGGCGCCTGGCCGGCCGACAAGCGCCGCGCCAGCAGCGTGTGCATGAAGATCTGAAAAGCCTGGCGCGCCTCGCTGCCGGGCATCAACACCGCCAGCGCCAGCAGCCTGCGCGCATAACCAGCCTGGGTGAACTGCAGTGTCAACATCACCTGCAGCGCCTGCACTGGGTTGATCACCCGCACCCGATTCGGCGGCAGCAGGCGCAACGGCAGCAAGGCCGCCTGGCCGTGCGGCAGCGGGGTGGCAAAACTGGCCAGCACCGCCAGTCGGGCTTGCTCGTCAGCGCTGAGCGGC
Source organism: Betaproteobacteria bacterium (assembly GCA_043759535.1). Classification (GTDB taxonomy): domain Bacteria; phylum Pseudomonadota; class Gammaproteobacteria; order Burkholderiales; family Burkholderiaceae_C; genus Pseudaquabacterium. The sequence goes on along the minus strand of JAYVLI010000129.1, from coordinate 19,876 downwards.
TGGGCCGTGCTGTTGTGCTGGTTGGCACTGGCCTGCGCCACCCGCTGGCTGACGGCGGCCAGGTTGCCCGCCGCATACGCCGCGCCAGGGTTGAGGCGGATGAACTGCAGGTCGCTGTCACGCCCGGCGCACAGCGTCAGCGGCAAGCGGCTGACGGGGCATGCATCGGCGTCGATGCGGGCCAAAAACGCCGGGTTCACCTGCACACCCTCAAACACCTGGCCAGCCAGCCAGGCCTCCAACCGCAGCGCCAGCCACTGGCGCGCCGCAGCGGTGGGTTTGAGCGTGCGGCTGCCAAACGCGGTGCGGCCGGCGGCCCAGCCTTGGCGCACCGGGTTGTGGTGGTCCAGGTGGCGCAGCGGTGGGTTGACACGGTGGTGGGCATGGTCCCAACCGATCTCAAAACCGGTGTGGTCTGGCAACGTGGCAGCCTGGGCCGCCGGGTTGGGCAGGGCGCCGGCCGGCGTGGGTTGCATGACGGGCTGGGCGTGGGACAGCGGGCTGAACTCAAAAGCGGCTTGGGCCATGACAGAACTCCATCGGCAGGCACCGGGACGGCCCCGGCAAAACCCAGTGTCTGGGCTAACTGGCTCAAAGAATGAGCCAGTGGGACAAGAATATTTTTTGCCAATCCGCCCGCACTGGCTCAATATTTGAGCCACTGGCGTGGCATGCTGCACGTGCCCGCATTGCCGGCCCCGCATCACCAACCCCGTAGCGCCAGCCCTGCAACACCAAGCCCAGCCCGCCATGACCAAAGCCGCCCGCATCTACAAGATTGAAATGATGATCCGCCAGCGTGGTCCGGTCAGCTTTGCGCAGATGCGGGCCGCGCTGGAGGTGTCACCCGCCACCCTCAAGCGGGATCTGGAATACCTGCGTGACAGCCTGGGCGCGCCGATCAGCTATGACCGTGAAAGCAATGGATACCGGTTTGCCAACACCGGCCCCGGCCAGGCCGCAACGGCTGGCCCGCGCCATGAGTTGCCCGGCCTGTGGTTCAGCGAGCGTGAGCTGTATTCGCTGCTGATGGCGCACCAGTTGCTGGCTGGGCTGGATGCCGACGGCCTGCTCAGCCGCCATCTGCAGCCGCTGCTGGGCCGCATCCATGAGCTGCTGGGCCCGGGTGGTGAAACGGATGCCAAGGCGCTGATGAAACGCGTCAAGATCATCAGCGCGCTGCGCCGGCCGGTGGCGCCCGGGTGTTTTGAACGCATGGGCGAGGCCTTGCTGCGGCGGCGCCGACTGCAGATGCGCTACCTCACCCGCACCCGCGGTGAGGTGGGTGAGCGCCAGGTGTCACCCCAGCGCCTGGTGCATTACAAAAACACCTGGTACCTGGACGCCTGGTGCCACAGCCGCGAGCGCCTGCTGCGGTTTGCGCTGGACGCGGTGCAGGACGCGCACGTACTGGAGACCCGCGCCAAAGACGTGGCCATGCGCCAGGTGGAGGCCGAGATGGACACCGGCTACGGCATTTACGCCGGTGGCATCCGGCAAGAGGCCACGCTGCACTTCAGCCCACAGGCCGCGCCCTGGATCAGCCGTGAAGAGTGGCACCCCGACCAGCGTGGCCACTTCTTGCCCGACGGCGGCTGGGCGCTGGTGCTGCCGTATGTGGACGAGACCGAACTGGTCATGGACATCCTGCGCCAGGGTGAGCAGGTGCGGGTGCTGGCGCCGGCCAGCCTGCAGGCCGCAGTGCAGCGGCGGCTGGCGGCGGCGCTAGCGGTGTACGCGGCCTGACAGGGGCTGCGCCGGGTGGGGTGCTTGGGTACTTGGGTACCTGGGTGAAGGCGCCAGCAGGCACTGGCATTCTCTGTCACACTTGCATATACAAAAGTTGCAATTGCAAGCAATACTGCAGACAAACCTGTCAACGCGCCGCAAACACGCCACAAAAACGCCACAAACACGCCACAAACACGCCACAAACACACCCTAAACACACCCCCGAGGACAGCCCATGCCCGCCGCCACCATGCCCCGTCCACCCGCTGCGGCGCCAGCCGTCGCAGCCACCAGCAACCCCTTGTTGACAGCGCCGCTGCTGCCGCTGTTGCTGCGGTTTGCGCTGCCCAACATGGGCGCCATGCTGGCCACCGCGCTGGCAGCGGTGGCCGAGACGGCGTATGTGGGCAGTTTTGGTGTCAGCTCGCTGGCGGGCATGGCGCTGGTGTTTCCGCTGGTGATGCTGCAGATGATGTTGTCGGCCGGGGCCATGGGCGGTGGCGTGTCGTCGGCTGTGAGCCGGGCGTTTGGCGCCGGTGATGTGGCCCGCGCCAGCGCGCTGGCGGTGCATGCGCTGTGGATTGCTTTTGCCCTGGGCACGCTCTACATGGTGCTGATGTTGACGCTGGGGCCGGCGCTGTTTGCCGCGCTCGGCGGCCGGGGTGATGCGCTGGCGCAAGCGGTGGCGTTTTCCAACGTGGCGTTTCTGGGCTCGGTGTTTGTCTGGCTGGTCAACACTTTTGCGTCGGTCATCCGCGGCGCGGGCAACATGGCCGTGCCCTCAGCCACCTTGCTGGCGGTGTCGGCCGGCCAGGTGCTGGTGGGCGGCGCGTTTGGCTTGGGGCTGGGGCCGTTGCCGCGCTGGGGCATGGCGGGGGTGGCGCTGGGCCAGGTGGTGGCCTATGCCGCCGGCGCTGCGTTTTTGTGGTTTTACCTGCAGTCAGGCCGATCCCGCGTGACGCTGCGGGTGCGCAGCACAGCGCTGCAGGGCACGCTGCTGCGCGACATCCTCAAAGTGGGCGGGCTGGCTTGCATCTCACCGCTGCAAACCGTGTTGATCATCCTGATCCTGACCCGCTTGGTGTCGCAGTTTGGCACCACCGCGCTGGCGGGTTACGGCATTGGCACCCGGCTGGAGTTTTTGCTGGTGCCGATCGCGTTTGCCATCGGCGTGGCGTCGGTGCCGCTGGTGGGCATGGCAATTGGTGCCGGCAAGGTGGCGCGGGCGCGCCGTGCCGCCTGGGCCGCCGCCGCACTGGCCACCGGCTTGCTGGGGGTGCTGGGCGCGGTGCTGGCGGTGGCGCCGGATCTGTGGACCGCCCGCTTCACGCAGGACCCGGCGGTGTTGGCATCGGCCGCGTTGTACTTCCGCTGGGCCGGGCCGTGTTACGGGCTGTTTGGACTGGGGCTGTGTTTGTATTTTTCGTCCCTGGGCGCCGGCAAGGTGGGTGGGCCGGTGCTGGCCGGCACGCTGCGCCTGGTGATGGTGGCGGCGGGCGGCACCGCGCTGGCCGCAGCCCAGGCGCCGGCCTGGACCATTTTTGCGCTGGTGGCGGTTGCCATGGCCGCTTATGGCCTGGCCACGGCGCTGGCGGTGCGCATCACGCCCTGGGGCGTGGAACGTTGATCACGCCCTAAGGCGCAAAACGCTAACAGATCAAACCTTGCGTGCAGGCCAGGTGGCCAGCAGCAAACCCAGCAGCGCCATGGCCAGCGCAAACACATGGCCTGCGCCAACGGGCTCACCCAAAAACAGCACCCCCACCGCTGCTGCGGCCAGCGGCAACATCACCGTGAACACACCCGCCTGCGGCGCCGGCACCTGGGCCAGGCCACGCATCCACAACCACACCGTGGCCACGCTGGCGGCCAGCGCGTACAGCAGCAGCAGGCCCCAAATCGACGCGCTGACGCTGGCAAAGTCAAACTGCCAGGCTTGCCACAGACCAAATGGCGTGACCAGCGCCAGGCCCCACAGGTTGATGAGCGCGCTGATGCGGCGCGGCGACAGGCTGCCGGTCAGCCGTTTGCCGATGACCACATAAGCCGCCTCGCACAACACCGCGCACAGCAGCAGCGCATGGCCGGCCAGTGCGGTCCACGGACCCAGCCAGGTGGTCAGGCCAGCCATGGCAGCCGGCGTGGCCGAGCTTGCATGGGGCAGCACCCCCTGCGGCACCCGCGCCCAGGCCAGCACCACGATGCCCAGCACCACGCAGGCAATGCCCAGCGCGGTGCGGCGGCTGATGCGCTGCCCCAGCCACCAGCGGCTGAGCAGCGCCACCGCTGCCGGGATGCCCGCCATCACCACGCCGGCTGATAGCGCCGACGTGAGCGCCACACCGCTGAGCATGCAGATGGAGAACAAAAAGTTGCCGAGAAAACTCTCCCAGAACAGCAGCCGCCTGTCGTGGCTGGACAAGGCCGGCTCACCCGGCGCGCGCCGCACCCAATGCAGCATGGCCAGCGCGGCAATGCCAAAGCGCAGCCAGGCCAGCAAAAAGATGGGCAGCACCGCCACCAGCAGGCGCGACGCGCCCACATAACTGCCCACCAGCAGCATGCTGGACGCCAGGCAGGCGTAGGCACACAGCGGTGGGCGCTGCGGTGGCGGGCTGGAAAGGCTTGGCAGGCTGGGGCTGCCGGCGCCGGCTTGGCGCATCAGCGCAGGGGCGCGGCTTGGTCGCGGTGCGGCTGGGCTTGCTGGCTTTGATAGACCCGTGCGGCCTGGCCAAATGCCTGCAAGATGGCCTGCGACACTGGGTTGCTGTCCGCCTGCCACTCCGGGTGCCACTGCACACACAGCGCAAAACCGGGCGCGTCAGTGACCGAAAACGCCTCCACCAGCCCGTCTGGCGCGGTGGCCTCTACCCGCAGGCCCGCAGCCAGTTGGCGCACCGCCTGGCCGTGCAGGGAATTCACATCAAAGCGCAATGTGTTGAGCAAGCCCGCCAGCACGCCACCTGGCACCACATCCACCCCATGCGCCTGGTGGGCGTATTGCACCTCGGGTGGTTGGCCCTCAGGTGCGCGGTGGTCGTTGAACGGCGCCACCGCTTGAACGGCCTGGTGCAGCGTGCCGCCAAACGCCACGTTGGCCTCTTGCGCGCCGCGGCAAATGCCCAACAGCGGCAGGCCACGGGCCACGGCCAGGCGGATCAGCGGCAAGGTCCAGGCGTCGCGGTCGGGGTCCAGCGGCAGGGCCGGGTTGTACACCGCCTCACCAAAATGGCTGGGATGCACATTGCTGCGTGAGCCGGTGAGCAGCACACCATGGGCCAGGCTCAACAGCGCTTGCAACTCGTCCTGCCGGGCGTTGGGCACGATCAGCGGAGTACAGCCGGCCAGCCGCACCGCGTCCACATATTTTTTGCCGGCCAGGTGGAAGGGGTGGTCGCCCACCATCCGGTTGCAGGCGGACACCAGGACGACGGGTCGCAAGGTTGGTCGCAAGGTCGAGCGGTCCGGCATCGTCAACCCGCCATCAACCCGCGTTGCGGCGGATAGCGCCACGCACCGTGTCCACCATTTCGTCGATCTGGCCACGCGTGATGATCAGCGGTGGTGACAGGGCCAGCGTGTCGCCGGTGGTGCGGATCAACAAGCCCTTGGCAAAACAATCCAGAAAAATATCGAACGCGCGCTTGGCCGGGCTGCCGGCAATCGGCGCCAGCTCAATGCCGCCCACCAGGCCGATGTTGCGGATGTCGATGACGTTGGGCTCACCTTGGAGCGAATGCACCGCCTGGGCAAAGTAGTCTTGCATGCTGCTGGCGCGGGTCAGCAGGCCTTCTTCGGCATAGGTGGCCAAGGTGCCCAGGCCGGCGGCGCAGGCCAGCGGGTGGCTGCTGTAGGTGTAGCCGTGGAAGAACTCGATCAGGTGCTCGGGCCCGTTCATGAAGGCGTCGTAAATGCCTTGTTTGACGGCCACCGCGCCCATCGGCACGCTGCCGTTGGTCAGGCCTTTGGCCATCACGATCATGTCGGGGGTGACGCCGAAGGTCTGTGCCGCGAATGGATTGCCGGTGCGGCCAAAACCGGTGATCACCTCGTCAAAAATCAGCAGGATGCCGTGCTTGTCGCAGATGGCGCGCAGCCGGTCCAGGTAACCTTTGGGTGGCACCAGCACACCGGTGGAGCCGGCCACCGGCTCGACGATGACGGCCGCAATGGTGGACGCATCGTGCAGCGCCACCATCCGTTCCAGGTCATCGGCCAGCTCGGCGCCGTGGGCCGGCTGGCCTACTGCGAAGGCATTGCGCTCGGCGTCATGGGTGTGGCGGATGTGGTCCACCCCCGACAACATGGCGCCAAACTGCTTGCGGTTGGCCACCATGCCGCCCACCGAGATGCCACCAAAGTTGACGCCGTGGTAACCGCGCTCGCGGCCGATCAAGCGGGTGCGGGTGCCCTCGCCGCGCACCTTGTGGTAGGCCAGCGCCATCTTCAAGGCGGTCTCCACGCCTTCAGACCCGGAGTTGGTGAAAAACACCTTGTTGAGCCCGGCGGGCGCGAGTGCGGCCACTTTTTCGGCCAGCTCGAAGGCCTTGGGGTGGGCCATCTGGAAGGGCGGCGCAAAATCCATCTCGGCCGCCTGCGCCTGGATGGCTTGCACGATCTTGGGCCGGGCATGGCCGGCGTTGACACACCACAGGCCGGCCACCCCGTCCAGCACCTGGCGGCCGTCGTCGGTCTGGTAGTGCATGCCGGCGGCCTTGACAAACAAGCGCGGGTTTTTCTTGAACTGGCGGTTGGCGGTGAAGGGCATCCAGTAGGCGTCCATCTTGACGCTGCCGGTGTTGCTGCCGGCAAGGTCAGCGGCTTGTTCGGCAGCGTGTTCGGCGGCTTGCATCAGGGCGGGATCAACGGGCTTGTTCATGGCGGGGCTCCTGGCGGTTGGGGCACAACGGTGACTGCAGCGCACAGTTTAGGCAAGCCCACACGCAATGTGCTGGCGTCCTGGCCGGGTGCAAACCCGCCACAACGCAATAGCATGCGGGCAACCACTGCCGGATTGAAATTTGATGCGAAACACCAGCCCTGAGCCACAACTGGATGCGATTGACCGGCTGATCCTGGCCGCGCTGCAAGACGACGGCCGCGTGTCCAACCAGGACCTGGCGCAGCGGGTGCATCTGTCGCCGTCGGCCTGCCTGCGGCGGGTCAAGGCGCTGGAGGACAGTGGCGTGATTGACCGCTACGTGGCCTTGCTCAACCCCAAGCGCATCGGCCGGCACGGCACCAGCTACACCATCGTCAATTTGACGAGCACCCAGCCGGCGCAGCTGGAGGCGTTTGAGCAGGCGGTGCGCGACGCACCCGAGATCCTGGACTGTTTTTACGTGGCCGGCGCCAATGACTACCTGGTGCGTTTTGCCTACCGCGATGCGCAAGAGCTGGAGCGCCTGCATGCCGAGGTGCTGCCGCGCCTGCCGGGGGTGATGCGGTCCAACTCGATGTTGGTGCTGCGCACGGTCAAAAAGACCACGGCCTTGGCGGTGTAGTGACCGGGCGGTGGCAGCCTCACCCCATCACGGCCGCGCCAGCACGTTCATGCCGGGCCGCAGCTCCACTGCGTCGATATAGCCCACCGCGCCGGGGGTGTTCTGCACAAACTGGATCACCTCGGCGTTGCTGCCCAGCTCACGCGGCGGCACGCCTTTGCCCACGTGGCGGCGCACGGTCCAGTAGGCGCCGTAGTTGTCTTCGTCCTGCTGCAGCACGGCGGCCAAAAAACGCAGGCGCAAAGGGCTGCGTGGCGTGGCATTGACCACCGTGACGGCGGTGCCGCCCACCTCGATGGCCCGGCCGGTGTAGAGGCGCGCCACCGTGGCGGTGTCCAACCGGGGCAGGGCGGCGTGGCCGATCACCAGCACGGTGGGGTCAGCGGCCCAGGCGGGTGCCGGATGCAGCAACACGCTGCACAAGCCCATCAGCGCCGGCACGGTCCACAGTTTGATGTGTGTCATGGTGGCCCCCGGTCAGAACGCAAAGTTCAGGTTGACCGACAGCACATCCACCGCCGTGTTGTGCGGCGTGGCGCTGCCGGGTGGGGTGTCCACCAGGCGGCTGACCTGGCCGATGTGGCTGCGCAGCCATTCGCCTTTGAGCTTGAGTTGCGGTGCCAGTGCATACGACGCCCCCAGCGCCAGCGCGTGCTGGTCGACCAGCCAGATCGACTCTGCCGCCAGGCGCTGGGCCGCGTTGAGCTGCGCCGCGCCGGGCACCAACGCCGGCAGGGGGTTGCTGGTGAGGCGGCCGTACCAGTCCAGCCCCACCTGGCGTGAGCCGAGTTTTGAGGCGCTCACATATGGCGTCAATGGCCCGAAGCGCCGGAACAGCGCCACATAACTGCCGGTGGTGTCTGAGGCCAGCTCGGTGTTGTGTTGGCGGTTGCGCACGTACTCGGCCGCCAGCCGCCAGCCGCCAGCCACGCTGTATTCACCGCCCAGAGAAAACACGGTGTTGCGGATGACTTGCACAGCCGCCAAACCCGGCCCAGGCAGGCTGTTGCTGACCTGGTAGTAGCCCAGGCCAGGCGCAAGCTGCACAAACGGGAAGGTGACGGGCACGGTGCCGCCATCGGCTTGCCGGGTGTTGGTGCTGTGCAGGCTGCCACGCAGCACCACACCCGGCTGGCGCAGGGTCAGTGCCACGCCGGTGGTCTTGACCTTGACCGCGTGGAACTGTGGGCCGGCCGGCACATCGGGCGGTGCGCCATCACGCGACCAGAAGCGGGCGGTGGTGCTGGCTGTGCCGTGGTAGGCGTCTGCGCTGATGTCGCGCTCGCTGCCATCGCCCAGCAGCCAGGTGCGGGTGGCGTAGGCGCCGTCGAAATCCGAGCTGGGTGCCACCGAATACACCTCGGTGGGCAGGCGGGCCATGTCATGGGTTTGGCCCACGTCCATCGACTCAGAATACAAATACAGCGGCAGGCGCAGCCGGCCGGCGCGCAGCAGCCAGTCGTCGCTGGGCCGCCAGGCCACAAAAGCCCAGGTGGGCACCACCGCCCAACGCGCATCGGCCTGCAGTGACGGCGCGGCTTTGAGCTGCAGCGTGGCCGACCACTGCGGGTTCAAGCGCAGGTCGGCCTGCAGGCCCAGCAGGCTGTCGCGGTTGGCGCTGGCGTCTTGGGTGATGTAGCGCTGATAGGTGAAGTTGCGGTTGCTTTTGGCCAGCCCCAGCGTGCCAAAGCCGGACCAGGACAGGTCTTGCGCGGCAGCACCTGTGCTGGCCAGCCAACACAGCAGGGGCAGGCAGCGCAAACAAGCAAGTGAGAGGGGCATGGTGTGGTGGCTTGTCAGGGGCGGATGGTGTCAATCACACCAGCGCGCGGCAATGGCATCCAGCTGGTCTACCGTGGCATGCAGCGCCCGCACCACTGCCGGGTCAAAGTGCTGGCCGGCGCCGTCGCTGATGTAGCGCAGCGCCTCAGCCGGCGGCATGGGTGCTTTGTAGGGCCGGCGGCTGATCAGCGCGTCATACACATCGGCCACCGCCATCAGCCGGGCTGACAGGGGAATAGCGGCACCGGCCAGGCCGTCGGGGTAACCGCTGCCGTCCCACTTTTCATGGTGGTGGCGGGCAATCTCCATGCCGTAACGCAAAAACAGGCTGCCGTTGTGGCCCATGCGCTCGGCGGCGCGGTGCAGCAGCTCCCAGCCGCGCATGGCGTGGGTTTTCATGATCGTGAATTCTTCCGGTGTCAACCGGCCGGGCTTGAGCAGGATGCCATCGGGGATGGCCACCTTGCCGATGTCATGCAGCGGTGCTGATTTGGCCAATTGGTCAATCTGCTCCGGGCTCAGCTGGTAGGCCGGGTCGGGCTGGCTGGCCAGCCAGGTTGCCAGGGTGTGCATGTACTCCTGGGTGCGGCGCACATGGTTGCCGGTGTCCTCATCACGGAACTCGGCAAACGAGACCATCACGTAGAGCGTGGCGTCACGCAGTTGGTCCACCTCCGACAGGCGGGCTTGCAGCTCACCCTGCAGCCAGGTATTGCGGTGGCGCAGCGTGTCTTGCCAGGCTTTGGCTTGCAGCTGGGTGGCCACACGCGCCAGCACGGTGGCTGGGTTGAAGGGCTTGTGGATGAAGTCAGCACCACCGGCGTCGAAGCCCCGGCTCTCATCCTCAGGCTGCGACAACGCGGTGAGAAACAGCACCGGCACGTCACGCGTGCGCACATCGGCCTTGAGGCGGCGGCAGACTTCGTAGCCGTCCAGGTCCGGCATCATCACGTCCAGAATCACCAGGTCGGGTGGGTTGCGGTGGGCAAGCTCCAGCGCTTTGGCGCCCGAGGCGGCCAGTTGCACCCGGTAGGAATGTTTTAGCAGGTTGGCCAGCAAGGCCAGGTTGGCGGGGGTGTCGTCCACCACCAGCACCCGGGCGGTGGCTGGATTGCCGCCCGTGCCGGTGCCGCTGCTGGCGGGCAGGGCTTGGGCCGGGGCCAGGTGGTGGGCCAGGTCGGACTTCATCCCAGTGCGCCCAGGGTGGACGGGCTGGGGTCAGCCGCAACACCACCCGCTGCAGCGTGGTGTTGGGCGGCCTGCAGGGCCTGCAGCGCAGCGTCAAAGTCAAAGCGCTGCATGGCCACGCTGATGCGCCGCAGCGTGACGGGCGACAGGCTGTGGCGCAGGCTGGCCTCATGCGCCTGCCACCAGTCCAGCGCGCGGCTGTCGCTGTCGGTCAGCAGCCCGGTCAGCTCGGCCAGGTTGGCGCTGGCTGTTGCGCTGTTGTTGCTGTTGTTGTGGTGATCACGCGCTGCCGGCTCGGCGGCCAGGCCGGTCTCCAGCTGCGGGCGCACCCGCTCCAGCGCGGTCAGCAGCAGGGCCAGTTGGTGGTCTACCGTGCCCAGCCGCAGCCGGGCTTGGGGCGCATCGGCCAAACCGCCCATGTGGGCTTCGGCCTCCAGCAGCATGGCTTCGGCCTGCAGTGCGTCGGCGCCCAGGGTGCCGGCCAGGCCACGCAGGGTGTGGGTGGCGCGGTGCAGGGCGGGCCAGTCGGTGTTGATCCAGGCGGCCCAGCCGGCCACACCGTCGGCATAGTCTTGCGCAAAACCACGCAGCAGGCGGCGTGCCAGCGGCAGGTTGCCGTCGCAATGGGCCAGCAGGCGGGTGCTGTCCAGGCCGGGCAGGGTGGGCAGGCCAGCTGCGCTTGGCAGCGCCAGCGGGTGGCTGGCTGCAGGCGGGCTGGCCTGCGGGGCGCCTGGCGCGCTGTCGGACAAATCAGCTGGCAAATCACCTGGCATACCGGCCGACAAATCGGCCGACAAATCGGTTGGCAAATTGCTTGGTAGATTGGTTGGCAAATACGCCTGCAGCGTGTGAAACAGCGCCGTTGCGTCCAGCGGCTTGGCAATGTGGCCTTGCATGCCCAGCGCCAGGCAGCGCTCACGCTCACCGGCCATGGCGTTGGCAGTCATGGCCAGGATGGGCAGGGCGTCAAAAACCGCCTGGTTGCGCAACTGGCGCACGGTTTCGTAACCGTCCAGCACCGGCATTTGCAAGTCCATCAGCACCACGTCATAGGCGGCTGCGCCGTTGGCCTGCAGCCGGCCCAGTGCCACCAGGCCGTTGTCGGCGGTGGACACGTTGGCACCCCGGCGCTGCAGCAGCTCGGTGGCAATTTCGCGGTTCAAGGGGTTGTCTTCGACCAGCAGCACCCGCAGGCCGTCCAGCCTGACGGCGGTGTCAGGGGCGGTGCTGGTGCCGCCTGGCAGTGCCACATCAGCCTGGCGGAACAGCGCGCGCAAGTCATCTGGCAGCACCGGTTTGTCAATGTGGACCAGGCTGCCCAGGGCCTGGGCACGGGCCTGCAGGTGGGACGAGCCGTAGGCCGTCATCACCGCCACGCGCAGGTCGGGCTGGGTTTCACGGGCGCGGCGCAGGGTCTCGGCGCCGTCCATGTCGGGCAGCACCCAGTCCAGCAGCAACACATCAAACGGCTGCTGCTGTTGCATCGCAGCAGCCAGCATGGCCAGCGCCTCTTGGCCGTTGCGCGCAGCGGCAATGCGGCCCTGGCTGCCCACGCCCAGGCGCTGCAGCAAGGCCTGCACGGTGACCAGGGTGTCGCGTTGGTCGTCCACCACCAGCACCCGCAACGCCGGCGTGCCGGGCAGGGCGCTGACGGGCGCCGGCGCAGCCTGCACCCGCAGCGGCAGGTGCAGCGCAAAACTGGACCCGCAGCCCGGGCTGCTGGTGACCACAATGCGCCCGCCCATCAGCCCCACCAGCCGTTTGCTGATGGCCAGGCCCAGCCCGGTGCCACCAAAGCGCCGGGTGGTGGACAAATCAGCCTGGGCAAACTCATGGAACAGGCCGGCGCATTGCTCGGCGGTCATGCCGATGCCGGTGTCGCGCACGGTGATCACCAGGCCGGTGCGGGCTTGGCTGCCGGGCTCGCCTGGGTGGTCGGGCAGGGTGTCAGTGGCTAGGGCGTCGGTTGGTAGGGCGTCGGTTGGCAGGGTGCTGGTTTGCAAGGTGTCCACCGGCAAGGCTTCAGTGTCCACACGCAACACCACCTGGCCGGCCGGGGTGAACTTGACGGCATTGCCCAGCAGGTTGGTCAGCACCTGGCCCAGGCGCAGCGGGTCACCCACCAGCAGGCCGCGTCCGGCCAGCAGGGACGGGTCCACCACGTCACACAGCAGCTCCAGCTCTTTGTCTTGCGCGCGCTGGCGCACCAGGCTGATGGACTGGGCCAGCACCGCCTCCAGGCGGAAGGCGGTGTCCTCCAGCGCCATGCCACCGGCCTCAATCTTGGAGAAATCCAGCACATCGTTGATCAGACCCAGCAGGTGTTTGGACGCGCCAAGCGCCTTGTCCAGATAGTCACGCTGCTGGTGGTTCAGGTCGGTGGCCAGGGCCAGTTGGGTCATGCCCATGATGGCGTTCATCGGGGTGCGGATCTCATGGCTCATGTTGGCCAAAAACATGCCTTTGGCCTGGGCCGCAGCCTCGGCTTGCTCACGCGCGGCTTGCAGCTCGTGCTGGCGCTGGTCCCGCTGGTGCAGGTCTTGCTGGATGGCGGTGGCCATGCTGTCCAGTGTGTGGGCCAGGGTTTTGAGCTCGTCCACGCTGCTGGGTGCGGTGGTGGCGGTGTCGGCGGCCCGCTGGCTGAAATCACCTTGCGCAAACTGGCCGGCCAACTGCACCAGGGCCTTGATCGGCTGCAGCACCCGGCCTTGCAACACTTTGAAAGCCAGCAAAAACAGCGGCAGCAGCAGCAGGTTGACCACGATCGTGGCCACGATGGCCTGCTGCAGGCGGTTGCGGGCGTCGGCCACGTCTTGCGCGGTGCGCTGGCCCACGGCGCGCGCCAGGTGCTTGATGGCGTCCATCAACTCCGACCGGTGCGATTCGTAGGGCGCTGAATGCACCAGCTCAATGGCCAGTGCGCTGTCGGGCTGGCCATCGGACACAAAGGCCTGGGCGTTGCGGTCATACAGGCCCTGGCTGGCGGCAAAGGCCATTTTTTCGATGGCCAGCATGGGCTCGGTGGCGGCCAGCACCGCGCTGGCAGCAGTCAGCTCGGCCGGGCTGAACTGCAAGGAGCGCATGCGGTTCAGCAGCGAGCGGCGCTCCCCCTGCTGCGGCAGCGCCGGCACTGGTCGGCCCGACACCGTGTCGCGCCAGTAGCCCATTTCGTCATCGGTGGTGGGGGCAGGTTTGTCGCCCTGGCGTACCGCCAGCATGTCGTAATAGGTGGCCAGATAACGGGTTTTGCCGGTGGTGGTGTAGCCCTGCACCAGGTGCGATAACAGGTCGGTCTCCTGGATCAGTTGGTCCACCTGGTTTTGCGCTGCGTCACGCCTGGCCACCGCCTGGGCGGTGACCTCACCGGCTTGCTGGACCACCAGCAGCAAGCCCAGGTTGATGCCCAGCGCCGCCAGCACCAGCATGAAAAAGGTGTTGGACACAACGCGCAGACGCATGACGTGGCGGTGGGGCATGCGCTGGGTGGGTGGGTGGTGGGGTTGGAGCCGCTGGGCGACAGTGATGTTGGGTGACAAGCGGCGCCGGTGGTGCCCGGAAATGTGCCCAGAAATACGCCCAGAAACGCGCCCAGAAATGCGCCCAGAAATGCACCTAGAAACGCGCCCGGTTTTGTGGGCCGGATGTTTGGCCTGGCGCCTGTGGCAACGCGGAACAAGCCCGGCGCCAGGCTGTAAGGTTCGGGCGTTTGACCCGACTGATGCCTTGTCGACGCTGACTTGGCCGACATCCACCCTTTTCCCTACGGAGCTTGATCCATGAACACACGGCTGATCGTTTCTTCCGCGCTGGCTTCAGCGCTTGCCCTCGGCCTGGTTGGCCAAGCGGCCGCCCAAGTCAAGGCCAAAGAAAAATGCTACGGCGTTGCCAAGGCCGGCCAGAACGACTGCAGCAACCTGTCCGGCACGCACACTTGCGCCGGCCAGAGCAAGGCCGACAAAGGCGCTGACGAATGGCGTTATGTGGCCACCGGCACGTGCAAAGACATGCAGGGCCTGACCGAACAAGAGGCCAAGATGGTCATGAAAAAGTCGTGATCGGTTGAGGCTGGCACCGCCCGCTCGCACCCCACACGCCATGTCCGAAGCGCCAGCAGCAGCATTTCCGGCATGCCCCAGCGTGGGCATCGGCCTGCGCCAGCCACACCACGGCGCCGTGCTGCAGCAGCGGCCCGCCATGGGTTTTGTTGAAGTGCATTCCGAGAACTTCATGGTCGATGGTGGTGCCGCGCTGGCCCTGCTGCGGGCAGTGCGCCAGGTCTACCCGGTCAGCCTGCACGGGGTGGGGTTGGCGCTGGGGTCGGCTGCCGGGCTGGACGCTTGGCACCTGGACCGGCTGGCGCGCCTGGTGCAGCGCATTGACCCGGTGCGGGTCAGCGACCATGCTGCATTTGCCCGCGCAGCGCAGCCCGGCGGTGCCCCGGTGTGGCATGCCAATGACCTGTTGCCGGTTGCCTTCAACCCAGCCTCACTGGACATCATGGTGGCCAATGTGCAGCAAGTGCAGGACAAGCTCAAACGGCCCATCCTGGTGGAGAACCTGGCGGCCTATCTGCGGTGGGCGGATGACCAGATGACCGAGACCGACTTCTTGAACCAACTGAGCCGCCGCAGTGGCTGCGGCTTGCTGCTGGATGTGAACAACCTGGTGGTCAACGCGCTCAATGCGGCCGTGGCTGCGGGTCAGGTGGCCGGTGTGCAGACCGATTCGGCTGCAGCCGCCGCCGCCTGCGCCTGGGTGGACGCCATCCACCCTGCAGCGGTGGGCGAGATCCACCTGGCCGGTTACCACCACGGCGGCGATCTGGTGATTGACGACCACGGCAGCCACGTGCATGCCCCCGTCTGGCAGGTCTACCGGCACACGGTGCAGCGCTTGGGCGCCCGGCCCACGCTGCTGGAGTGGGACACCAACCTGCCCGCACTGCAGGTGCTGCTGGACGAAGCCAGCAAAGCTGAGCGTGTTTTGGCCGCCTGTGCCCAGGTAGTGGGCGCATGAACAACGCCGCATGACCGACAGCGCCCGCCAACATGAAGCTTTGCGCCAGCAGTGGCTGACCGCTGCGCTGCGTGATGGCCGGCCTGCGGACGCGACCGCCAATTGGCTGCGCGCCCCGGCGGCAGCCCACGCCATCCGGGGCTTGCAGGTGTACACCGCCAATGCCGGCGCGTTGGCGCAGCGGGCACTGTCAGCAGCGTTTCCCACCGTCACGCAATTGGTGGGGGCCGACTCGTTTGCCGGCCTGGCACGCGCCTTCTGGCGTGCCGATCCACCGCTGCGTGGTGACATTGCGCAGTGGGGTGGTGCGCTACCTGCATTCATCAGCGCCGCGCCGCAATTGGCCACCGAGCCGTGCCTGGCCGATGTGGCCAGGCTGGACTGGGCCGTGCATCTGGCCGAACAGGCTGGCGACGGGGCGGCGGCGGCCACCGGCCTGGCGCAACTGGCCAGCACCGAGCCTGCACTGCTGTGGCTACGCCTGGCTGCCGGCACGGCGCTGGTGGCCTCGCGTTACCCAGTGGCCAGCGTCTGGCTGGCCCACCGCAGCACTGCGCTTGACCGCTTTGCTGCCGTGCGTGCGGCCTTTGCAGCCGGTGTGGCTGAGCAGGCCCTGGTCTGGCGTGATGGCCACCACGCCCAGGTGCAGGTCTTGCCGGCGCCGGCAGCCCAGTTCACCCAAGCCGTGTTGGGCGGCGCGTCGCTGGACGCGGCATTGCGCCTGGCTGGCGGCCACTTTGACTTCGAGCCCTGGCTGCTGGCCGCGCTGCAGCAGGGCTGGCTTGCTGCGGTTGACAGCCACCCACCCACCGCTGCTGGAGACCCCACATGACTGTTTTGCAACACCGTGCGCTGGCGCTGGTCACCCGCAGGATCGGTCACACGATCGGCCACACGATCAGCCGCGCCATCGTCGGGTTGGAATCCCTGCAGCCACCCGCGCTGCTGGCCGCACGGCTGTATGTTGCGCTGGCGTTTTTTCAGTCCGGCCTGACCAAGCTGCGCGATTGGGACACCACACTGGCGCTGTTTGCGGACGAGTACCAGGTGCCGCTGCTGCCCACTGAACTGGCCGCCTGGTTGGGCACCGGTGGCGAGCTGGTGTTGCCGGTGCTGCTGGCCTTGGGGCTGTTTGGGCGCTTCGCCGCACTGGGCCTGTTTGTGGTCAACCTGATTGCCGTGTTGAGCTTGAAAGACATCGCCCCCGCCGCGCTGCAACAACACCAGTTCTGGGGCAGCCTGCTGGTGGGGCTGCTGTTGTGGGGGCCGGGGCGTTGGTCCATGGACCGGTTGTATTTGCGCCGCTGGTTGGCGCACGCTTAAAGCAGCGCCTCCGGCACCAGCGGCCCCAACAACCACAGCTTGAACCGGACCCACATCGTGGCATCGGGCTCGGTGGTGTAGGCCCGCTCCTCGCCAGAGGCGTCGGCGCCCAGCCATTCCAGCCCGTGGCCTGAAGGCGCCAGCCGCACCCGCCAAGCACTCTGCAGTCGGTCCAGGTCAATCACCCGGCCCAGCTCACGGGCCAGCGGCTTGCTGTCGATGATGGCGCCCAGCTCGGTGTTGATGGTGGCCGAGCGGGGGTCAAAGTTCATCGAGCCGATGAACACCACCTGTTTGTCGATCACCAGCAGCTTGGCATGCAGCCGGCCCAGGCTCGCGCCAAAGTGGAACATGCGCAAGTTGCGCTTGACGCGGGTGCCGCTGACCTCGTACAGCTCAATGCCCAGGCGCAGCATCTCTTCGCGGTAGCGGCTGTAGCCGATATGCACCACCGGCTCATCGGTGGCGGCCAGGCCGTTGGTCATCACGCTGATCTTGACGCCGCGCGCACGCAACTGGCGCAGCAGCGCCATGCCCTTGGCGCCGGGCACAAAGTAGGGTGAGCTGATCACCACCTCGTGCTGCGCCTTCATCATCGGCTCGATGATGTTGTAGGTGACGCTGGTCTCCAGCAGGTCACCGCCCACGGCGCCCTCAAACGGCTTGTCGGGGTGGTCGGCAAAAGCATAAGCCTCACCCCAGATCAGGCCCAGCCGGCCGTCTGCCAAATCGTCCCGCAGGGGGCCGTAGCCCAGGATGTCGTTGCTGGGCAATGCGGCCGGTGCGGGGGTGTGCTCGGGGCTGATGGCGTGCTCAAAGTGGGCGGCAGCCTGCGCCGGTGTCAGGGTGCTGCGGGCCACGCTGTGCAGCGGGTAGACCGGGTCACTGTTCCAGTAACGGTCAAACAGCGCGGCCAGGGGATCAATCAACTGGCCCACCGCAAACGCATCCATGTCGATGAAGTTGTCGGCCTCGCTGCGCAGAAAATACTCATTGGCAATGTTGCGCCCGCCAATGATGGCGGCCACGCCATCGGCAATGAACATCTTGTTGTGCATGCGGTGGTTGACCCGCCCCCAATCACCCACAGCCGCCGCAAACCGGCCGCCCTGGCCACTGCCACGGGCACAGCAAAACGGGTTGAACAGCCGCACCTGCACATTGGGCTGGGCCGCAAAGCCGATGAACACATCATCCAGCCCGCCGGTGTAGAGGTCGTCGATCAGCAGCCGCACCCGCACCCCACGTTGTGCGGCGTCGCGCAGCGCCCGCAGCAGGGTGCGGCCGGTCTCGTCCGCCTCAAAGTGGTAGTACTGCACATCCAGCGAGACGGTGGCCAGGCGCGCCAGTTGCAGCCGCGTGTCGTAAGAAAACGGCCCCAGCGGCAACAACCGAAACCCTGAATGCTGGTTGGCCGGTGTGCTGGCCGCCACGATGCGTCCCAGCGGCGTTTTGGCATCCCCGGGCAGCGCGGTGGATTCAATCGCAGCGCGGTCCAACTGCGGCAGCGGTGTGGCGCAACCGGTGATCAGCGCCACGCTGGCAACCGTGTCCAGCAAGCGCAGCCCTTGCAGCAGGCGCCAGCAAACGGTTGACCAGTGCGCCGCCGTGTTGATCGCGGCGGCTGTGGGTGGTTGACGGGTCTGGGTCATGGACAGGCCGATTTTGAGCCTAGCCGCGCCACCCAAACCCGGTGCTTTCACATCGACGCGGCGCGATTCCGTATTGTGAAAACCCACGATGTTGCGGTGCAGCACACCATTCCGCCAGTGCAAATTGCGTTTCGTATCATGGAATATTGATCGTAAGTTATTGATGTGTAACACTTCACGAAGTGGTCTTCTATAAGACATAAGTCTTCCATCTGGCTGGCAAGCACGGTAACCTGAAGGAACTGAACACCGATGTTTCTCTTGCCAACCCCCACCAGGAGCTTTCCATGACCACCTTGTCCCGCGACCAACAAATTGCCGCCCTTGAAAAAGACTGGGCCGAAAACCCGCGCTGGAAGGGCATCAAGCGCGGCTACAGTGCTGCCGACGTGGTGCGCCTGCGTGGCAGCCTGCAGGTGGACCACACCCTGGCCAAACGGGGTGCCGACAAGCTGTGGAACCTGATCAACACCGAGCCCTTCGTCAACTCGCTTGGCGCGCTGACCGGCAACCAGGCCATGCAGCAGGTCAAGGCCGGCCTCAAGGCCATCTACCTGAGCGGCTGGCAAGTGGCGGGTGACGCCAACAGCAATGGCGAGATGTACCCCGACCAGAGCCTGTACTCGGTTGATTCAGTGCCCAAGGTCGTGAAGAAGATCAACGCCACCTTTGCCCGCGCTGACCAAATCCAGTGGTCCGAAGGCAAAAACGACATCGACTACTTCGCCCCCATCGTGGCCGACGCTGAAGCCGGTTTTGGCGGCGTGCTGAACGCGTTTGAATTGATGAAGTCCATGATCGAAGCCGGTGCTGCAGGCGTCCACTTTGAAGACCAACTGGCCGCTGCCAAGAAGTGCGGCCACATGGGCGGCAAAGTGCTGGTGCCTACGCGGGAGGCCTGCAGCAAGCTGATTGCCGCCCGTCTGGCCGCTGACGTGATGGGTGTACCCACCATCCTGCTGGCCCGCACGGATGCCGAAGCCGCTGACCTGGTGACCAGCGATGTGGACCCGATTGACCAGCCCTTCATGACCGGTGAACGCACGGTGGAAGGTTTTTACCGCACCAACAACGGCATGGATCAGGCGATCAGCCGCGGCCTGGCTTATGCCGACTACGCCGACCTGATCTGGTGCGAAACCGGCACACCGGACCTGGCCTTCGCCAAGCAGTTTGCCGACGCCATCCACGCCAAGTTCCCGGGCAAGCTGCTGGCTTACAACTGCAGCCCCAGCTTCAACTGGAAGAAGAACCTGGACGACGCCACCATCGCCAAGTTCCAGCGCGAGTTGGGCGCCATGGGCTACAAGTTCCAGTTCATCACGCTGGCCGGCTTCCACAGCCTGAACTACTCGATGTTCGAGCTGGCGCACGGCTATGCGCGCAACAACATGTCGGCCTTTGTCGAGCTGCAAGAAAAAGAGTTCGCTGCCGCCAGCAAGGGCTTCACAGCGGTCAAACACCAGCGCGAGGTGGGCACCGGTTACTTCGACGCCGTGACCACCACCATCGAAGCCAATGCCTCAACCGGCGCCTTGAAGGGCTCGACCGAAGACGACCAGTTCTTCGACCGCAAGCACGGCTGATCGGCACCGCGCCGCCAGGCCGCAAGGTCTGGCGCGCCCAGCAAAAAGTCCCGCAGCGGGTTGTTCGCTGCGGGACTTTTTTTCGTCGTGCTTG
>JAYVLI010000128.1:0-28197 GCA_043759535.1 Betaproteobacteria bacterium | reverse complement strand
CTCGTCGATGATCTTGGTTTCGATCGGCGCCTTGATCACCTCCACGATCTTGCGGCCCAGGCCGTTGACCAGGGCGTAGCCCAGGATGATGTGCAGCACCGCGACGACGATGAGGCCTGTGGGGTGTTTCCCTGGGCGGCGTTGCTGACTGGCGTAATCCACTGTTGAACCTCCAGACCACCCACCGATGTTCTCTGCGGGCTTCTGCGACTTGTGTTGAAGAGGCAGCCTCGTGGGCCGCTTGCAGCGCTTTAGGCTGCGTGTGATGCCAATATAGCTTGAAAGATTACTACATCCGCTTGGGACTACACCCTAAGCACCTGGGCCGGTTGCAGCGGCTTGGCACGCTGACCACAACACACCGCTGCACCCACCGCCTTGAGCAACAGCCAGCGCACAACAGACTTACGCCAACGCCGGCAACTCGGATGCCTGCCTTTTTGGCGGCCAGAAGTGCAAGTTCGCGCAAGCCCGCTGCAGCCACTGCCCAAAGGATGTTAGGGGGTGGTGTGATGCAAAGTGCCGCTCCCACAATCAACGCGGGTTGCGGCACCACCATCTTGTTGGCGCTGTGTATCAACAAGGTCCAAGCGCCAATGATTGGTGATGTCTTGCTGCTGTTGCGGGACCGGCTCAACGCCTTTTTGCGCGCTGCCGCGCCCGTTGCCGATGTGGCTGAAGACCCGGTGCAGTTGATCGATGGTGAGCAGTCTGACCCGATCGTGTTCCGCCTCAACGCACTGACCGTGCTGCTGGTCAACATCGAGCAAGAAGCCACATTGCGCTCGGTGGATGCCCTGGTGCGCACCCAGCCCGACGGCCAGCTGCGCCAGGTGTTGCCCGAGGTGCGGCTCAACCTGTATGTGCTGTTTGCCGCGCGCTTCAAGGCGTATGAGCACGGCCTCAACCAGTTGGGCATGGTGATCCGCTTCTTCCAGCAGCACCGGGCCATGGACCACGACAACACCCCCGGCCTGAACCCGCTGATCGACAAACTGGTGCTGGAGCTGGTGACCTTGCCCATCAGCGAGCAAAACGAAATCTGGAGCGCGCTGCGGGTGGGTTACCACCCCTCGGTGCTGTTCCGGGTGCGCATGCTGGCGTTCCGTGATGCCGATGGCACGGCGGTGCCGCAGATCAGCACCACGGTGGTCCGCGCCACCCAACGGGCGTAGCCCCGCCCGTCCTCCGCCCCTCCCCCAACCGCCCGTCCCTCAACTGCCCCCAGCCGCAACGGAGTGCCACCATGCCCGTCTACAAGACACCCGGTGTTTATGTCGAGGAGATTGCCACCCTGCCGCCGTCGGTGGCGGAGGTGGCCACTGCCGTGCCGGCCTTCATCGGCTACACCGATCTTGGCCCAGCCGAGACGGCCGATGTCAAGGTGTTGCGCATCACCACGCTGCTGGATTTCAAAACCAACTTTGGCGGGGCGCAGGGCTTGAAGTTCACGGCCGCCGCACCGGCGCTGCCCGGCCAGGCGCCGCTGGTGCAGGCCGTGCCGCCCACCAGTGCGTTTGCGCTGTACCACGCGGTCAGCCACTACTTCAAGAACGGTGGTGGGCCGTGTTACGTGGTGTCGGTGGGCAACTACCGGTCGGCGCCCACCAAGGCACGGTTTTCCACCGGCCTGTTGGCGCTTGAAAAAGAGGACGAGCCCACCCTGCTGGTGCTGACGGACGCCGCCGCCCTGCTGGCGCCCGGCGCGTATTACGAGCTGTGCGGTGAGGCCCTGGCGCAGTGCGCCAAGCTGGGCGACCGCTTCACGGTGATGGACGTTCACAGCGGCGACATCCAGGCCCTGCGCAATGACAGCAACCTGCTGTCGGGCAACCTGAAATATGGCGCGGCCTACCACCCGTATTTGCTGACCACGCTGGCCTGCCCCTATGCCGACGCTGACGTGGCCATCACCCGGCCCAACGGTGGTGCCGCCAGCAACCTGACCGGCAGCGTCAGCTTTGGTGCGCCCAACGGCATTGTGGTCAGCTTCACCGGTGTGGCGGGCAGCAACCCGGGCGTCACGCTGGCCTTTGGCGCCTTGGCCACCAGCGTCAGCTTTACCGTGGCGGCGGCGTCCTTGACGATCAACGATGTGAACGGCAAAACCGGCAACGGTGTGCTGGCCGCCTGGACTGCCTTCAAAGCCGCCAACAACCCCACCGGTGGTTTTGATGTGGCGCGCGGGGGCGACGGCACCGGCGCGCCGGCGGCGGCCAACGTGGCCCGCACCGCCATCCCACTGCCACCGCCGGTGGGTGAATCCCTGGCCACCATCCAGACCAATGAGACGGCGCTGTACAACGCGGTGCGCAGCGCACTGGAATCACAGCGCCTGGTGCTGCCGCCCAGTGCTGCGGTGGCCGGCATTTATGCCCGGGTCGACCGCGAGCAGGGCGTGTGGAAGGCGCCGGCCAATGTGGGCGTGGTGGCGGTGTTGGGCCCGGTGGCCAAGATCACCGATGACGACCAGGACCGGCTGAATGAAGACCCGACTGCCGGCAAGTCCATCAATGCCATCCGCGCATTCACCGGCAAGGGCACGCTGGTGTGGGGTGCCCGCACCCTGGCTGGCAACGACAACGAGTGGCGCTATGTGTCGGTGCGGCGGCTGTTCATCACGATTGAAGAATCGGCCCGCAAAGCCACCGCGTTTGCGGTGTTTGAGCCCAATGACGCGGGCACCTGGCTCAAGGTCAAGGCCATGATCGAGAGCTATTTGTACGGCCTGTGGGAGCGTGGCGCGCTGGCCGGCGCCAAACCCGAAGCCGCTTACTTTGTGCGTGTCGGCCTGGGCACCACCATGACAGCACAGGACGTGTTGGCCGGCAGGATGGTGGTGGAGATCGGCATTGCCGCCGTGCGGCCGGCCGAGTTCATCGTGCTGCGCTTCTCGCACAAGCTGCAGACCGAATGAGCCCGCTTGTGCGCATGCAGCCACACCGCAGCCACACCGCAACCCCCCACCTGACCCAGACACCACGAGGCGCACACCATGGCCATGACCAAGGACCAGATCAAGGCAACGTACCCGCTGCCGGTCTACAACTTTCGGGTCGAGATCGACGGCACCAGCGTCGGCTTCTCGGAGGTCTCGGGGCTCAACATCGCGTACGAGACCATCAGCTACAGCGAGAGTGCCACCCGCGGCCCCGGCCCACGCATCCTGCACATGCCGGGCCGGCCCAAGGTGACCACGCTGACCATGAAAAAAGGCGTGGTCAGCGGCAGCAGTGTGGCCACGCTGTACCAGTGGATCCACGGCATTGCGCTGAATCGCGTGGACAAAAAAGACATCATGATCCGGCTGTGTGACGAGACCGGCGCAGCGGTGATCAGCTGGAAGGTGATCAATGCGTTCCCGACGCAGTTGGATGCGCCCAGCTTCAATGCCAGCTCCAACGATGTGGCGGTGGAATCGATGCAACTCACCGCTGACGACATCCAGATCGAGCAGGCTTAAACGGCCGCAACGGGACCAAGCCGGCCATGGCCATCAGCAGCGCCGCCCAGGACAGCAGCTACCCGCTGGCCGCCTACAACTTTCGCGTCACCGTGGCGGATCTGGCCATGAGCTTTACCGAGGTCACTGGCCTGTCGCGTGAGTTTGAAACCCTGACCTACCGCCACGGCCTGAGCATGTTTGAGGGCGAAACCATCGTGCGCTTCAAGCTCGACAAATTCCGCCCGATCACGCTCAAGCGCGGCGTGGTGCAGGGCATGCCGCAGTTGCGGGATTGGCTGGAGGCCGGTGACATCCGCACCGTGGGGGTCAGCTTGTGTGATGCCCGGGGTGACCCGGTGTTGACCTGGCGGGTGCAAAAAGCCCTGCCCACCCGGCTGGACGCGCCCGCGCTGCAAGCCGCCGGCAATGACGCGGCGGTTGAAACCCTCACCCTGATGGCGGCCGGCATCACGGTTGGCCCACCTTGAGCAGCGCCATGGCTGACCCGCTGTTAGGCCTGCGCTTTGGGGTGTTGTTCATGGCCGGTGGGCTGGTGGCCAACCCGCTGGACCTGCGCTTTCGCAAGGTCTCCGGCCTGGCCATGACGGTGGACACCGAGCCGCTGGTGGAGGGTGGCCAAAACGGTTACACCCAGCAACTGCCGCGCAGCGTGGGCCACGACAACCTGGTGCTGGAGCGCGGCATGGTGATCGGCTCACCGCTGAATGCCGAGTTCAACGCCTCGCTCAGCACCTTCAAGTTCAGCACCTCCAATGTGCTGGTCAGCCTGCTGGGCGAGGGCGGCCAACCGCTGGCGGCCTGGTTGTTCTTGAAAGCCTGGCCGGTGAAATGGGCCACCTCTGATTTGGACGCCGAGCAGCCCAGCTTGCTGATCGACACGCTGGAGCTGGCTTACACCCGCATGCAGGTGATGCGGCTCTGACCCCAGGCCACCCACATGCCCATCGAAATTCGTGAACTGGTGATCCGCGCCCGCATCAGCGACCAGCCGGACACGCAGGCCGACAGCCAGCCACCACACGGCAGTGTCCAGCCCGCCGGCCACACCGGCTTGAGCGCCGAGCAAACCGAGTTGATCGTGCAAGCGTGTGTGCGCCAGGTCTTGCGTGTGCTGGCCCAGCAACAAGAGCGCTGACACACCATGGCCTTGCTCAACCTGTTCAAGCTGGAAAAGCTGCACATCGAGGCCTACAAAGACGCCGAGCGCAGCCAGCCCGCCGTGCCGCCCAAACTCACGGTGCTGTTCAACCCCAGCACCTACCGGCGCAGCCATGAGGTGGCCTACAGCACCGACAAAACCCAGGGCATCAACAGCCAGGGTGCGCCGTCGCACTACGCCTACACCAAGCCCGGGCAGTTGGCCATCAAGCTGATTTTTGACGGCACGGGAGTGCATTTGATCGGGCTTGAGCGCGTGCTGGGCCTGCCGCAGGTCAAGCGCGATATCCGCGATTTTGAGCAACTGTGTCTGCGCATGAATGGCGGCATTCACCAGCCCAATTTTTTATGGGTGCGCTGGGGCAGTGCGCTCAGTTTCAAAGGCCGGCTGCACAAGCTGGACATTGCCTACACCCTGTTTGATGAATCAGGTGACCCGCTGCGGGCCGAGCTGGATGTGGTGTTTGTGGAGGACACAGCCACCACCACCGCCCAGTTGCTGGCCGACAAAAGCTCACCCGACCTGACCCATGTGCGCGTTGCCAAGGCCGGCGACACACTGCCGCTGCTGTGCCAGGCGATTTACGGCAGCTCACGCCACTACCTGGCGGTGGCGCGGCACAACCGGCTGGACGATTTCCGCCAGTTGCAGCCTGGCCAGCGGCTGCTGTTTCCGCCACTGGATGTGGGGGCCGCATGAGTGCTGTCACGGTCACCGTGCTGAGCAACGGGCAGGCGGTAGACCCGGCGTTTGCACTGCGCTCGGTGGACATCCGCCGTGAGCTGAACCGGGTGCCCAGCGCCATGCTGACCTATGCCGATGGCGACGCTGCCAGCCAGACGTTTCCCGTCAGTGACAGCGGGCTGTTCAACCCCGGCAGCGAGGTCCAGATCAAGGCCCGCTACGAGGGCCAGCCCAACAGCGAACGTGTGTTGTTCAGAGGCCTGGTGGTGCGCCATGCCATTGAGGCCGACCGGCGTGGCTCACACCTGCGCATCGAGCTGCGTGACGCGGCGGTCAAGCTCACCGCGCCGCGCCGCAGCGCGGTGTTTGAGCAGCTGGCCGACAGCGATGTGATCAGCCAACTGGCGGCCGGGGCGGGCCTGGCGGCCAGGGTGAGCAACACCCATTTCAAGCACCCAACGCTGGTGCAATACGACTGCAGTGATTGGGATTTTTTGCTGGCCCGTGCCGAGGCCAACGGCTTGTTGCTGGCCGTCACGGACGGTGCGCTGTCCCTGGCCGCGCCACCCACCGGTGGCCAGGCCGAGGTGCGCATCCACTACGGCATTGACACCATCTTCACGCTGGAATTTGAGACCGATGCACTGGGCCAAAACGGCGCCGTGCAAACCCAGGGCTGGGACATCCAACACCAGGCCACGCTGCGGGCCACAGGCAAGCCACCCGCCAAACCCGGGCAAGGCCAACTCAGCAGCGCGGCAGCGGCAAAAAAGCTGGGTTATGCCGACACCACCCTGGTCCATCCGGTGGGCGCTGCACAAGAAGAGCTGAAAGCCTGGGCCGATGCACAAGGCCAGCGCGCCAGCTTGAGCCTGGTGCGCGGCCGCGCCTGCCTGGCCGGGGACGGCACGCTGGCGCTGCTGCAAGTGGCCCAGATTGACGGCGTGGCGCGTTGCTTTAACGGCAAGGCGCTGATCACCGGCCTGTGCCACCGCATCGATGCGTCCGGTTGGCAGACGGACCTGCAATTTGGCCTCAACCCCCGCCAGGCCCAAGCCCTGCCCGGCATCAACAGCCCGGCGGCGGCCGGCCTGCTGCCAGCCATGGCCGGCTTGCACATCGGCATTGTGCAAACCGTGGTGGACGACCCGGGCGGGCAATACCGCGTCAAGGTCACCTTGCCCGGCCTGCCCGACACGGCCCAAGGCTTGTGGGCACGCCAGGCGCTGCCGGATGCCGGCAACAAACGCGGCTGGGTGTTTCGCCCCGAGCCGGGTGACGAGGTGGTGTTGGGCTTTTTCAACCAGGACCCCCGCCAGCCGGTGATCCTGGGTGCGCTGTACAGCAGCCAGCAGTTGCCACCGGCCGACATCCTGGACGACAGCAGCAAAAACACCTTGAAAGGCCTGGTCAGCCGCGCCGGCTTGACGATCGCCCTGGTGGACGCTGACAAACCCAAGCTCTTTTTGCAAACACCGGCCAAACGCAAGCTGCTGCTGGACGACGACGGCCAGGCCATCACCCTGAGCGACGGCAACGGCAACAGCCTGACGCTGGACGCCAACGGCATCACGCTGGACAGCGCCAAAGGCTTCAAGGTGACGGCCAAAGGCGCGGTAGAGATCACAGGCCAGCGCATTGATTTGAACTAGCCCGCCTTGCCGCACACCGCCCGCGCACCGCCCACCCGCCGCCCACACACTGCCCACACACCGCCCACCCACCGCCCACCCATGGCGCTAATCCCCAGCACCCCACCATGCCCGACATCCAGCTGCGCCTGACCATCGACGACCTCAATCTGATCCTGGAGGCGGTGGGCAACCTGCCGTTTGCGCGGGTGTATGGCCTGGTGTCCAAGCTGCAGGCCCAGGCGGCTGAGCAGATCCAGGCCGGCCAAGGCCAGGGCGCTGCAGCGCCTGCGGCGCCGCCGGTGGGGCTGCGCTGACGGACACCGCCGCAACCAGCCACAAACACAACATCCATGGACGACAACAACAGCTTTCTCGGCACCGGCTGGGCGTTTCCGCCCCGCTTCACGGCGGGTGGGGCGGGGGTGGACATGGTCAGCGGTGTGGACGACATCGAGCAAAGCCTGGCCATCTTGCTGGCCACCCGGCGTGGTGAGCGGGTGCTGCAAGACGGCTTTGGCTGCGAGCTGGGTGAGTTTTTGTTCGGCGAGATCAGCCCCGGCCTGATCGGCCGGGTGCGTGACCTGATCAGCGACGCCATCCTGCACTTTGAGCCGCGGGTGCTGCTCAACGACGTGGACGTGTCCGGCCAGCGCGCCGATGAGGGTGTGCTGCTGATCGGCATTGACTACACCGTGCGCGCCACCAACTCGCGCTACAACATGGTCTACCCGTTTTATCTCGCGGAGGCGGCTGTGCCGCCGAGTGGCACTGCAGCGGCTGTGCCGCCGAGCGCAGGCACAGCGGCACAGCCGCCAGGATCAAGCCCATGAGCGACCTGCTGCTGGTGGACGGTGACCTGGTGCTGTTCATGCCCGGCTTCACCCCTGCCACCGTGCTGGTCAAACCCGGCCAGTTGGCCGGCAGCGGCCCGGCTGCCTTGGGCGGCAAGCCGGTGTGTGTGGATGGCGATGAAAAAGACGTGTCTGTGCCCGGCTGCATCTACATGACACCGCAGTACAGCATCCCCGGCAGCGGCACGCTCAAGATCAGCAGCCTGGGCGCTGACCAAACGGCCCGCCAGACCAAAACCGGCGGCAAGGCGGTGCTGCTCAAAGGGGGCAGCTTCATCGCTAAATTTGAGGTGCAAAGCCCCGCCCAGCAGCCACCACCCGGGCCGGGCGCACCCCTCCCCGACACGACACCCAGCTACAGCGGCAGCGGCCAGTTCATGGCCAGCAACACCACCGTCAAAGGCACTTGAGATGACCGCCGGCAGCATCTCCACCACCACTGCCGACGGCACCAGCCAGGCCGCCCGCCTGCGGCCCGAACTGGACCCCGCTTACGCCGTGCTGGACAACCGCAGCAGCGCCGACCTGTTGGCCTTTGCCCGCGCCTTTGCCGCTGAGCTGGTGTTTGTGGATGACAACAACCAGCCGCAGGGCGACTGGACTGGCCTGCTGCCCGATGGTGACGGCTTGCTGGCCGCCGCCGACTACCTGCGCTCGCCTGAACGCTTCAGTGCCGACCAGGCCGCGCCCTTCGCCCGGCCGCAAGTGGCGCTGCTGCTGGCCTGCGTCCAACTGCTGGGCCACGCCCGCCAGCAGACCAATGCCCTGACCCGCCGCCACCTGGATTTTTATTACCGCGACGTGCTGCGCATGGTGCCCAAACCCGCCGTGCCCGACCAAGTGCATGTGCTGCTGGCGCCCGACCAGCGCACCCAGCGCCTGCTGCTGCCCGCCGGCACCCTGCTGCGCGCCGGCAAAACCAGCGCCGGCCAAGACCGCCGCTACCGCACCGTGGCCGATGCACTGCTCAGCCCGGTGCAAGTGGCCCAACTGCGGGCGCTGCGGGTGGACGTGCGCAACACCGGCATTGCCACCGCCAGCCGCCAATTTTTGGACAGCGGCACCCGCCAGGCCGCGTTTTTGGCGATGTTGCGCATCGCCCTGGGCAGCCCCTTGCCGGGCGACGCACTGCCAGTGCCCGTGCTGCCCGGCCCGCCCAGCCTGCCAGCCGCTGCAACCGCCGGCCAGCCGCCCAGCACGGTGGATTGGCCGGTGCTGGTGCAGGCCCAAACCATTGTCGGCTTCATCAACAGCGGCCTGGCGCTGCCGCTGCTGGACGACTTTAGGCGACTGATGCGCCTGCGCGCCAGCCGGCTGGCTGCTGACGCGGCTGACTGGGCCCGCATCAACACCACACTGCAGCAGGCCGGCCGCGCGCGTGACCCCAACTTCACACTGCAGCCGCAGGCGGTGGATGATTTCAATACCAACCTGCGCAGCGCCCTGGGCTTGACGCCCGGCCAATTTGCCCGCCTGTATGACCGCCTGCCCGAGGTGGCCAACGCTGAGGACGCCTACGCCCTGCTGGACGGCCGGCCCGACGTGCAGGCTTTTGTGTTGGCTGAGTTGCGCCTGCCGCTGGCCGACTTCAACACCATGATGCAGACCAAAGCCGTGCTGGACGGTGAATGGGTGCAGATCAGCCGCCTGATTGAGACCGCCGGCCAACGCCGCAACCCGCTGTTTGTGTTGAGCCCGGCGTTGCGCCGGGGCCGCCAGATGGATGCCATGCTGGCTGCCGCACTGGGCCCACTGGCCTGGCCCTGGCAGCCCACCGGCCGCAGCGGGCTGGACGGGCTGAACGATGCGCTGCTGGGCCTTGAGCGCTACTTCAGCATGTCGGCTGAGCGCTTCCAGTTCATCATGGCGGTGGCCCAGCGCAGCCTGGCCCTGCCTGACAGCGTGGCGCCAGCGGGCGCCGACTGGCAGCAGGTCTGGGCCATCTGCACCGACGCTTATCGCGCAAGCGTCTACCGCCGCCGCCGCGAGGCCTTGCTGGCCGTGGCCGTGCCAGCCGGCGTGCCCACCAACCCCGCCGACCCCGCCCGCGCCCTGGCCGACATGCTGGCCCTGGCCTTGGGTGAGGCGCTGGACATGCCCACTGCCCTGCAGCGCCTGCCCGGCCTGGGTGTGGGCGCGGCTGACCTGGCCGCACTGGCCCGGCTGCAAACCAACCTGGGCAGTAGCGGCCCGGCCACGGCGGCAGATTGGGCCCGCGCCGCCGAGGTGCTGGAAGTTGCCCAGCGCAACCGTGACGGTGGTGTGCCCGCCGCCCCCACCCAGGCGCTGTGGCACCACCTCTACCCCGCAGCCGACGCCCAGCAGGTGCGCGCACCCGGCCAGGCGGTTGACGCACCCCAGCCCCGCTGGAAGCCGTTTGGCAGCCTGCCCGACTTGACCACTGACCCCGCCCCCGCGCCCACTGAGGTGCTGGGCTGGGCCATTGCCGCACCCCTGCTGGCCTTGGCCGAAGGCCAACGCACGGTGGTGCTGACACTGGGCCTGGACGGGGACGCCGCCCGGTTTGACGCCGACGCTTTGCGCCGCCTGCTGCTGCCACCCGATGGCAGCAGCGGCGGCACCGGCACCGGCAGCGGCACCACCATCGCCACCAACAACCCCTTCCACCTGCAGCTCAGCGGTGCGGCCGGTTGGGTGGACCCGGTGGCCGTGCAGCTGGCCTGGTCGGGTGGCACGGCCGCGCCGTTCAAGGGGTATCCGGCGGTCCCTAACACCAGCACCAGCGCGCTCAAAGCGCTGGTCTTCACCATCACCCTGGCTGACCAGCAGCCCGCCACCGTGCCGCCCAGCCTGGCGCTGCACGGCCTGGCCGCCAGCGCACCGGTGTTGCGGTTGATGCTGCGCCCGGCCTGGGACGCATCGGCAGGCTGCCTGCACAGCGCCTACCAAGCGCTGCGCCGGCTGCGGCTGCAGCGGCTGCGGCTGGTGGTGTCGGTGGTGGGCCTGGCCAGCTTGGCGCTGCGCAATGACCAGGCGGTGCTGGACCCTAAAAGTCCATTCCAGCCTTTTGGCAGCAACCCCGCCAGCGGCGCCCGCTTGCACATCGGCCACCCCGAACTGGTGGGCAAGATGCTGGACAGCATCAGCTTCCGTCACACCTGGCTGGGCGCACCGGCGGTGCTGGCCAGCCACTACGCCAACTACCCTGACGCGGCCAAGGCCGACAGTTTTTCAGCCCGCATGGGCCTGCGCGACGGCCTGCTGTTTGCCGCCGCGCCCAAGCCAGTGCCGCTGTTGGACGCCAATACCGCCGCCGCCGTGCAGCGTGACCTGGCCAGCCCGGCTGACCCCGGCCGCCCGCTACCCGACCTGGCCATTGGCCCCGACCCAAGCACCTGGCGCCGCAGTTGGGTGTGGGAGCTGGCGGGCGATTTCCAGCATGCCGCTTACCCGGCGCTGGCGCTGCAAAAGTCCATGGCCATGGCGGCCGAGATCGGCAAGGGCAACAAACCCGATGCGGCACCGTTTGTGGTCAACCCGCCCTACACCCCCAAGCTGAAAAACCTGCTGGTGGACTACAGCGCGTCGGTGGAGCAGGCGGCGCTGGCCGCTGATGCCGGCGCCGCGCTGGTGTTGCACCACATCCACCCGTTTGGCAGCCAGCCCTTGTGGGTGGGCAGCGGCGTTGATGACGCCGGCAGCCTGCCGCTGCTGCCGGCCTACGACGCCGAGGGTGAGCTGTACATCGGCTTGAGCGGCTTGAGCGGCTTGAGTGGAGCATCAGCCATCCCATCAGCCATCCCATCAGCCACCCCATCACCCGGCGCACCCCAGCGCGTGGCCCTGCTGTTTCAGGTGGCCGAGGGCACGGCCGACCCCGACGCCGAAACCCCCGTGCCGCAGTGGGCCATCCTCAGCGCCAACCGCTGGCAGTCGCTGCACGACGGCCAATTTGAGGGCAGCCTGCTGGCCGACGCCACCCGCGGACTCGTCAACGCCGGCATCGTGCAATTGCAATTGCCACTGCCGGCCCTGCAGCCCAGCACCTTGATGCCACAAGCCAGGCTGGCCGACGGCAGTGCGGCGCTGGTCTGGCTGCGCCTGCGCCAGGCCAGCGCCACGGCAGGGGTGTGTGACTTGGTGGCGGTCCACAGCAACGCCGCGTTGGCGCTGCGGGCTGATCCGACCGACCAAGCTGGGCAAGGCGACCAAACCGATCAAGCGGCAGCGCTTGAAACCGCCGGCCCACTGCCCCCCGGTCAGATCAGCGGCACGCTGGACCCAGTGCGTGGCCTGGCCACCGTGGCCCAACCCTACAGCGCGTTTGGTGGCCGGCCGGCGGAGGCTGACGCCGGCTTCAACACCCGGGTCAGTGAACGCCTGCGCCACCGCCAACGCGCCGTCACTGCCTGGGACATCGAGCGCCTGGTGTTGGATGCGTTTCCGCAGCTCTACAAAGCCAAAGCCTTGAGCAACGACGCGCTGCAGGACGCAGCGGGCGGCGTGCTTGGCACTGGCGACACCCCGGACACGGCAGTGACCAGCCTGCCACCCGAGCCCGGTCGCATCGATTTGGTGCTGGTGCCCAACATCACCCAGCGTGTGCCGGCCGACCCATTTGCACCCAAAGCCTCGGCTGACTTGTTGCGTGACGTGGCCGATTTTTTAGCCGACAAGCTGCCGCCGTTTGCCCGCCTGCAGGTCAAAAACGCCCGCTTTGTGGCGCTCAAGGTGCGCTGCGGTGTGCGCTTCATGCCGGGCACCGATGAAGGCTTTTGCCGCCAGCGCCTCACGCAAGACCTGAACCGCTTTTTGTCGCCCTGGGCCTATGACAACAGTGCTGATTTGGTGATCGGCGGTGCGGTGTATGCCAACAGCATCATCAACTTCATCGAGCAGCGTGACTATGTTGATTTCATCGCCGGGCTGCGCCTGTTCACGTCGGACGGTGGGCGTTTCCGCCTGGTGCCCCAGGGCACGGGTTACCACGCCAGCGCCCAGCGCCCAGACGCGGTGCTGGTCGCTGCCAGCACGCATGAGTTTGATGTGATTGCCGCCAATGACTTCCGGGTGCAGGCCTTTGGCGGCATCGGCAGCATGCGCATCGAGCTGGACTTTGCGGTGGCCTGAGCCCGTGTCCAGACCAGCACGCCACACCAGCACGCCACATCCCACACCTCGGCCACCGCATTCACCGCAGGAGACCCACCATGAAGATCGACAAGACCGGCCGCGACACCCTCAAAAGCTACTTCGTCAAAAACGCGGTGCCCACGGCCAGCAATTTTGAAGAGCTGGTGGCTGCGGGCCTCAACCAGCGCGATGACGGCATTGCCAAACCGCCGGGTGAGCCGCTCAGCGTGCAGGCTGATGGCGACGAAGCCAGCCAAAAAAAGGCCCTCAATTTCTACCGCAACTTCAGTGACCCCGGCCCCGCCTGGACCCTGGCGCTGAGCCCCCGCAGTGATCCGCGTAACCCACAAACGGCGCGTGCTGGTTTTGGCCTGGTGGATGGTGGCGGCGCTGCCCGCCTGTTCATTGACCAGGCCACCGGCAACCTGGGTGTGGGCACTGTCACGCCCGAGGCCAGGCTGGAGGTGGCCGGCACGCTCAAGGTGGTGGGCAACAACAACGCGGTGAAAGACAGCAACAGCGGCCTCACGGCGGGCGGCTCACTGGTGCTCAAGGGCAATGCGCCGCAGCTGGATTTCATCGACACCGAAAACAACGACTGGGCCATCCACGTCAACGACAACCGCATGTATTTCATCCGCGAGCCGTGGACCTTTACCGACCTGGTGCTGGACGGTGCCGGCAACATCGGCATGGGCTGTTTTGACCCCCGTGCCAGGCTGGAGGTGCGGGGCGGCGCGATCATGCCGTCGTTTGGTGCAGACGCCAACAGCGGTATCCGGTTTCCGTCCGACGCCGCCGGTGGGGGTGGCGACACCGCCTACATCCGAAACTACGCCCGCAGCGGCGAGGCCTGCACGCTGGAGATCGGCATTGCCAATGATGCCGACGACCACATTGCGCTGATGGCCTCGGGCAACGTGGGCATTGGCACCCGCACGCCGGGTGCCAAGCTGGATGTGGCAGGCGGCATTTTTGCCGGCAATTCCGACCTCTACTTCACCAAAACCGACCATGACCACACAGGCATTGGCAACACGCCCGGCTATGCAGCCATTGAGAATGCCCGCAACTACAACGCGCTGATGATTTTGGGCCGCAACACCGTGGCCACCGGCCTGGCGCGCAAGGTGGCGGTGTGGGATTTTTTAACCGTCAACGGCACCTTCATCAACAACTCTGACCAGCGCGCCAAACACGACATCAGCCCGCTGCGCTACGGCCTGGCCGAGGTGCTGCGCTTGAAGCCGGTGTCCTTCCGCTGGAACGACATGGTCAATGAGCGCAGGGCGCTGGGACTGGTGGCGCAAGACGTGCAAACCGTGCTGGACGAGGCCGTGTTTGCTGACGACCCCACCCAGGCCGACAGCCGTTTGGGCATTGCCTACAACAGCCTGGTGCCGGTGCTGATCAAGGCCATTCAAGAGTTGGCCAACCGGCTGGATGCGCTGGACGGGCGGGGCCCGGCAGCGGCTTGAGCCTGGCGGGCCAGGCCACACACAACGCGTTTTTTCCACACCCACCCGCCAGCCCAACACACCATGCCGCAAGCCGCCAACCCGCTGCTTGACTTTGCCGCGCTGCGCGGCGAGGCCTTGGGCCTGCTGCAGCGCCTGGCCGGCAACCGTTGGACTGACCACAACGCCCACGACCCCGGCATCACCCTGCTGGAGGCCCTGTGTTACGCGCTGACCGACCTGGGCTACCGCACCGATCACAGCCTGCCAGACCTGCTGGCGGGGGGTGCGGGGGATGCAGGAGGTGCGGGAGATGACACCGCCACCGGCCTGTTCACCCCCGCCCAGGTGCTGCCCAGCGCCCCCACCACGCTGGATGACTTGCGCAAGCTGGTGGTGGATTTGCCCGGTGTGCGCAACGCCTGGATCCATCCGCTGGATGAGGCCCTGGGCTGGCATGACGCGGCGCAAGGCCTGCTCAGTGCCATGCCCGCGCTGGTGGGCGCCAACGCTGCGGCGCAGGCGGCCGGCCCGGCGGCTGACAGCCAAGGCAGCAGCCCCAACCTGTCCAGCCTGCGCCCGCTGGGCCTGCTGCAGGTGGTGATTGACAAATCCGGCCTGGGTGAGGACGTGGACGGCAGCAGCCTGGTGCGCACTGCCGCGCAGCGCTTGCTGCAGTGGCGCGGCCTGGGCACCGACGTGGCCCGCATCACCGTGCTGGACCGCCAGCCCGTGGCGCTGGACGGGTCTATCGAGGTCCACCACGGCCATGACCCCACCGAGTTACTGGCCGCCATCTACCAAGCCGTGGCCCAGCATGTGTCACCGGCGCTGCCCTTCCGCAGCTTGGGCGAGATGCTGCAGCGCGGCTGGCGGGTGGACCAGATTTTTGAAGGCCCGCTGCTGGACAGCGGTTTTATTGACCCGGCCGACTGGGCCAGCGCCGGACAGCGCAGCACCGTGCGGCTGTCTGACCTGATCCAGGTGGTGATGGCGGTGCCTGGCGTGGCCGCAGTCAAAAGCCTGGGCTTTCTGCGCAACGGTGTGGTCAGCCGGGACTGGCTGCTGGAGATTGACCCCCAACGCAGCGCCAGCTTTGATCTGGCCGGCTCTCACTTGCAACTGGAGCGGCGCGGTCTGCGCCTGGACCAAGACAGCACCAGCACCGGCACCGGCACCCCCAGCAGCATCCAGACCAGCGCCCGCCGCTTGTTTGAGGCCCGCCTGCGCCGCAGCGCCCGCACCACGCCGGCCACCAGCGCGGCGCGCGACATCCCGGCCCCCGCCGGCCGCAACCGCCATGTGGCGCGTTACCTGTCCATCGCCCACCACCTGCCCACGGCGTATGGCGTGGGCGTGGGCGGTGTGTCATCCAACACCCCACTGGCCCGCCAGGCCTGGGCACGCCAGCTCAAGGCCTATCTGCTGGTGTTTGACCAATTGCTGGCCAACCAGCATGCACTGCTGGGCGGGGTGGGCCAGTTGTTGTCCTTTACTGACAGCAGCAGCCGCGCCAGTTTTGCCCAGGCCGTGCCGGACGAAGGCGGGGCGCTGCAGCTGGACAGCGTGCGCCGCCGCCCGCTGGCCGCGCACCAGGTGGCCGTGCAGCGCCTCACCGCCAACCCGTGGAACGCGGCCGGCGATGGCAGCGCGGTGCTGCCCGACGACCTGGGCACACAAGCTGGCGACCAGCCTGCCGACAGCGCCGCCAGCCTGGCCCAGCGCCACCGTCTGGTGGACCACCTGTTGGCCCGCCTGGGCGAACACTGGGACCAGCACAGCCCGGCCGATGACGGCATGGCAGCCGACCAACCCGGCGACACCGCCACCGACACCGACACCATCACCAGCGACCAGGCCGCGCTGCAAGCCGTGGCCCGCAGCCTGCACGACAAACAACGTTTTTTGCGCCACTACCCGGCCCAGGCCTTGCGCCGTGGGGTGGGTCTGGACAGCCTGGGCTTGGCCGCTGGTGGTGGTGCTGACAGTGCTGGCAGTGCCGACAGTGCTGGCAATGCCGATGCCGCCGACGGCGCAACCGGCCTGGCCCGCCGCCTGGTGCAGTTGTTGGGTTTGGCGGCACCTGGCGAAACCCCCATCCTGGTGGAGCACATCCTGCTGCGCCCGCTGCCGGGCGACCGTTTCCAGCAAGGCCCGCTGCTGCGCGGTGTGGCCAGGCGTGACCCGTTCTCGCTGCAGCTCAGCCTGGTGGTGCCGGGCCAGGGCGTGCGCGGCCGGCTGGCCCTGGCCGACATGCGGCAACGCATTGCCGGTGCCCTGCGTGAGGCCTTACCGGCCCATCTGCAAGCCCGCCTGCTGTGGTTGGACACCGCCGCGATGGCCCAATTTGCCGCCCTGCACAGCCAGTGGCTGCTGCTGTGGCAGCAGG
This sequence comes from Betaproteobacteria bacterium, assembly GCA_043759535.1. Classification (GTDB taxonomy): domain Bacteria; phylum Pseudomonadota; class Gammaproteobacteria; order Burkholderiales; family Burkholderiaceae_C; genus Pseudaquabacterium. The sequence goes on along the minus strand of JAYVLI010000128.1, from coordinate 11,463 downwards.
CCAATCAACGCCTGTTTGGTTGGTCAACCACAAGTGCCATGGCGTCTGCGGCAGGCCCAGGCAGCGCAGCGGCGGCGGATGCCGCCGACCCCCAAATCGACCCCGACAGCGAGCACCAAATCCCCTTGCGCAGCGCCCGCAACCGGTTGATTGACGCACTGGGCCTGGCCGACACCTGCCCGCTGACCGACCTGCGTGTGGCCGACGGCAGCCCCAACGGTCCGCTCAAAGTGGCGTATGGCCGCAGCGCCCGCATCGCGGTGGACAACAGCGAGACCGGCATGCGTTACACCTTGCTGGCGCCTGACGGCCAGCCCGCGCCAGGTGCGCTGGACGGCACCGGCGGCCGGCTGCTGCTGGACACACCCGCCATCACCGACGACAGCCACTTCCGGGTGCAGGTCAGCAAGCTGCTGGGCACCCAGCTTGGCGCTGCTGGCCGTCCGGCCCAGCCGCCGGTGTTGCTGACGCAGGGCGTGTCGGTCAAGGTGGGGCTGGACACCCTGTTGGCCATTGCGCTGCCCGGCCTGCCGCTGCTGGATGCTGGCCTGTCCAACCCGCAGCCGGGTGATGTGCGGCTGGTGCCGTTTGGCGCCCGCGTGCAGGTGCAGGTGCTGCTCAGCCAAGAGGGTGTGGCCTACGCCCTGGCCTTGAACGGCCAACTGCAACCCGACACCGTGACGGGTGACCTGGCCACCATCACCCTGCTGACACCCCCGCTGGCGCAAGACAGCGAGATCCGAGTGCAGGCCACCAAGACCTTTACCGGTGGTGGGGGTGGTGGGGGCAACGCGGGCGTTGCGGAGCAGCAATGGCTGGACGCCCGTCTGCAAGTGGCCGTGCGGGCCAACCCCGGCCTGCAACTGCAGGTGCTGCCCGGCGCGGTGCTGGACAGCCCCAGCGGCACCGCCCGCCTGCAAGTGGCCGACAGCCAGGTGGGCGTGCGCTACAGCCTGTACCGCCGGCCGGTGCGTGATGCCGAGTGGCGGCGCGATGTGCCGGCCGATGTGCTGGCTGATGTGCTGGCTGATGTGCTGGCTGATGTGCTGGCTGATGTGCTGGCTGATGCGCCGGTGCTGCGCGCGCTGGGCGGTGTGGTGCCGGCTGGCCTGCCCGCCGTGCCACTGCCGCAGCGGCCAGACGCACAAAGCCTACCCGCAGGATTTGCCGCGCTGGGCCCGGCCCTGGCCGGCAACAGCGTGGCGCTGGACCTGCCGCTGGGCGCGCCGGTGGACGACGCCGTCTACTTGGTGCAGGCCAGCAAACAACACGCCGCCGTGGGCAATGGCCCCAGCATCACCACCGAGGTCGGTTTGTTGCAGGCGGTGCTGGTGTTGGTGCGGCCCGACACCCGCGCCGACCCGGCCACCGTGTTGCGCCTGGCCTTGCTGCTGCCAGGCAACGGTGCCAGCGGCCCAACCGCGCCTGCCGCACAACTGCAAGTCTCCGGCGGCCAGCCCGGGGTGTTCTACCGCTTCAAGCTTGAGCCCGGTGGCCCATCGACCGACCTGGCGGCTTACATCCACCAGCAAGACGACCAGGACCGCCGCAGCAACAAAGGCATCGGTCAGTTGGCCGTGGGCATTGACCTGGCCGTGGCGCGGGATATTGACCTGGCCACCGAGCCACCAGCCGACCCCAGCGCCGCACGCGGCCTGGTGGCCCCACGCCCACCCCGGCTGTTGCTGCCAACAACACTGCCAACCGCAGCAACTGGCAGCGTGCTGACCGTGCAAGCTGTGCGGGCGCAGACCGGGCTGGCCGCCACGCTGCCCGCCCGCCTGCTGCTGCCAGCGCTGCCAGGCTTGCAGACCGCCACGGTGGACCCGCTGTTTGTGGCACCCGGCGCCAGCGCCAACGTGCTGGTGGCCAACAGCATGCTGGATGAACAGCACCAACTGCAGCGCGCCGGCACCGCGTTGTTCACCCCACCAGCAGACCCGGTGCCTGGCACCGGCGCCACGCTGGCGCTGGACACCGGCCCGGTGCTGGACGATGGCGTGATCGAGCTGGTCATCAACCCCAGCCCGGCCGCCCAGGCCGATGCTGCCCACCTGCCATTGCAGCGCCGGTTGGCGCTGTTGCTGCGGGTGCTGCCCCGCACCGACCTGGCCTTGTCCGCTGGCCGTGACAAGCTGGCCGTGGGCAGCAGCACCGACATCAGCGTGGCCAACAGCCAGGTGGGCGTGGTCTACCAGTTGCTGGCCAATGGCCAGGCGGCGGGCCAAGCACTGCCGGGCACCGGTGCGGCGCTGGCCTTGCCGTCGGGTGCGGTGGCCGGTCCAGCCGGGGCTGATGTCCGCTTCACCGTGCGGGCCAGCCGCGCTGATGCCGCTGCTGCCACTGTGCTGCTGGCGGCCGAGTTGCGCATCCCCGTGCGCGCCGTGGACGGATGACCGCCCGCCGGCTGACCGCGATGCCGGACATGTCGGTCCTGCCCGCCATGCCGGCGGGTCGACATTGAGCACACCCGCACCACACCGGGTGCTGCGCCTGGTGGTCGAGCTGCAGACCCCGCCGTCCGCCGATGCCCGTGGACTGCAAGACGCGGTGCAGCGGCTGTTGCAGGCGCACTGGCTGCCGCTGATCGAGCAGGCCTGCAACAGCCAGGGCCAGCCCGACCTGGTGCAGCGCATTGACCAGTTGACACTGGACCTGGGCAGCCTGCCGACCCAGGCGCTGGTGGCGGCAGGGCAGGGCGACACAAGGGCTGCAGGCGCAGCGCTCAACGCCCAATTCCTGCAAGGCTTCAGCACCGTGCTGGGCCAGGCCTTGCAGGCCGCCAGCGTGGTGCAGGCAGACCTGGAGCTGGTGGCCTTTTTTTTGCATACCGGCGCACTGCCGTGGTGGGCTGACGGGGCTGACCGCCATGCAGTGCAGCGCGCCGCCCTGGCCCTGCTGCAAGGTCCAGCGCTGGACTGGCGGCCACTGTTGGGCGCACCCGACGCGCCCAACAGCGGCCGGTTGGTGGCCGCGCTGCACGGTGGGGCCGGCACGGCTGCGGCCCTAGCCGCCGATGCCGCACTGGCCCGCCTGCTGGACCACCACCTGCAGCCCGGCCCGGGTGGTGCCTGGCCGGCGGCGCAGCAACAAGCCTGGTGGGGCTTGCTGGCCCAAGCCGCAGTGGCATTGGGCCAGCCGCTGCCCGCGCTGCGCAGTGCCTGGTGGTGCGCTGCGCTGGCCAGCCAGCTCCGCCAGGCCAATCCACTGCCCACCAGCACCGCCAGCCCAGCGCTGGCGGTGCTGGCCTGGCTGCCGCAGGCCCTGCAATACACGGCCGCCGCGCTGGGCTTGCCAGCCCATGCCTTGCCACACACCCTGCACCGGCTGCTGCAGCAAGCCGCACCGGCGGGCGGCACGGCCACCGCAGCCGTGCTGCCCTCCGTGCTGCCATCTGTGCGCCAGTGGCTGGCTGGGCAGGCGGCGGCTGGCGTGGCAGCGGCAGCAACCGGCGCTGTTCTGGGTGGGTTCAAAAGCCAGCCGGCCGGCGGCAGCGCAGCACGCCTTGCGCCGGCCGCACTTGGGTCTGGATCTGGGTCTGGGTCTGGATCTGGGCTTGGGCTTGGGCTTGGGTCGAGCGCCGCCGGCCAGACCAACACCGCAAGGTCTGCAGATGCCGCCAATCAGGCGGCTGCAGCTGTTGCGGCCCGCCACCCCACCGCGCCCATCTCGCCCATCGCGCCCGCCCCGCAGCCCGCCCAGCACCGCCAGGCCGGCCCACCGCCTGCCCTGCTGGCCGATGCCCTGCAGCACGGCCAAGCCGATGCGCTGTACATCGCCAACGCCGGCCTGGTCTGGTTATGGCCGTTTTTGCCCAAGTTCTTTGAGCGTCTGGGGTTGTGGCAGCGCCAGCAACACCAGCGGCAGCCCCAGTGGGTCGCCCCCGGCGCCGCGCAGCGGGCTGCCCTGCTGCTGCAATACGCCGCCAGCGGCGACGCCGACCCGCCCGAGTTTCAACTGCTGCTCAACAAGCTGCTGTGCGGCCTGCCGCTGGATGCGCCGCTGCAGGGCAGCGGCCTGGCGGGTGAAACACAGCAAGCCCCACCCAGCGATGATGAGCGGGCCGAATGTGAGGCCCTGCTGGTGGCCACCATCGCCCAAGCGCCTATTTTGCGGGCCATGTCAGTGGCGGGTTTTCGCAGCAGCTTTGTGCTGCGCGGCGGCCAGTTGAGCGGCCGTGACGGCCACCCCCTGCTGCGGGTGCAGCGCGGCAGTTATGACCTGGTGCTGGACCGCTTCCCGTGGGGCGTGTCCACCGTGCGCCTGCCGTGGATGACCAGCCTGCTGCAGGTGCAGTGGTAGGCCAGACTTGCCGCCACAGCCTGCAGCCCACACCGCCCAACACCATGCCCCCCACCACGCCCATCCCCACCAACACCCCCACCAGCGCTTCAACCGCTGCGGCTGCAAAGCTGGCTGACACCGCCCGCAACGCCCAAGACCTGGCGCTGGATCTGGATTGGCTGGCGCAACTGGTCACGCTGCGCTTCCAGCAGTATTTCGACACCACCACCACCACCACCACCGTGCCGGGCCGCGCAGCCGCAGCCCCGCCACCAGCCCCCGACCTGGCCACCTCGCCGTCGCCCTATGCCAGCTTCTTGCGCCAGCACGGCGCCAACACGGCCGCGCGTGTGGCGCTGCTGCTGGCGCTGGCCCCACACCTGCGCCCGGCCATGCTGGACGTGTTTTTCACCCGCAACGCCACGTTTGACAAGCCGTTTACCGAGTTTGGTGGCCAGCACGGCGCTGCCCACGGGCAGTTCAACCCCACCGGTGACACCCTGGCGTTTGTATTGGGGTGTGTCTTGCCCGGCACTGACCTGGCCCAGCGCCTGGCCGTGTGCGGGCTGTTTGACCGGGCCCACTGGTTTGCCCGCAGCGATGTGCTGCACCTGCTGCCCAACAGCCAGGATGTGCAGGCTGCACCGCTGCTGCGCGGTGTGCTGCAACTGGCGCCCGACGCATTGGCCCGCATCACCACCGGCCAAGCGCAGCGGCCTCACCTGAGCAGCAGCTTTCCGGCCAGCCGCCTGCACAGCGGCCTGGGCTGGGGCGATTTGGTGCTGCACCCCGCCACCCTGGCCCAGGTCCACGAGATCACCACCTGGCTGCAGCACGGCCACACCCTGCTGCACGGCTGGGGCATGGCAGCCCGGCTGCGGCCGGGCTACCGGGTGCTGTTCCACGGCCCACCGGGCACCGGCAAAACACTCACCGCCACCCTGCTGGGCCAGGCCAGCGGACTGGCCGTGTACCGGGTGGATCTGGCGCTGGTGGTCAGCAAATACATCGGCGAGACCGAAAAAAACCTGTCACGCCTGTTTGACGCCGCCCAGCACCAGGGCTGGATCCTCTTTTTTGACGAAGCCGACGCCCTGTTTGGCAAGCGCAGCGAGGCGCGCGACGCGCACGACCGTTATGCCAACCAGGAGGTGTCTTACCTGCTGCAGCGCATCGAGAATTTTGACGGCCTCACCATCCTGGCGTCCAACCTCAAAGACCACCTGGACCCAGCTTTTGCCCGCCGCTTTGAGGCGGTCATCTACTTTCCGCTGCCGGGTGTGGCTGAGCGGCTCAAACTCTGGCAACAAGCCCTGCCCGCCGCAGTGCAACTGGCCGCCGGTGTGGACCTGGCGCAACTGGCCGCCCAGCACGTGCTGAGCGGCAGCGCCATCGTCAACGTGGTGCGCCACGCCTGCCTGGTGGCACTGGCCGACGGCAGCCACTGCATCAGCGTGGAGACACTGCAGCAAGGCATACGCCGGGAGTTGGCCAAGGAGGGCAGGGTGGGGTGAGCGGCAGCGGCGCTGCCTGCGCCACCCGGGTCCGCGCCGTGGGTGGCCACAATCCAACCCCCGGCGGCGCTGCTGGCGGGACTTTCCATCCTTCCAACCATTCTTTCAACCAATCGGGGAATCACCATGCTGACGGTCCACCATCTGGGCAAATCGCAGTCAGAGCGCATCGTCTGGCTTTGCGAAGAACTGGCCCTTGACTACATGCTGCAGCACCACACCCGGGACGCGGTGAGCAACCTGTCACCGCCAGCGCTCAAGGCCTTGCACCCGCTGGGTGCCGCACCGGTCATCACCGATGGCGACGTGCTGCTGGCCGAATCTGGCGCGGTGGTGGACTACATCGTGGCCAGGCATGGTGGCGGCCGCTTGACGTTGGGGCCGGACCATCCCGACTTTGTGCCCTACCTGTACTGGCTGCACTTTGCCAACGGCAACCTGCAGCCGGTGATGGGCCGCAACATGCTGATCGGCAGGTTCAACTTGCCGGCCGACCATGCAATGGCCGTGTCCCTGCGCGGGCGGCTGCAACTGGTGCTGGCGCTGATGGAGGCCCGGCTGGCCAAGGTCACCTGGCTGGCGGGTGATGCCTTCACCATCGCCGACATCATGAGCGTGTTTTCGCTCACCACCATGCGCAACTTTGCCCCGGTTGATCTGTCGGCCTATCCGGCCATCCTGGCCTATCTGCAGCGTGTGGCCGCGCGCCCGGCCTACCAGCGCGCCATGGCCAAGGGTGACCCGGGCATGCCCTTGCTGCTGACCTGAGGCGGCCAGCCGCGCCAGCGGCCCGGATGTTGGCGGGTCAATGCGGGTGTTGCACCGCCGACGCGACCACCGGCACCAGCCCCGCCGGCGGCGTGTTGCGGCTGCGCCCGCAGCGCACCAGGCCGTCGATCATCACCATGCCGATGCCGGGGATGTCACCCAATTGCACGCTGTCCAGCAGGGTGCGGCCGGCGCTGTGTTGGGCGGTGTCCATGAAGACCAAGTCAGCATCCCGCCCGGGTTGCACCAAGCCGCTGTTGAGCTTGCGGATGCGCGCGGTGTTGCCGGTGGCAAAGCAGAACACCAACTCGGCCGGGATGCCCCCCAGGCTGGACAGCAGTGTGATCAGGCGCAGCATGCCCAGCGGCTGCACGCCTGAGCCGGCCGGTGAATCGGTGCCCAAAATCACCCGGTGCGGGCATTTGAGTTGCAACGCGGCTTGTGCGGCGGCAATGGCCACCCGCTCATTGCCGTTGTGAACAATCTCGATGGCGCGGCTGCTTTTTTCGCACAAGGTACACACGTCGCGCTCGGGCAGGCTGGTGTGGCCGCCGTTGATGTGGCCGATCACGTCGGCGTCGGCCTCCAGCACCACATCCTTGTCGATCAGGCCCGAGCCGGGGATGCTGGGCCCACCGGTGTGGATGGTGCTCTGAATGCCGTGTTGTCGGGCCCACGCCACCATCTGCCTGGCCTCGTCACCGGCCTTGACGCTGCCCAGCCCCACCTCGCCCAGCAGGCCCACACCGGCGGCGGCCAGGTCGGCAAAGTCTTGCTCGACCATGCCTTTTTCGATCACTGGCGCACCGGCCAGCACCTTGACACCACCGGGGCGGAAGTTGTCAAACGCGCGCTGCGCGGTGATGGCCAGGGCTTTGAGGCCGACGATGTCTTTGGGCCGGCCGGGCAAATGCACCTCTCCGGCTGACACCATGGTGGTCACACCGCCGTGCATGCACGAGTCAATCCAGCCGATCTGGTTTTGCCGCGGTGTCCAGTCACCAAACACCGGATGCACATGGCTGTCGATCAGGCCGGGCGCCACGCAGCAGCCGCAGGCGTCGATCAGGGTGGTCGGCTGTGTGGTGTCGCAGTCTTTTTCACGCCCCACCTGGGTGATCACACCGTCCTGGATGACGATGGTGTCGGCATCCAGGATGGGTTGGTCCAGGTCACCCGAGAGCAGCAGTCCGATGTTGCGGATCACCACTTTGCCAGACTTGCCGGTGCTTGCCATATCAGCCATGTGCGTCGGCTCCAGTGGTTGAACTGTCGCTGTGTGGGGTGATGGCCGCTGGCAGGCACACCGTGCGCTGCACCGCGTCCACGATGAAGGCCTCCCAGTGCGCCAGCGCGGCCGGTGCCTCCAGGATTTCACCCAAAAATGACGACAGGGTGTAGCGGTTGCCCAGGTAAAAGTAGGCCATGCCGGCAATCATCAGGTAGACATCGCGGGCGCTTAAATCCGCGCGAAAAATGCCCAGCGTGGCACCGCTGCGCAGCACGCTGTCGGTGATGGCAATGACAGGCGATGAGTATTCACGCGCCCGGGCGCTTTTGGCAATGTGCCTGCCACGCAGCAGGTTCTCGGTGTTGAGCAGGGTGATGAACTCGGGGTTCTTCTGGTAATAACGCCAGACGAAGCGGATCACATCGGTGAGTGCTTGCTGCGGCTGGGCCACGTCCAGCGCCAGGGCCTGCTCGGCCTCGTTGAAGCGGCGGTAGGTGTCCTCGATCACCGCGATGAACAGCGCCTCTTTGCTGCCAAAGTAGTAGTAGATCATCCGGTCGTGCGACTTGGCCGCAGTGGAGATCTGCTCAATGCGGCCGCCGGCAAAACCGTGTTTGGCAAACACTTTGGTGGCGGCGCGCAGGATGGCGTCGCGGGTGGCCTGGGCGGCCAATTCACGCACACCCGCCTTGGGCACGGCGGATTTGCGCGCTGGCTTGGCAGCGGCCATGCGCTGCTTATTGCTCGACGAAAGCGCGCTCGATGACAAAGTCGCCCGGCTTGGAGGTATTGCCCTCTTTGAAGCTGCGCACTTCCAGCATGGCTTTCAAATCTTTCAGCAAGCCCGGGCTGCCGCAAATCATCACCCGGTCTTCAGCGGCATTGAGTGCCGGCATGCCCAGGTCGGTGGTGAGTTTGCCGCTCTCGATCAGGTCGGTGATGCGGCCGGTGTTCTTGAACGGCTCCCGTGTCACGGTGGGGTAGTAGTGCAGTTGTTTGCCCACCATCTCACCCAGGAATTCATCGTTGGGCAATTCGGTGTTCAGGTAGTCGTGGTAAGCCAGCTCGGCCACTTCACGCACGCCATGCACCAGGATCACCTGCTCAAATTTTTCATAGGTGGCCGGGTCGCGGATGATGCTGAGGAATGGCGCCATGCCGGTGCCGGTGCTCATCATGTACAGGCGTTTGCCGGGCAGCAGATAGTCAATCACCAGGGTGCCGGTGGGCTTGTTGCCGACGATGATCTTGTCACCCACCTGGATGTGCTGCAGCCGGCTGGTCAGCGGGCCGTCTTGCACTTTGATGCTGAGAAATTCAAGATGCTCTTCATGGTTGGCACTGACCACGCTGTAAGCGCGCAGCAGCGGCTTGCCATTGACCCGCAGGCCGATCATGGTGAAGTGGCCATTCAAGAAGCGCAGTGAGGTGCCACGCGTGGTCTTGAAGGAGAACAGGCGGTCAGTCCAGTGGTGGATGCTGGTGACTGACTCTTCGTTGAATGCACTCATGGTGGGCTAGGGCAATGGTCAAAAAGTGGGGCTGCGGGCGCTTGCGCATTTGCGTTCTTGCTTGCGTTGCCGGTGGCCGGACTGTAGCATCGGCCGCAACTTGGTTTAGCAGGCACTACATGAAACCATCACCCGCCGCCGCAGCGTGCATTGTGCTCCAGGCCCCAATCCGGCCTGTGCTGGCGGGGCTTGTGGTGGTGCGGGTGCGGGTGCGGGTGCGGGTGCGGGTGATCGTGCGGCATGTCTGAGCACGAGCACACCAAGACCGATGGCTTGGGCGATCTGCCGCCAGCCCCAGCCTCCACGCCTCTCGCCGACTGGCGCGCCGCGCCGCGCAATGAGCGCATGGCGGCGCACAAGATCGAATGCAATGCCTGTCCGGTGTTGTGCCAGATCAGCGATGGCAAAGCCGGTGCTTGTGACCGTTATGCCAACCACGCTGGTGTGTTGATGCGGGTGGATCCGGTGCTGATGCTGCGGCGCCGGCTGGATACGGTCGACGGAACTGGCGGCGCTGACGGTGCTGACACCAGCGTGGTGCCATTTTTGGCCGATGGCGCTGCGCCTGTGGTGATTGACGGCACGGCCGACCTTGAGCTGTTCATCACTGCCGTGGGTGCGTCCACCACTTATCCCGACTACAAACCCGCGCCCTTCATCGTGGCCAGCCCGGTGGCGGGTGTGGACATGGTCACCGTGGTGACTGAGGGCATCTTCAGCTATTGCAGCTTGAAGGTGAAGATCGACACCGACCGCTGGTTGGGCCCGGAGCAAGCCAATGTGCGCTGTGATGGTGAGGTGGTGGGCCATGTGTCTACGGCTGAATACGGCTCGCAGATGTTGAGCCTGGGCGGCGTCCACCACATCACCGGTGGCAGCAAAAAAGAGGGCCGTGTCACAGTGGCCATGATGCTGGCGCTGGGCAACAAACAAGCGGTTGATTTCACGATTGATGGTGGTGCGCGGCTGCAGGTGCAGGCCGGCCAGCCACCGGTGGTGGACGGTGTGCCCGAGTCCCGCATGCGGGTGGGCTGTGGGTCGGCCACCATCGGCATCTTTGCCCAGCAGTTTGCCGGCCTGGCTGACGAGGTGGTGGTGGTGGACGACCACATCACCGGTGTGCTGACCGAGCACCAGGCCGGCCGCTGCCTGGGGCTGCGTGCCTCGGGCCTCAAAATCCGCGGCCGCAAAAGCACACCGGGGCGCTACTTTCAAGTGGCCCAGCCCGGCACCGGCTGGGGTGGCACGGATCTGGTGGACCCCCTCACCATCATCGAGGGTTGGGATGCTGACATGGCCTGGCCCGGCCAGCGCGTGTTGATGGTCAGCACCACCGGTGAACATGCCGCCTGGTTTGTGCTGGACGCTGCGCTGGCACCGCAGCCCGCCGCCTTGCCGGCAGCGGTGCAGCAGATCGTGGCGCGCATTGGCGAAAACTGTGAGCCGTCCCTGTCCACCGTGTTGTTTGTGGCCGGTGCCGGCGGCAGCTTGCGTGCCGGTGTCACCAGCAACCCGGTGCGGCTGACGCAGGCCATCAAACAAAGCCTGGTCCATGTCACTTGCGGCGGCGCGCCGGCCTATGTGTGGCCGGGCGGCGGCATCACGGTGATGGTGGACGTGCTGCGCATGCCCGACAACAGCTTTGGCAGCGTGCCCACACCGGCCATCGTGGCGCCGATCGAGTTCACGCTGCGTCTGATTGACTATGCCGCGCTGGGTGGCCACATGGGCTATGTGCGGCCGCTGGCCCAGGTGCTGGCCACTGGCAGTTGGCATGCCGATGGCGCGCCAGCGGCGCGGCACATCCAGGACCAGCCCGCAGGCAATGGCTGGCCGCTGGCTGGCTGGCCCGGCCAAGCACTGTTGTTGGGCTGATCGGGCGCAACGGTGCAACAGACGATGCAGGCTGCCCACCGCCACCTGTTGCCCGGCCAGCGCTGGCATTTCCAGCACGGGCCCATCGACATCCTCATCGGCGCCGAGGGTGATGCCGCCGCACTGCAAGCCGCCCACAACGCCGCCTGGGCCAGATTCCAGACCGTGCTGGCCGAGCTGGTGGCTGAGCTGCCGCTGCTGCGCCAGCCGGTGGCCGGCAGCAACCCGTTGCAGGGCACCATCGCCCGCCAGATGTGGGCCGCCTGCGCACCGGTGGTGG
>JAYVLI010000127.1:0-3840 GCA_043759535.1 Betaproteobacteria bacterium | reverse complement strand
GGCGATGGCGAGGTTTTCTTCGTCCACCACCACGTCCATCGCGTGTTTTTCTTCGTCCACCACGATGGACTGCACATTGGCCGGCGCCAGCGCGCCGATCACAAACTGCGCCGGGTCTTCGGACCACAACACGATGTCCACCCGCTCACCGGCCAGCTCATTGGTCACGCCGTTGACACGCGAGCCGCGCACACCCACACATGTGCCAATCGGGTCAACACGCTTGTCGTGCGAGACCACGGCGATCTTGGCGCGGCTGCCAGCATCCCGGGCGCAGCTCTTGATCTCCAGCAGGCCCTGCTCCATCTCGGGCACTTCTTGCGCAAACAGCTCCATCATGAAACCGGGCGCTGAGCGCGACAGCATGATTTGCGGGCCACGCGCCACGGTGTCGATGCCGGCAATGAAGGCCCGCACCCGGTCGCCGATGCGCAGGTTTTCTTTCGGGATCATCTCGCTGCGCTTCAATCGGCCTTCAACCCGGCCGCTCTCCACAATGATGTCGCCTTTGTCCAGGCGCTTGACGGTGCCAACAAAAATTTTGTCACCACGCGACAAGAAATCATTCAGCAGGGTCTCGCGCTCGGCGTCACGAATTTTTTGCAGGATGACCTGCTTGGCCGCCATGGCACCGATGCGGCCGATCTCGACCGAGGCCACCGGCTCTTCGATGAAATCACCCACCTCAATCTCGGCAATGCGGTCGAGTGCGTCCGACAGCATTTCTTCGCCGTCCGGGTTTTGCAGGCCGGCTTCGTCAGGTACCACGAGCCAACGGCGGAAGGTCTCGTAATCGCCGGTGTCGCGGTCTACCGCTACGCGGATTTCCACCTCACCGCCATGCAACTTTTTAGTGGCTTGCGCCAGCGCCGCCTCAACCGCGCCAAACACGACATCGCGGTCCACGCTCTTCTCGCGCGAGATGGCATCGACCAGCATCAACATTTCGCGGTTCATCAGTCCTGACCTCCGTCTACCTTCTGTGCCTCGAGCGCCTGCTCTTGGTCCTGTTCTGCGTCCAACTCGGCACCTTGACTGCGGCGGCCTTTGAAATCGACCACCGGCACGAGGCGCGCCTCACGCACCTCATCCAGCAAAAAATCCAATGTCTGCTGTGCGGCAGACGCGTCGTCCACACCGGCCACAGCCGCCAACTTGGCAGCCCGCTTGCTGGCCGTGCGTGACATCGGCTTGTCTGCCGGCAGGATCAAACGCCACGCGTCTGCAGACGTGCCCGCCACCAACTCACCACGCCATTTGCGCCGGCCTTGAAACTGCTCATGCAAAGTGACTTCAACATCCAACCCGACAAAACGGGCCCAGTCGGCCGGTTTTTTGAGTGGACGATCCAACCCGGGGGACGACACTTCCAGCCGGGCGTAGTCCACCGCTTCAACTTCCAACAAAAATTGCAACTGCCGCGTCACGATCTCGCAGTCTTCGACCACCACCGCTTCACCAATACCGGTACCGTAGGATTGGCCCGGCAGGCGGTCGATGGTGACACGCAGCAAACCGCCGGGCGCCCGCTCGACGTCCACGAGGTCATAACCCAGCCCTGTGACGGTGCGCTCAAGCGCCAGTTGCCAACTCATCGTGCCCGAAGCGGTCTTTCTGTATGGTTGTGAATGTGTTTGTCATGCTTGACGCTGCTGCCCCAGCGGTGCGCTGCTTGGTAGATACCTTGACCCTGTCTGCGCAGACCTGCGCGATCTTGCGTGGTCTTGCGCGGTCAAAAACCCACTGAAGTCGGCACCTCTAAAACATTCAAACAAAAAAAATGGGCTGGATAAATCCGCCCAACTTTGCTCTTCAGCGAAAGACGGGATTGTAGCCTGAGGGCATTGGGCGGGCAATACCCGGGACTGGGCAAGCGGTGCAGCGTGCGAGAATCGCAGGCTGATCTGCCTCGCAGCTACACCGCAACAACAGGGACTGTCACCCATGGGTTTTCTCGCCGGCAAGCGTTTGCTGATCACGGGCGTGTTGAACAACCGCTCCATCGCCTACGGCATCGCCAGGGCCTGCCACCGTGAGGGCGCCGCGCTGGCCTTCAGTTACCAGGGCGAACGCTTCAAAGACCGCATCACCGAGTTTGCGGCCGAGTTTGGCTCCAGCCTGGTGTTTGATTGCGATGTGTCCGACGATACGCAGATCGACACGCTGTTTTTCAACCTGGGCCAGCACTGGGACCAGTTTGACGGTTTTGTGCATGCCATCGCCTTTGCCCCGCGCGAGGCGATTGCCGGTGATTTTCTTGATGGCATGACACGCGAGAACTTCCGCATCGCGCACGACATCTCCAGCTACAGCTTTCCGGCGCTGGCCAAGGCTGCCCTGCCCCGGCTGCGCACCGGTGCCGCGCTGCTGACGCTCAGCTACCTGGGCGCCATGCGCTATGTGCCCAACTACAACACCATGGGCCTGGCCAAGGCGTCACTGGAGGCCGGGGTGCGCTTTCTGGCGCAAAGCCTGGGCGCTAAAGGCATCCGGGTCAACGGCATTTCGGCCGGGCCGATCAAGACGCTGGCCGCCTCGGGCATCAAGGATTTTGGCAAGCTGCTGGGCGAATTTGCGGCCAGCACGCCCATCCGCCGCACCATCACCATCGACGACGTGGGCAATGCCGCTGCATTTTTGCTGTCCGATTTGGCCGGCGGCATCAGCGCCGAGATCGTCTACGTGGACGGCGGCTTCAGCCAGGTCGCGATGGCCAGCCCATCAGCCTGAGGCTGCTTCGCCATACCTGCGCAGTACCCACCAAGCCGGCTCCAGCGCCGGCTTTTTTGTGGGCTGTCAGTCCGAATTGCGGACGCAATCAACGTAATAACGGCCCTCAACACCGCCCTCGTCCTCCACCAGGCCATGCACATCGGTGGCAAAGCCCGGAAAGCTGGCGTTGAACGAACGAGTGAACTTGAGGTACTGCACGATCTTGCGGTTGAAGCGCTCCCCCGGGATCAGCAGTGGGATGCCCGGTGGGTAAGGCGTCAACAGCGCCGTGGTGATACGGCCTTCGAGGTTGTCGATGTCCACCCGCTCGGTTTCACGGCGTGCGATGTGCGCAAACGCGTCGCTCGGCTTCATGGCTGGCTGCAGGTCAGACTGGTAGACATCGGTGGTCAGGCGCGCGATATCACCTTTGGCATAGGCCTCGTGCATGGTCTGGCACAAGTCTTTGAGCCCCATCTTCTCGTAACGCGGGTGGGCCTGGCAGAACTCCGGCAGGATGCGCCACATCGGCGCGTTGCGGTCGTAGTCGTCTTTGAACTGCTGCAGCGCCGTCAGCAGCGTGTTCCAGCGGCCTTTGGTGATGCCGATGGTGAACAGGATGAAGAAGGAGTACAGGCCGGTCTTCTCCACCACCACACCGTGCTCGGCCAAAAATTTGGTCAGCACACCGGCCGGAATGCCGGTCTTGGCAAACTTGCCCGACATGTCCATGCCCGGCGTGATGATGGTGCATTTGATCGGGTCCAGCAGGTTAAAGCCGGCCGCCAGATCACCAAAGCCGTGCCACTTGTCCTTGGCTTTCAACGTCCACGATTCGGCGCGGCCAATGCCTTCGTCCACCAGTTTGTCCGGCCCCCAGACCTTGAACCACCAGTCCTTGCCAAACTCCTTGTCCACCTTGCGCATGGCGCGGCGGAAATCCAGCGCTTCCTTGATGCTTTCTTCCACCAGCGCGGTGCCACCGGGTGGCTCCATCATCGCGGCGGCCACATCACAACTGGCGATGATGGCGTACTGCGGGCTGGTGCTGGTGTGCATCAGGTAGGCCTCGTTGAACAGGTGCTTGTCCAAATGCACCGTCTGCGAGTCTTGCACCAGCACTTGTGA
>JAYVLI010000126.1:0-8581 GCA_043759535.1 Betaproteobacteria bacterium | reverse complement strand
ATTGCGTCGGGCGCCACGGTCAAGACGCCGCGTGTGCGATTGCCGACGTCCACGTCAATGCGGCTCGTCGCTGTGATTTGAATTTCGCAGGGCCGACTCAGTATCAATATTCCAGCATCATCAACATTGACAATGCGGCAACGGCGTAAAGCTTGAATCATGGCGCACACATTCACAAGGAACTGCCATGGCCGTCGTCAAGAAGCAGATAATTTCGGTGATGCTTTATCACCTCAACAATCTCAATACCAGTGGTTTACCGGTGGTTGCCCAATCGGTGATCGCTGACCATATTTCGAATGTACAGGTTGCCGGTACCAGCGCGCAGACGCTGTTCAAAAATCTGATTGATCGTACGGTTGTACTAAACGGCGGCAAGCAGGGCAAATGGCCCGATAGCTGGCCGGACAAAACAGTGGAGGACTTGGCGGACGCCATCTTGGCGTTTTTTACCCCAGCCCCGGCAGCCAAAAAGGCCACAGACAAAAGCGGAGAAACACCATGACAAACACCCGCCATTGTCTGCGGGTCTACCTTGCACTGGCAGCCTGTTTGCTCTTGGTCGTTGCCCCATCAGTGCGGTCCCAGGCTGTGGTGCCTTCACCCACCAAGCTAGACCTTTCGCTGGGCACCGTCAAGGACAAGGCTGAGAATGCGGCCGTCAAAGCGCTGGTCAAGTGGGCCGACAGGACCAGTATCGACGACCAGATCGGCAGCAAGCCGGGCGCCTTCTTTGCCGCAATAACCCGAAAGGTTGAATTCGATGTCGCTGACAAAGGCACCTTCACTGGAGTTTCATTGCGTTATGGCGCCAAATTGTTTTTCCTGCAAGAAACCGAGGTGGCTGGCCTCAAGACGCCTAAGTCAGACGGGTTCTCTCAGGTGGTACCCGTCACCTTGGGTGTCGACGCCGACCGCAACCTCAAGAACAAGGATGCGCTGCTGGAAATCGGATATATCCCGCTCTATCTGCAACCTGGCACCGGTTGCTTCAAACTCGGCTCATC
The DNA here is from genome assembly GCA_043759535.1 of Betaproteobacteria bacterium. Lineage (GTDB taxonomy): Bacteria > Pseudomonadota > Gammaproteobacteria > Burkholderiales > Burkholderiaceae_C > Pseudaquabacterium. The sequence goes on along the minus strand of JAYVLI010000126.1, from coordinate 7,574 downwards.
GCCGGTCGTGGGCCTTGTCGGACAATTGGGCCGGCGTTACCGGGCGGCCCCTCTGGCCACAGCGGATGCCAATTTGAGACGCCTGAAGCTAGAGGCTGTGGTCAACCTCAAACTCGGGTGTCTGGCACGCAACTGGAAAGGTTCGGCTGACGGGCAGGAGAGCGGTGGTTTGGCATCGATGTTTTTCGATGATCTTGGCAATTGGCAGGTGGTGCTGCGGTCCAACGTGTGGCGGGACTACGTGCTCAACGACACTTTCAATCGGCATGAGCTCTTGGTGCGCATCCCATCAGGCAAAGGCGCGTTCATCGATCTGAAACGTCAGGTCGGCGACGTAGAACCCACGTTCAAACGCGGGTCAGAATTCGGCCTGTATCTGACAGTGCAGTACTAGCCGAACGCTGTCAAAAGCGGGCGCGTCAAACCACACCTTGTGCTTTGAGCATTGCAATCTCGCCAACGCCATAGCCCAACTCCGCCAGGATCTGGTCAGTGTGCTCCCCCAGCAACGGCGGGCGTTGGCGGTTGACGGGCTTTGTTTCGCTCATCCACACGGGCGCAGCCGCAATCGGTGCCGGCACGGCCAGGCCGGGGTAGAGCGTGTCTTGCAACAAACCCAACGCCTGCACCTGCGGATGGTCCAGCGCCTGCTGGGGCGACAACACCGGCGCACATGGAATCATGGCCACGCCCAAGGTGGCCACGATGTCGTCACTGTGGCGGGTGCTGCACCAGCGGCCCATGCGGGCGCTGATGATGTCGGCATGGCGGCCACGGGCGTCGTCGTCGGCAAAACGCGGGTCGGTGAGCCAATCGGGTTGCTGCGCAGCCAGGCTGTCTTGGCCAGCACCAGCCTCGGGTGCGGCCATCAGCTTGGCCCAGCGCTTGAACAGCGGTTGGCCGGTGACGGCCACCAACACCCAGCCGTCTTGCGCGGCGTAGATGTCGGCCGGCGCTGAGGTCTGGCCCCGGTTGCCGGTGGGCACGCGGTTTGGCCGGGCCACCGCCTGCTCAATCAGGGTGGCGTTGGTCACGGTCACGGCGGTGGCCAGCAGGGCGCCGGTCACCATCTGGCCGCGTCCACTGCGCTGGCGTTCCATCAGCGCGGCCAGGGTGCCAAAAGCGCAGTGCAACGCGGTCCCAAAATCCACCCAGTTGGCGCTGGCGCGGTAGGGCTGGCCGGGTGGGCCAGTCATGTAGACAGCGCCGCTCATGGCCTGGCCCACGCCATCAAACCCCACGTTGGCCTGCATCGGCCCGGCCGGGCCATAAGCCGTGTTGGTGACAAAAATGATGTCGGGCTTGATGCTGCACAGCGTGGCGTAGTCCAGCCCCATGGCCAGCAGTGTGGCGGGCGGCAGGTTGGCGATCACCACATCGGCACTGCGCACCAGCCGCGCCACCACCGTGCGCCCGCCAGGGCTGGCCGGGTCCAGCGTCATGCCGCGCTTGTTGCGGTTCATCTGCAAAAACAGGGCGCCCACGTTGGGCTGGCCGTCGCCACCGCCCACGGGCGCGGGGAACCGATCCTCGCTGCCCTCGCGCTTTTCAATGCGGATCACATCAGCGCCGTATTCAGCCAGCAGCGCGGCGCAATAAGGGCCGGCAATGTAGCGGCCAAAGTCCAGCACGCGGGTGCCTTGCAGCAATGCAGTCATGTTGTCTTGGCCTTGTCACCTGTGGAGAGTGTGGCCAGCAACTGGCCACGCAAAATACGGCGGCAGTGCCGCCTGCACCGCATCCTGACCAACCCCCTGAAAGACCACTGTGACCTCTGTGACAGTTCGCCCCGAATCGCTGGGCATGTGCTCCAAACGCTTGGCCCGCCTGGACCGGTTCATTGACGCCAAATACATCCAGACCGCCAAGCTGCCGTGCGCGCAAGTGCAGGTACTGCGCCAAGGCCAACTGGTGCACCAGACCGTGCTGGGCAGCGCCGTGCTGGAGACGGGCAAGCCGCTGCAAGAAGACAGCATCGTGCGCATTTATTCGATGACCAAGCCCATCACCAGCGTGGCCTTCATGATGCTGGTGGAAGAAGGCCTGGTGGCGCTGGACGACCCGGTCCACCGCTTCATCCCCGCCTGGCGTGACTTGGGCGTCTACAAGGCCGGCCTGCCCGGCGCCTGGCAAACCACGCCCACCGCAGCGCCCATGCGCATGATCGATTTGCTGCGCCACACGTCGGGCTTGACCTATGGCTTCCAGAACCGCAGCAACGTCGACGCCGCCTACCGCACACAAAAGGCCGACCCGTTTGCGCTGAAGGGCACGCTGGATGATTTCATCGAGGTGCTGGGCACTATCCCGCTGGAGTTTTCACCCGGCACGGCCTGGAACTACTCGGTGGCCACCGATGTGCTGGGTTATCTGGTGGGCAAGATCTCGGGCATGCCGTTTGAGCAGTTCTTGCAGAGTCGCATCCTGGGGCCGCTGGGCATGGTGGACACCGCCTTCCATGTACCCGAGGCCAAGCATGGCCGCTTTGCCGAGTGCTACCTGCAGGGCGCCAGCGGCAAGCTGGCCGTGCTGCCCGGCCGCACCTTCAAAGCGCCAGCCACCGCGCCGTCGGGTGGTGGTGGGCTGGTGTCCACCGCCGCTGACTACCTGAAGTTTTGCGAGGCCATGCGCTGCGGTGGGGTTTACGGCACGGGGGCCGAGGCGGTGCGCCTGCTGGGGCCAAAAACCGTGGCGCTGATGCGCAGCAACCACCTGCCAGGCGGGCATGACTTGGCCGATTTGTCGGTGTCCATGTTCTCTGAGGCCACCTACCAGGGTGTGGGCTTTGGCCTGGGTTTTGCCATGACCACCGATGTGGCCAAGACGGGCATTGCAGGCAGCCTGGGTGAATATTGGTGGGGCGGTGCAGCGTCCACCGCCTTCTGGATCGACCCGGTGGAGGACTTGAGCGTGGTCTTCCTCACCCAGTTCATGCCGTCCAGCCTGTACCCGATCCGGCGCGAGCTGCGCAGCATGATCAATGCTGCGGTGTTGGACAGCAAAGCGTGAGCAGGCCTGCGCCCACACCCCACAAGGACACCCCGATGAAATACCTTCTGCCAAGTCTGACCTCTGTGTTGGCTCTGTTGCTGGCCAGCGCGCTGCAACCCGCCCTGGCCCAAACCTGGCCCAGCAAGCCAGTGCGCATCGTGCTGCAGTTCCCGCCCGGTGGGTCCACTGACACGGTGGCCCGCATCTTGGCGCAACCCCTGTCTGCCGCGCTCGGCCAACCGGTGTTGATCGAAAACCGGCCGGGTGCTGACGGCGCCATCGCGGGCGACTTTGTGGCCCGGGCCGAGCCCGATGGCCACACGTTTTTCTTGGCCAGCAACACGCCCATGATGCAGGTGCCACTGCTCAAAAAACACCCGCCTTACGACCCGGTCAAGAGCTTCACGCCGGTGTCGCTGGTGGGGCGTTATGTGTATGTGCTGGTCAGCACGCCCGAGCTGCCCGCCAAGACCGCCGCAGAGCTGCTGGCCTACGCCCGCGCCAACCCGGGCAAGCTGGGTTACGGCAGCTACAGCGGTGTCACGCAGTTGATGCACACCCAGCTCAAGCTGGCCAAGGCCGACACCACGCTGGTGCCCTACAAAGGTGAAGGCCCCACCGTGAATGACGTGCTGGGCAACCATGTGCAGTTCACCTTTGCCACCCCGTCCAGCACCTTGCAGCATGTCAAAGAGGGCAAGCTGCGCGCGTTGGCGGTGCTGCTGCCCAGCCGGTCCAGCCTGATGCCCACGGTGCCCACCGGTGCCGAGGCCGGCCTGCCACCACTCACCGCCGGCACCTGGGCGGCCTTGTTCGGCCCGGCCAAACTGCCGGCAGAGATCACCCAGCGCATGAACCGCGAACTCAACGCTGCCATGCAGCGCCCCGAGGTGCGTGAGCGCATCGGGGCACTGGGCTTTGAGCTGGCCGGCAACACGCCGGATGAGATGGGCGCCTTTGTGCAAGACCAGCTAGTGGCCTGGGCGCGGGCGTTCAAGGACGCGGGAATGGTGGCGGAGTAGCCCACACCCAAGCCGGTGAACAACACGCCGGCGGCGGTTTGTTTGCCTGGGCAGAGTGCTTCGCCCTAGAATCTGACCTTTCTAGTCAGACCTTGGAGCCGCCATGCAAACCTGGCAAATGCAAGAAGCCAAAGCGCGCTTGTCCGAATTGGTGAAGCGGGCTGAGTTGGACGGCCCGCAAGACATCACGCTGCACGGCCGCTCGGTGGCGGTGGTGGTGTCTCGGGCTGCGTTTGAGCGCATGTCTGGCCAGGCCGCATCGTTGGTGGATTTCATGCAGGCGTCCCCCTTGGCCGGGCTGGATGAGGTGCTGGTGTTTGAGCGCGACACCAGCCTGACACGCGACGTGACGCTCTGACCGGCAAGCGCAGCCGCCATGAGCTATCTGCTGGACACCAACGTGCTGTCCGAGCTGCGCCGCAAGCAGCCCGATGCGCGGGTGCTGCAGTGGTTTGCGCAGCGTCCCGCTGGCACGCTGTACCTGAGCGTGTTGACCTTGGGCGAAATCCGCAAAGGTGTTGAGGCACTGGCCGACCAGCCGCGCCGCCTGCTGCTGTTGGATTGGCTTGAAACCGAATTGCCAGGGTTTTTTGCGGGCCGCATCTTGGGTGTTGATGCCGCTGTGGCTGACCGCTGGGGCAGGTTGGTGGCCCAGGCTGGCCGGCCACTGCCTGCCATCGACAGCCTGTTGGCGGCCACCGCCACGCAACACGGCCTGATTTTGGTGACCCGCAATGTGCGTGACGTGCAGGGCTTGGGAGTGCAGGTGATCAACCCTTGGGGGGATTGAGCGCCGTGTGATGGGCCGGCGGCTTAGCCGTACACCAAGCTGCCATCGTCCAGATCAGCCGCCGGCAGCGCCACCCGCTCTGCCGCGTAGTCCTGCCCATGCACCCACGGCGCCTGGCTGCCCTGCTGCGGCAGTTGCCGCATGCCCCGCGCCAGGTAGCCGGCGTTGAAGTTGTCTTCGGTGATCCACGGTAGCAAATCCATGCCTTGGTCTTGTGGCCGCAGCGCAGGCGTCACCACCTGCGCGCCTTGCGCGTCCATGTGCTGCAGCAGGCGGCAGACAAAATCGCCCATCAGGTCGGCACGCAAAGTCCAACTGGCGCGCAGGTAGCCAAACACCCAGGCCAGATTGGGCACACCGGTGAACAGCGCGCCGCGCCAGGCCACCGTGTTGGCAAAGTCCAGTGGCTGGCCGTTGATGCTGAACTGGATGCCGCCCATCACGCTCAGGTTAAAACCGGTGGCGGTGACCACCACATCGGCCTCCAGGTGCTGGCCCGATTGCAATTGGATGCCGGTGGGCGTGAAGGTCTCGATCTGGTCGGTGACCACGGCCGCTTGGCCTGAGCGAATCGCCTTGAACAAATCCGCGTCAGGCACAAACGCAATGCGCTGCTGCCAGGGCCGGTAGCGGGGGTTGAAGTGTTTCTCCACCGCAGCCTCATGGCCAGCGCCCAGTGCGGCGCGCACACCGGCCAGCAGCTCTTGCCGCACCACCTCGGGCTCAGCCATGCAGCGTTTGGTGAATGCCGCCTGATCAAACAACACCTTGCGGCGCACGATCTCGTGTGTCCACTCGCTGGGGATGTCGAGCTGGCGCAGCGTGTCGGCCAGCTCATTGGCATTGCGGCCGGTGATGAAGAAGGTGGGGCTGCGCTGCAACATCGTCACCTGCGCGCACTGGCCAGCAATTGACGGGATCAATGTGGCGGCCGTGGCACCCGACCCGATCACCACCACCTGCTTGCCGCCCAAGTCCAGATCGGCCGGCCAGGTTTGTGGATGCACCACCCGGCCTTTGAAATCGGCCAAGCCTGGCCAGTCGGGTGTGTAGCCCTGGTCATGCTGGTAGTAGCCCTGGCACATCCACAAAAACCGGGCGCTCAGTTGCATGGTCTCTGTGGTCTGGCCGTCCGCACTGGGGCGTGTTGCGGTCACCGTCCAGCGCTGGGTGGCACTGTCCCAACTGGCCTGGCGGATGGCATGCCGGTAGCGGATGTGCTGGGCCAGGCCGTGTTCGTCAATCACCTCACCCAGGTAGGCCAGGATCTCGGCGGCAGTGGCAATCGGCTTGCCCATCCACGGCTTGAAGCGGTAGCCAAAGGTGAACAGGTCACTGTCTGAGCGGATGCCGGGGTAGCTGTGGGTGCGCCAGGTGCCACCAAAACCTGCCTGCGATTCCAGCACCACAAAGCGTTTGCCGGGGCACTGCAGTTGCAGGTGGTGGGCTGCGCCAATGCCGGAAATGCCGGCACCGACGATCAGCACGTCGGTGTCTTCGGGTGGGTTGGTGGAAGGCATGGCGTCGCTTTTTTCAGGTGTTATTCAAACTCGGGTGCGCTGCCCCAGTCAAAGAAGTCTGGCATGTCGGTAGACACCTTGTTGGGATAAGCCGGTGTGCGTTTCTCCAGGAAGGAGCTGACCCCCTCACGCGCATCGGCCGATTGACCACGGCTCTGGATGGCGCGGCTGTCCATGCGGTGCGCGTCCATCGGATGCTCGGCGCCGGCCATGCGCCACAGCATCTGGCGTGTCAGTGCCACCGACACCGGCGCGGTGTTGTCGGCAATCTCGCGCGCCAGTGCGCGGGCGGCGGGCAGCAAATCCGCCGGGGCGTGCAGTGAGCGCACCAGGCCTTTGTCCAGTGCTTCTTGCGCGTTGAAGACACGGCCGGTGAAACACCACTCCAGCGCGGTCTGCATGCCAACAAGTTTTGGCAAAAACCAGGTGGACGCAGCCTCGGGCGTGATGCCGCGGCGCGAAAACACAAAACCAAAACGTGCGTCAGTGCTGGCCATGCGGATGTCCATCGGCAATTGCATGGTCATGCCAATGCCCACGGCCGCGCCGTTGATGGCGCCGATCACCGGCTTCAAGCTTTTGAAGATGCGCAGCGTGGCCACACCACCACCGTCGCGGTAGACATCGCCCACCTTGTATTTTTCGCGCGCCAGGTTGGCTTGTGAGGCGTAGTCAAAGGTCTTGCCGCCCGAGGACAAATCGGCCCCGGCGCAAAACGCCCGGCCGGCGCCGGTGATGATGACCACCCGCACCGCGTCGTCCGCATCCGTGGCATCCAACGCGGCCACCAGGTCATCGCGCATCTGCGCGGTGAAGGCGTTCATCTTCTCTGGCCGGTTCAGGGTGAGGGTGGCAATGCCGTCGTCAACGGTGTAGAGCACGGTCTCAAACGTGGGCAGTGCGGTGGGCAATGGCATGGTGGTGGTCCAGCAAAGGGTGGGAGGTGGGCCGTACCGTCAAGCCGGCACGGCGGATGCAACAGGATGCGGCGCCGCAAGATGCGCCGGCCGCCGCAAGGCAGGCGCCAGGCCGGCGCCCATCAGGTCAATGAAGTTGTCGGCATAAAAGCGCTGGACCGCCGCCGGGTTGCAGCCTTGCAGGGTTTCGTCAAAGCGTTTCAGCGGGTGGCGGCCACCTTCCACATGCGGGTAGTCGGACGAGAACATCGCCACCTCCGGCCCGGCTTGGCGCACGATCCAGCCTGCGTCTTCATGCGGATAGGGCGTGACGCGCAATTGCCGGCGCACGATC
>JAYVLI010000125.1:0-9801 GCA_043759535.1 Betaproteobacteria bacterium | reverse complement strand
GACCGGCAGCGTGCTGCTTGGCGGTGTGGACATCACCAAAGCCACACCGTACGAGCGGGTGCGGCTGGGTGTGGGCTATGTGCCGCAGGGCCGCGAAATCTTCAGCCGCCTGACGGTGCAGGACAACCTGTTGATGGGCCTGGCTGTTAAGCCCGGTGACGCGCCGATCCCACCAGAGCTGTTTACCCTGTTCCCGGTGCTCAAGCAGATGCTGCACCGGCGCGGGGGGGATTTGTCGGGCGGCCAACAGCAGCAACTGGCCATTGCCCGCGCCTTGGCGGCGGCACCCAAACTGCTGATCCTGGACGAGCCCACCGAGGGCATCCAGCCCAGCATCATCAAAGACATCGGCCGCGTCATCCGCATGCTGGCCGACAAGGGCTTGAACGGCCAGCGCATGGCCATCATCCTGGTGGAGCAGTACTACGACTTTGCAGCTGAATTGGCCGACCAGTATCTGGTGATGGAACGTGGTGAGGTGATAACTCGCGGCCGCGGTGCGGATATGGAAACAGACGGCGTGCGGCAGCGGGTGGCGATTTGAGTTGCGCTCAAGTGCTGAGCCTGCGCTGCATCGGTGCCTGACAGGACAGCTTGGCCGTCAGGTCTCATCACCGTCGCGTGGTGACTCACCCGAAGGCCGTTGCATCAGTCGGTCAAACGCCGCCAAGTCGGCTTTGGCCAAGCGCTCAGCAAAGTAGGTTTCGGCTTGCATGATGGCCAGTTTCTCAGCCACGGCAATGCTGACAAACTGGTTGATGCTGATGCCGTCTTGCTTGCTCAGTTTCTCGATACCGGCACGGATTGAGCGTGGCAGCCGCAGGGGGTAGGTGCTGAGGTCGGTCATGACAGGCTCCTAAAAAAAGGGCCGGGCTGTGAGAGGCGGATGCCAAAACGCGGCATTGCGGCCGAAAAGTGTTTCAGGTTAAAGCCCAACAACACATCGGCACGGGCATTCGCGGCAGCTTCCAGCACCAATTCGTCACCAGGGTCGTGCAACTGGGGCCGCCACATGAAGTGGATGGCCACCGGCTGCACCAAACTGGCCAGGGCATTCAAAAAATGGCCCACGTCTCGCGCAGTCAAACCAGCGGCCTGGGCATGCTCAGGGCGCAGGCAAACAGCTTCATATTCAGTGAACAGGCTGACATTGGCAGCCAAGCGCAGTTGCCCTTGTCGAACCTGCCGCAGCAGCGCTGCTGACGCGCCTGTCGGGTTGCGCAATGCCGCCACCACCACATCGGTGTCCATCACCAAAATCATCGCGCACGGTATCACCGGTGATGAGGTTGTAGGCAATGCTGGTGATGCGGTGCGGGCTGCACTGCCTGCGCAGCTCACCTGCAGGCCAGCCCTAGACTCGCCGCATGACGCCTGCTGTACTTGACCCTTCCAACACCGCCGCATCCCCTCTGCACGTCGCCATCATCGGCGGCGGCCCTGCCGGGCTGATGGCGGCCGAGGTGCTGCTGCAAGCCGGCGCCAGTGTGGACTTGTACGACGCCATGCCGTCAGTGGGCCGCAAGTTTCTGCTGGCCGGCAAAGGTGGGCTCAACCTGACCCACAGCGAGCCTATTGCACCCTTTACCGCGCGGTATGCCCAGCGCGCCGCGCAGGTGGCGCCGTGGTTGGCGGCCTTTGGCCCACAACACCTGCGGGACTGGGCTGCGGCGCTGGGCGTGGCCACGTTTGTGGGCAGCTCGGGCCGGGTGTTCCCGGCCGAGATGAAGGCCGCGCCGCTGCTGCGGGCGTGGCTGCACCGGTTGCGTGCCGCCGGCCTGCGCCTGCACATGCGCCACCGCTGGCTGGGCTGGCGCGAGGGCGAAACCCCCACCACGCTGCGCTTTGCCACACCGCAAGGTGAGCAACTGCAGCAGGCGGCTGCTGTGTTGCTGGCGCTGGGCGGCGCCAGTTGGCCGCAGCTGGGCAGTGACGGTGCCTGGTGGCCGTGGTTGCAGCAGCAGGGGGTGGACTTGGCGCCACTGCAACCGGCCAATTGCGGGTTCGACGTGGCTTGGAGCCCTTATTTCAGCCAACGTTTTGCCGGTGCGCCGATGAAGCTGGTGCGGCTGCATTTTGATGACGGGCAAGGTGAGGCTTTCAGCCGACAGGGTGAGTTTGTGGTCACCGCCGGTGGCATTGAGGGCAGCCTGGTCTATGCCGCCAGCGCCCGCCTGCGTGACGCCATCCAGCGGGACGGCTCAGCCAACGTGCAGATGGACCTGTTGCCCGGCCGCAGCCTGGACCAGTTGGCGGCCGCGCTGGCCAAAGGCCGGGGCGCCCGCTCATTGCCCAATCACCTGAAAGAGCAGGCCGGGCTGGACGGTGTCAAGGCCGCCCTGCTGCGTGAGCGTTACAGCGCCGCGCAATTGGCTGACCGGGTGGCCCACCAGCCCCTGGGCCTGGCGGCAGAGGTCAAGGCCTGGCCGCTGCGTTTGACTGCAGCCCGGCCGGTGGCCGAGGCCATCAGCACCGCCGGTGGGGTGCGCTTTGAGGCGCTGGATGACAACAGCATGCTGCGCGCCTTGCCGGGCATGTTTTGCGCCGGCGAGATGCTGGACTGGGAGGCGCCAACGGGTGGTTATTTGCTGAATGCCAGTCTGGCCAGTGGCCGGGTGGCGGCGCTGGGCCTGTTGGCTGCAAAGGCCACGCACAGGCCGCGTTAGCAGCAATATTGTGAAGCGCTGGTCAAGCGCTGGCGGGGCGCTGTAAATTCAGGTGATCTGACATGTTGACAAGGGGTCAGCGCCCACAAAATGCCGCCGCCCCGCCGACGCGGCGGAGACACCACGCAGCGCTTGGCCAGCGGCCACAGCGTCGCCGGCCAGTCTGTCCACACCGCCTGGCAACACCCTCTGACAAGTACAGCCGGAGCCACATCCATGCCCAGCCGCCAACGCCTGCCCGCCGCTCACCGTGTTGTTGGGCCTGCCGCACAGCCCCCTCACAGCCCCCGGGCGCCGCGTCTGGCCGTGCTGGAGCTGCTGGGGATCGGCCTGGGCCTGCAGGTCGCCCATGCCGGCGGTGACGCGGCGCACGGTGCCAGGGCCATCGATGCCACTACCCAACAGTGCGCCCAGCACCCACCGGCTGACCATCACACACCGCAGCGGCAGCGCCGCCGCCACGCAGGCCACCACCCAGATCATGGCACCGGCACACGAGGTGTTGCACCGCGCCGGGGTGCAGATGCAGCGCCTGCATGACAACGCCCAACAAGCCAATGTGATGCGGCTGCACCGGTCCGTGCCGCTGGCCACTTTGCAGCGCCTGGCGCCAGAGATTGCCCGCAGTGACGCCAGCGTGGAATACGCCGAGCCCGACCTGCTGCTGCAAAAGCAAGTCCAACCCAGCGACCCCAGCACCCTCAGCCTGTGGGACTTGTCCGAGCCCACCGCCAGCGTCAACGCGCCTGCAGACTGGGCCAGCAGCACCGGCACCGGTGTGGTGGTGGCGGTGGTGGACACCGGCTACCAGCCGCATGCTGAACTGGCGGCCAACATCGTGGCGGGTTATGACTTCATCGGCACGGCTGCCGCCGGCAATGACGGTGACGGCCGCGACGCCAGCGCGCTGGACGCCGGTGATGCGGTGGTGGCCAACTTTTGCGACAGCGGCTCAGGCGCCGCCAGCAACAGTTGGCACGGCACGCATGTGGCCGGCACCATCGCCGCATTGGCCAACAACGCGCTGGGCGTTGCAGGCATTGCCTATGGCGCCAACGTGGACCTGGCAGCACCTGGTGGTGACATGCGCAGCGCCGCCACCAACGGCATCTTGTCCACCGTCAACAGCGGCAGCAGTGCCCCCGGCGTTGACAGTTATGCCTGGTACCAGGGCACATTGATGGCCACGCCGCATGTGGTGGCCGTGGCCGCGCTGATGATCGCCCGCAACAACGCGCTGACGGTGGAGCAGGTGGAGGCCTTGCTGCGCAGCAGCACCCGCGATTTTCCGGTGGCCTGCAGCGGTTGTGGCACCGGCATGGCCGACGCCGGCCTGGCGGTGGTCGCAGCGCCTGCCGCGCCTGCCGCGCCTGCCGTGGTCGACACCACGGTTGCCGAGGTCGAGCCCAACAACACCCTGGCCACCGCACAGGCCGTGTTGCCGGCCACCGCCCGCATCAGCGGCAGCTTGTCCGCCAGCAGTGATGTGGACAACACCCGCGTCAGCCTGCCCGCCGGCAAAACCCTGACCGCCGTGCTGACCCCCAACGCCGCAGCCAACCACAACCTGGCGCTGTACAGCAGCGCTGGGTCGGCACTGGCCAGCAGCAGCAGCACCGGTCTGGGTGCGGCCGATACAGTGGTCTACAGCAACAACGGCACGGCTGCGGCCACGCTGGTGCTCGATGTGCGTTGTTCGCGTGGCGCGCAGGGGGCCTACAGCCTGCAGCTCACGCAATGATCCAGTGACCCAATGCGCTCGGGCGCGGCGGGTGGGGCGCCACAATCCGCAGCCTCAACCACCCCCGCACCCGCCGCGCCATGATCACTGTCCACCATCTCAACAACTCTCGCTCGCAGCGGGTGCTCTGGCTGCTGGAAGAGCTGGGCCTGCCTTACGAGATCACGCACCACCAGCGTGACGCCAGCACCATGCTGGCCCCACCCAGCCTGCTGGCGGTCCACCCGCTGGGCAAGAGCCCGGTCATCACCGATGGTGATGTGACCGTGGCCGAGACTGGCGCCATCGTTGAATACCTGCTGGAGCGTTACGGCCAGGGCCGCCTGCTGCCCGCACCTGGCACACCCGAGGCGCTGCGCTACCGCTACTGGCTGCACTTTGCTGAGGGCTCCGCCATGCCGCCGCTGTTGCTCACATTGATTTTTGACCGTGTGGCCAACGGCCCCATGCCCTTCTTCGTCAAGCCGATCGCGCGGGCCATCAGCAACAAGGTGATGGACTTGATGGTGCGGCCCAACCTGAAGCGTCAGCTTGACTTCATGGAGGCTGAGCTGGGCCGCAGCGCCTGGTTTGCCGGTGATCAGCTCAGCGGCGCCGACATCATGATGAGTTTTCCGCTGGAGGCCGCAGCGCAGCGCGCCGGCCTAAACACCAGCCGGCCCCGCTTGATGGCGCTTTTGCAGCGCATCCATGCGCGGCCGGCCTACATGCTGGCGCTGAAGCGGGGTGGGCCTTACGCGTTTGCGTGACCGTGCGGCAGCCGCAGCAGTGACAGCCCCGCCCTGCGCCGCATGGCTGGGCGGAGCGGGACCGCCGTCAAGTGCGCCACACCCGCGGTGGGCAGGGTGGCAGGCCCCAGTGCAACCGCCGCCACGCGCCCCACACGGCTTGCAGCAGCACCATCACCGGCTCGACCCGGTGGCCCAGCGCACGCAGCACCAGCAGGGACTGCGCCGGCGCGCTGACCCCGGCGGTGGTGGGCAGTGCGCTGTTGGAGATCAACGCACGGGCGGTATCCAGCAGCGCCTCTGTGCGCTCGCGGCCCAGGCCGGTGGGCGGGTCTTGCCCGTCGGCACCGGCCAAGGCCTCACCATCGGCCAGCCACAGCGTGGCCAGCACGCTGTGGCCGGCCAGGCCCAGCGGTGAGTCCAGCAGCAGCCTGTCGGTGCCGCTGATGCGACCACGCTCCAACCACACCCCAGGCAGGCTGAGCTGCTGCAGATAATTGCCATCCACAAACGGCTGATCGGCGGCGGGCAGGCCCAGCGCCAACACGTCCCAGCCCATCATCTGGGCGCCCGGGGCCAGGTTGAAGCGCAGGCGGTTTTCCACCTTGCAGCGGTTGTAGGCAATCGTCTCCAGCGGCAGCCATTCCAGCCGGGCGCCGCTGGCCACGGTGGCCTGCACCTGCTGCACCGCCAGCGGCCCGGCGCTGCGGTAGAAGCGGGTGGCGCCGGGGGTGGTGATCAGCGCATGGCTGCCTGGCGACAGCGTGGTGTCCAGCGCCAGCACATCCCCACCCACGATGCCGCCGGGCGGGTGGATCAGCACCTGGTGGCACACCGCGTCCCCCTCGGGGTACAGCCGCTGCAGCACCCGCAGCGGGCCGTGGTGGCGGTCTAGCGCGATGGTGCGCGGGCCGCGGCGGCTGTAGTCGAGTTGGAGGTGGCCTTGCCAGCCCATGCGTCTGGTGCAGATCGTTAGAAATAGGGCAAAAAAATGGCGCTGTTGCGCCGCTGCGACCAGTGTAGGGGACACGCTGTGGCCGCTGCCCGGCTGCAGCCGCAGCGCCACCCGCAGCGGCTGCAGTGCGCCGCCATGCGGTTTGTGCTGGCATACCGTCAAGCTGGCGCTGTGCGTGCCGATACCCCGGTGTAGTCATCGTTTTGCGCAGAGCAGTTGTGCGTCAAAAACCCCAACGCAGCCCTCCAGTGGGCACCGCAGGCGCAACCGGCCTGCGGCAGCATCAACGCCAGCCGACAACTGACTTCAAAACCATGCTTATCCGCACCCGACTGACCGCCGCATTTGCCGGCCTTGCTTTGATCGTGCTGGTAGTTGCCGGCGCATCCGTCAAATCACTGAGTGACGCCAACCAGCGTTTTGCGCAGTTCATCGACGGCAACGACGCCCGTGCCAGGCTGGCCGACAGCCTGCGCAATGCGGTGGACCAGCGGGCCATTGCGGCGCGCAATTTGGTGCTGGTCAGCAAGCCGGCAGACATGGCAGTTGAAAAAGCGCTGGTCCTCAAAGCGCATGAGCAGGTGGGCAGCAGCCTGGCCAAGCTCAAAGAGATGACGGCCAAAGCCAGTGATGTGGGTGACAAAACCCGCAGCCTGGTGACCGAGTTGGAGAGCATCGAAAAAGCCTACGCACCAGTGGCGTTGGGCATTGTTGACCTGGCGCTGAAAGGCGCCAAAGACGAAGCCATCCAGAAGATGAACGAGGCCTGCCGGCCCTTGTTGGCCGCCTTGGTCAAAAGCTCCGAGGCGTATGCCGAGGCCAGCCAGGCCGACGCCAAACAACTGACGCAAGACGCCGAGATCGCCTACATCTTGCAGCGCAACCTGTTGATTGCCGCCAGTGTGGTGGCGGTGGCCGCAGCGGTGGTGGCCGGTGTGCTGGTCACCCAGTCCATCGTGCGGCCCATTGCCCAGGCCGTGCAATTGGCTGAAAACGTGGCCGCCGGCAACCTGTCGGCCCGGGCCGAGACGCGTGGCCAGGACGAGCTTTCACAACTGCTGCTGGCGCTGGAAAACATGCGCCAGAACCTGGCCGGCATCGTCAGCCAAGTGCGCCAGAGCAGCGACAGCATCGCCACCGGGTCCGTCGAGATTGCCAGCGGCAATGCCGACCTGAGCATGCGCACCGAGCAACAAGCCAGCGCGCTGCAAGAAACCGCTGCGTCGATGGAGCAGCTCAATTCCACCGTCAAGCAAAACGCCGACAACGCCCGCCAGGCCAACCAGTTGGCGCTGGGTGCCACGGCAGTGGCAGTCAAGGGCGGTGAGGTGGTGGGCGAGGTGGTGACCACCATGCAGGCCATCAACGCCAGCAGCAAGAAGATTGCCGACATCATCAGCGTGATTGACGGCATTGCCTTCCAGACCAACATCCTGGCGCTGAACGCGGCGGTAGAGGCCGCCCGGGCCGGTGAGCAAGGCCGTGGTTTTGCGGTGGTGGCCAGTGAGGTGCGCAGCCTGGCCAGCCGCAGCGCTGAAGCCGCCCGCGAGATCAAGAGCCTGATTGCCAGCAGCGTGGAGCGGGTAGCGCAGGGCACCGCGCTGGTGGACCGCGCCGGATCGACCATGACCGAGGTGGTCAGTGCCATCCAGCGGGTCACCGACATCATGGCCGAGATCAGCGCGGCCAGCCATGAGCAGAGCGCTGGCGTCTCGCAAGTGGGCGAAGCGGTGACGCAAATGGACCAGGCCACCCAGCAGAACGCCGCGCTGGTAGAGCAAAGTGCCGCTGCGGCGGAGAGCCTGAAGCAGCAAGCCGTGCAATTGGTGCAGGCGGTGGCGGTGTTCAGGCTGGTATCGGGTGGGGATGTCACTGCCCATAGCCAAGCGGCGGCAGCCCCGGCGGCCTACAGCGCTGTGCGGCCCAAAGCAGCGGCCCGACGTGCAGCGCCAACGGCCTGCTCGCAGGTGGCGCCTGCATCGGGTCATGCACCGGCCCTGTCCAGCAGCGCGTCTGCCGCGTCCAGCGATTGGGAATCGTTCTGAGCCTGGGTACTCAATGCCCCTGTGAGCCTCGGTGGGCCCAGCCGGTGAGGCGTTTTTCCAGCACCGAGAACAGCTCGTACATGCCCATGGCCATGGCGCCCACCACCACCAGGCCGGCAAAGGCCAGGCCCATCTGCATGCTGCTGCCGGCACTGACCAGCAGGTAGCCGATGCCCTCGTTGCTGGCGGTCATCTCGCTGACTGTGGTGCCCACAAAGGCCAGCGTGATGGCCACTTTGAGGCTGCCAAAAAAATAGGGCATCGAGCGCGGCAGGCCCACCTTGACCAGCACGTCCCAGCGTTTGGCGCCCAGCACCCGCAGCACGTCTTCCAGCTCGGGCTCCAGCGTGGCCAGGCCGGTGGCAATGTTCACCGTGATCGGGAAAAAGCTGATCAAAAACGCGGTGAGCACCGCCGGCCCCACGCCAATGCCAAACCACACCACCAGGATGGGCACAAACGCGGCCTTGGGCAGCGCGTTGAAGCCGGTCATCAGCGGGTAGATGGCGGTGTAGGCCAGCCGGCTGCTGCCGATCAAAAAGCCCAGCAGCACCCCCACCACGATGGCGAGACAGAAGCCCAACATCGTCACCCAGTAGGTGCGCCAGGCGTGTTTGGCGATTTCGCCTTTGAACTCCACCAGTTGCTGCCAGATGCGCGCCGGGCTGGGGAAGATGAACTCACTGATGTTGAAGCCCGAGCAGATGGCCTGCCACAGCAGCAGGGTGGCGGCCAGCAAGATCCAGGGTGACCAGGCTTCCAGCGTCTTGTTGTTGCTCATGGCTTGGCCTCTGCTGCGGCCTTGGCCGCCGTGCTGCCGAATTGGTGACGGACGGCGCCAATGTGCCCGCGCAGCGCATGCACGATGTCAGTGAAGGCGGGGGTGTAAGTCACCTCCAGGTCACGCGGGCGCGGCAGGTCAATCGTGCGCCGCACCACAAACCGGCCCGGGCTTTTGCTCATCACATACACCGTGTCGGCCAAAAACACGCTTTCGCGCAAGTCATGCGTCACCAGGATGACGTTGAATTTTTGCGCCGCCTGCAGGTCGCGCAGCGCGCACCACAGCTCCTCGCGGGTAAAGGCGTCCAGCGCGCCAAATGGCTCGTCCAGCAGCAGCAATTTCGGCTCATGCACCAGGGCCCGGCAGATGCTGGCGCGCTGCTGCATGCCGCCGGAGAGCTGCCACGGGAACTTGTCTTCATAACCACCCAAACCCACGCTTTGCAGCAGGTTGCGGGCTTTGGCTTCGTATTCAGCGCGCCTGGCCTTGAAGCTGGACCGGTAAGGCTCCACGATCTCCAGCGGCAGCAGCACGTTTTGCACCGTGGTGCGCCAGGGCAGCAGGCTGGGCGCCTGAAACGCCATGCCGGTGATCTTGAGCGGCCCGGTCACTGCCTGGCCGCCGATGTGCACGCTGCCCTTGCTGGGCATCTTCAAGCCGGTGGCCAGCTTCATGAAAGTGGATTTGCCGCAGCCTGACGGGCCGACGATGGCGATGAACTCGCCTTCATTGACCTGCAGGTTGATGTCTTCGACTGCAAAGTTGCCCTGCTGCAGCAGGGTCTCGTTGTAGGCCAGCCAGACCTGGTTGAAGTCAACAAAGGCGGTCATGCTTATTTCTTGGTGGCTGGCTTGGCCGCCGAGAAAATGTCGCGCTCTGCCG
>JAYVLI010000124.1:0-5850 GCA_043759535.1 Betaproteobacteria bacterium | reverse complement strand
AAGATGTTGGCTGAACTCGCCGTCAACGACCCGGCTGCTTTTGGCAGCATCGTCGCCAAGGTGAAGGCCCAGCTGGCTTGAGTCCCGCAGCCCGGCCTTGACCGGCCGGGTTTGCTTCCAAGCATTGAAGGTCGTCACCTGTGGGCGGCCTTTTTTTGTTTCTAAAACCCTCATGAACGATCTCGACGCATTGGTGGCTTCGGCCATGGCTGACTTTGACGGCGCGCCCACGCCAGCCGAACTGGAAAACGCCAAGGCGCGCTTTTTGGGCAAGGCCGGCCGGGTGACCGAGTTGCTCAAAGGCCTGGGCGCCTTGACGCCCGACGAGAAAAAAACCCGTGGCGCACAGATCAACCAGACCAAGCAGCGCATCGAGGCCGCACTGACCCAACGCCGCCAGTCCCTGGCCGAAGCCGAACTGGCCTTGCAGCTGAAAGCCGAGGCGCTGGACGTGACCTTGCCTGGGCGCCAGCGTGGCACCGGTGGGCTGCACCCGATCTCGCGCACGGTGGAGCGCATCGAGGCCATCTTCGGGTCCATGGGGTTCGATGTGGCCGAAGGCCCCGAGATCGAGACCGACTGGATGAGCTTTACCGCGCTCAACAACCCCGAGAACCACCCGGCGCGGTCGATGCAGGACACGTTTTATGTGGACATGCAAGACGAGGCCGGCCGCTGGTTGAACCTGCGGCCGCACACCTCACCGATGCAGGTGCGTTACGCCAAAGCGCATGCCGCCCGCCATGCCGACGCGATTGCCCGGCAGGAACCGATCCCCGAGATCCGGGTGATCGCGCCGGGCCGCACCTACCGGGTGGACAGCGACGCCACCCACTCGCCGATGTTCCACCAGTGTGAAGGCCTGTGGATTGGCGAGAACGTCAGCTTCAAGGATTTGAAGGTGGTGTTCACTGCGTTCTGCCGGGCATTTTTTGAGAGCGATGAACTGCAACTGCGTTTCCGCCCGTCCTTCTTTCCGTTCACCGAGCCGTCGGCTGAAATCGACATCGCGTTTGCCAGCGGCCCGCTCAAGGGCAAATGGCTGGAGGTGGGGGGCTCGGGCCAGGTCCATCCGAATGTCGTGCGCAACTTTGGCCTCGACCCCGAGTGCCACATCGGCTTTGCCTTTGGCATGGGCATGGACCGCCTGACCATGCTGCGCTACGGTGTCAACGACCTGCGCTTGTTCTTTGAGAACGACCTGCGGTTCCTGCAGCAATTTCGTTGATCCGCCCCGCCATCCCTGCGACCCTGACCGTCCAAGACCATGCAATTCCCTGAATCCTGGCTGCGCGCGTTTTGCAACCCACCCCTGTCTACCACCGCGCTGGCTGAGCTGCTGACCATGGCCGGCCTGGAGGTGGAAAGCCTCACGCCGGTGGCGCCGCCGTTCTCCGGCGTGGTGGTGGGCGAGATTGTGGAAGCCGAGCAGCACCCCAATGCCGACCGCCTGCGGGTGTGCCGGGTGGACGCCGGCCCGCATTCCAAAAATGGCCTGCTGCAAATCGTCTGCGGCGCGCCCAATGCGGGGGTGGGCCTGGGTGTGCCGCGGGCACTGGTGGGGGCTGAGCTGCCGCCGGCCGACGCCAGCGCCGCTGACGCCGTGCCCTTCACCATCAAGCTGGGCAAGCTGCGCGGCGTGGAAAGCCAGGGCATGTTGTGCTCGGCAAAAGAACTCAAGCTCAACGATGACCACGGTGGCCTGCTGGAACTCAGCGCCGATGCCCCGCTGGGTGCCGATGTGCGCAGCGTGCTGGCGCTGGACGACACGCTGTTCACCCTCAAGCTGACGCCCAACCTGGGCCATGCGCTCAGCGTTTACGGCATTGCGCGTGAGGTGTCGGCGCTGACCGGCGCGCCGCTGATCACGCCCGCTTTTCCGCCGGTGCCTGCCAGCAACACCGACCACCTGCCGGTGAGCATTGACGCGGCCGACCTGTGTGGCCGCTTCTCGGGCCGCACCGTGCGCGGTGTCAACACCCGCGCCAAGACGCCCGCCTGGATGGTGGACCGGCTGGCGCGCTGCGGCCAGCGCTCGGTCACCGCGTTGGTGGACATCTCCAACTATGTGATGTTTGAGTACGGCCGGCCGTCACACATTTTTGACCTGGACAAGATCCACGGCGGCCTGGTGGTGCGCTGGGCAAAGGCCGGTGAAACACTCAAATTGCTGAACGGCAACACGGTGGCGCTGGATGTGCAAATGGGCGTGCAGGTCGGTGTGATTGCCGACGAACATGGGGTTGAGTCCCTCGCGGGCATCATGGGCGGCGATGCCACGGCGGTATCCGACAGCACGCAAAACGTCTACGTCGAAGCGGCGTTCTGGTGGCCTGACGCCGTGGCCGGCCGCTCACGCCGCTTCAACTTCAACACCGACGCCGGCCACCGCTTTGAGCGGGGTGTGGACCCAGCCAGCACGGTGGATCACATCGAGCACATCACCCGGCTCATCATCGATATCTGCGGCGGCCAGGCCGGGCCGGTGGATGACCAGACCGCCAATTTGCCGCAACGCGCACCGGTGGCCTTGCGGGTGGCCAGGGCGGCCAAAGTCATCGGCATGCCGGTGACGCAGGCGCAGTGCGCGCAGGTGTTCAGTCGGCTGGGCCTGGCCTTCACCGAGTCACCCGGCGTGTTGACTGTCACCCCGCCCAGTTGGCGCTTCGACCTGACCATCGAAGAGGACCTGATCGAAGAAGTGGTGCGGGTCATCGGCTACGCGCAGTTGCCTGACAGCGCACCCGTCGCGCCCATCACGCCGCGCATTGCGCCTGAGTCCCGCCGCAGCAGCTTTGCCGTGCGCCATGCGCTGGCCGCACTGGACTACCAGGAAACCATCAACTTCAGCTTTGTCGAAGCGCGCTGGGAACAGGAGCTGCATGGCAATGCCGACCCGATCAAGGTGCTGAACCCGATTGCCTCACCTCTGGCGGTGATGCGGTCCAGCCTGATCGGTAGCCTGGTGCAGGTGCTGCAATACAACCTGGCGCGCAAAGCAGGCCGGGTGCGGGTGTTCGAGCTGGGCCGGGTGGCGCTGCGTGATGCCAGCGTGCCGGCCGGGGAGTTGACGGTGGCCGGCATCCACCAGCCCATGCGCATTGCCGTGCTGGCTTACGGTCCGGCTGTGGCCACCCAGTGGAGCGACAAAGAACGGCTGGTGGATTTTTTCGACGTCAAAGGCGATGTGGAAGCACTGTTGGCACCACGCCAGCCGGTGTTTGAAGCGGTGGCCCACCCCGCGCTACACCCCGGCCGCAGCGCCCGTGTGCTGGTTGACGGCCAGCCCATCGGCGTGATCGGTGAGCTGCACCCGCGCTGGCGCCAGGCCCATGACTTGCCGCAGGCGCCGGTGCTGGTGGAACTGGACCTGGCAGCAGTGCAGGTGCAGCCCGTGCCCGCCGCCAAGGCCATCCCGCGCCACCAGAGCGCCTGGCGTGACCTGGCGCTGGTGGTGCCTGAATCGTCCAGCCACGACGGCTTGATCAGCGCCTTGGCGGCTGACCCTGCCGGCCTGGTGCGCGCTGCCAAGCTGTTTGATGTGTACCGGCCCGGTGCCGGCAGCGCTGGCTTTCATGCGGGTGAACGCAGCATGGCGGTGCGACTGGAATTGCTGGACGATGCCGCCACGCTCACCGAAGAACGCATCGACAGCGCGGTGGCCGCCGCCGTGGCCCGCGCCAGCGCAGCCCAAGGCGCGCATTTGCGTGGCTGACCCTTGCACACCTGATGGCCAACCCACCCCCAACCACCGCACCCAACGGACACACGATGACCATTGAGGACACCCCCCCCAGCCGTGTGATCCTGCCGTCACTGGAGACACCCACGCTGACCAAGGCCGAGCTGGCCGAGTTGCTGTTTGAGCGGCTTGGCCTCAACAAGCGTGAGTCCAAGGACATGGTTGAAGCCTTTTTTGAGCTGGTCCACAAGACGCTGGTCAAGGGTGACGATGTCAAGCTCTCGGGCTTTGGCAACTTCAACATCCGCCGCAAAGCGTCACGCCCCGGGCGCAACCCGCGCACCGGTGAAGCGATCCCGATCAAAGCACGCAATGTGGTCACTTTCCACGCCAGCCACAAGCTCAAAACCATCGTGCAAGGCGATGCCCCGGTCGGTGAGGACTTCGAGTAGAGTTTGAGTTCACTCGCTCACCTTCTTGATTTTTATGGAGAAATTGCTGCCCGCCATTCCGGCCAAGCGTTACTTCACGATCGGTGAGGTGAGTGACCTGTGCGGCGTCAAACCCTATGTGCTGCGCTACTGGGAGCAAGAGTTCTCGCAACTCAAGCCCATGAAGCGGCGCGGCAACCGCCGTTATTACCAGCATCATGAGGTGCTGCTGATTCGCCGCATCCGTGACCTGCTGTATGACCAGGGCTTCACCATCAGCGGTGCGCGCAATCAACTGGGTGATCTGGTGGGCGCTGCGCGCAGTGAGGTGGTTGACGGTGGACTCGACCTCGACCTTGATCTGGCCGCTGTGTCGGCGGATGTGTCGGCGGATGTGTCGGCGGATATGTCGGCCGATGTGCTGGATGGCAGGCTGGCCGATATGCCGCCGGGTTTGCCGACACGCGCGCTGCCGACAGCGACCAGCGCCGCGCCAGCCGATGCCACAGCGGCCATTCCTGTGGCCGACACCGTTGAATTGCAAGGCCCACAACTGCGCGCCGAGCTTTTATCCATCCGCCAGTTGCTGACGGTCTGAAACCAGGCATTTACCGCCTATACTGCGAGGCTCAGTCGGGGCGTAGCGCAGCCTGGTAGCGCACTTGCATGGGGTGCAAGGGGTCGCGAGTTCGAATCCCGCCGTCCCGACCATATTGAATCGATGGGCCAGCGCTCAAAAAGCGCTGGCCCATTCGGCTTTCTGGGCGTCGTTTTTTTGCGTGCGGCCGTTTTTTTGCGCGCAACCGTTTGGTGCTTGCTTGTACGGTGCCAAACGCTGCCCGTCAGCAGCGTTTGGCTTCAAACTCAGTAACCCACTGCCTGCCCGTCACGGCGTGAGTCACTGGCCGCCACATACCCGTCAACCAGATCATCGCTCAGCTTCCAGATGAACTGGCCGCTGCCGTAGTCCATGTAGGCGTCCGGCGTGGCCTCCACCTGATGGCCCATGGCCTTCAGATCAGCCACCAGTTGCGGCGCCATCGTGGGCTCCAGGTCCACCGACAAGCCGGTGGCCACTTTCCAGCGTGGCGCGTCACAGGCGGCTTGCGGCTGCTGGCCATGTTTGAGCATGCGCACCAGCGTCTGCAAATGGCCTTGGGGCTGCATGTTGCCGCCCATCACGCCAAAGCTCATCTGCGGTTGGCCGTCTTTGGTCAAGAAGCCCGGGATGATGGTGTGGAAGGGTCGCTTGCCACCCGTCACCTGGTTGGGATGGCCGTTTTGCAGGCTGAAGCAATGGCCGCGGTTTTGCAGGCTGACCCCGGTGCCCGGCACCACAACGCCGCTGCCAAAACCCATGTAGTTGGACTGGATCAGGCTGATCATCATGCCCATTTCATCAGCGGCGGTGAGGTAGATGGTGCCGCCCCTGGGCGGGTGACCGTGCTGGAAATCAGTGGCGCGGTTGCGGTCAATCAGCTTGGCGCGGCTGGCCAGGTAATCGTCGCTCAGCAGGTCAGCAGTGCTCACCTCGGTCATGTGGCGCTCGTCGGCCACCCAGCGGTAGGTGTCGGCAAAGGCCAGTTTCATGGCCTCGATCTGCAGGTGTTGCGCGGCGGCGCTGTCCACTGGCACATCGCCCATGTCCAACTGGTCCAGCATGCCCAGCGCCATCAACGCGGCAATGCCCTGGCCGTTGGGCGGGATCTGGTGCACCGTGTGGCCGGCAAAGTCTTT
>JAYVLI010000123.1:0-2869 GCA_043759535.1 Betaproteobacteria bacterium | reverse complement strand
TGCTTCATGCTGATGCACACTGGCCAGCACTTTCAAACCTCTCGCAACGGCCTGCTCACCACCAGTGCGGCGCAGGCCACACAACAAACCGAGTTCGCCATTGAAGGCAGCGTGTTTGTTGGCGGGGCCGTGGTGCAGTGGCTGCGTGACGGGCTGAACGCCATCAAGGGCAGCGCCGAGGTGCAGTCGCTGGCCGAAAGCGTGCCCGACTCGGGTGGCGTGATGATGGTGCCCGCCTTCACCGGCCTGGGCGCGCCCTACTGGCAGCCCGACGCGCGCGGCACCATCACCGGGCTGACCCGCGGCACCACCGTGGCCCACATTGCACGCGCCGCGCTGGAAAGCATTGCTTACCAAAGCGCCGCCCTGCTGCAGGCCATGAGCCGCGACGCTGTGGCCAGCGGGGCCGCACCTGTGGCCCAGCTGCGGGTGGACGGCGGGGCCTGTGTCAACGACCTGCTCATGCAGTTCCAGGCTGACCTGCTGGGCATCCCTGTGGTCCGGCCCGCCGTGACGGAGACCACCGCCCTCGGCGCGGCTTACTTGGCCGGCTTGTCGAGCGGGGTGTATGGCAACGTGGCCGAGCTAGACGGCCTGTGGCAGGCTGAACGCACCTTTGTGCCCACGCTGGCCACCGCCCGCGCCAACGAGCTGATGGCGCGCTGGGAACACGCGGTGCGGCAAGCTACAGCCCCCTGAGCGCCACACCACCCCGGGCGTGGGCCTGGGCGACAATTTGGCACCTCAGACCACACCCCCGCACCATGACCACCAACACACCCGCCCCCGCCCTCCACATCGCCTTCATCGGCGGTGGCAACATGGCCAGCGCCATCATCGGCGGGCTGATCCAGCAAGGCACCCCGGCCGCGAACATCCAGGTGGTCGAACCCTTTGCCGAGCAGCGCGACAAGCTGACCCGGCAGTTCGGCGTAGCGGTCCATGCCCTGCCCAGTGACGCGCTGCGCCGCGCCGACCTGGTGGTCTGGGCCGTCAAGCCGCAAACCTTCAAGGAAGCCGCCGCCCAGGCCCGGGCGCACACCGCCACGGCCCTGCACCTGAGTGTGGCCGCCGGCATCCGCTCGGACAGCATTGCCCAGTGGCTGGGCACCGAACGGGTGGTGCGCGCCATGCCCAATACACCGGCGTTGGTCGGCCAGGGCATGACGGCGCTGTTCGCCCGCCCAGCCGTGACCGCCGCCGACCGGCAGGCTGCAGAAGCGGTCATCCAGCCCACGGGCCAGCTGCTGTGGCTGGGTGGAGACGCCGGTGAAAGCCAGCTGGACGCGGTCACCGCCCTGTCCGGCTCCGGCCCAGCCTATGTGTTTTATTTTCTGGAAGCCATGGTCGCCGCCGGTGTCGCCATGGGTCTGCGCGCCGAGGCCGCGCACCAGCTGGCCGTCGGCACCTTTGTGGGGGCGTCAGCGCTGGCCCAGGCCGCCACCGAGCCACCCGAGGTGCTGCGCGCGCGCGTCACCTCCAAGGGGGGCACCACCCACGCCGCGCTGACGGTGATGGAAAACGCCCAGCTCAAACAGCACTTCATGCACGCCATGGACGTGGCGCGGCAGCGGGCCATTGCACTGGGCGACGAGTTTGGCGCGGTTTGATTTTCCGGAGTTCTTAGTACTTACCCGGCCCCCGGGTTTTCCCGTCAACGTGGCCGCGCAGGGCCACGTTAGAACAACACGCGGTGTCGGCCACTGGCTGACCAGAAGTCGCACACGGCGTACCAACTACCCAAACATTCAGGAGCTTTTGATGAAAAAATTCATGTCCGTCCTCGCCGCAGCCGCCATCCTGGCCACGCCTTTCGCTGTGATGTCAACCGCTCAAGCCGCTGGCCATGCCGGCGCGCCAATGGCAGCCCCTGCTGCAGCACCCGCTGCAGCGCCTGCGGCCGAAAAGGCACCTGTCAAGAAAGTAGCTAAGAAGTCCAAAAAAGCCAAAATGACGAAAAAAGCAGCTTAATTTGCTGCTGTTGTTTTTGCATTCCTCAAGAACCCGCTTTCAGCGGGTTTTTTCATGGGCGCTCACCAACGCCTTGAACGCCAGGTCAACGCCCCGTCACCGCCAATGCGATCCCCACAAACACTGTCAGCCCCAGCCAGTGGTTCAGCCGGAAGGCCTTGAAGCAGTCCTCACGCCGGCGCTGTCGGATCAGCCAGCCGTGCCACAGCGCCTGCAGCAGCGCAGCGCCAAGCGCTATTAAATAAATAGCTGATCCGGCAATAGATCTGATGGCTACGGCCCAAATTGACAGAAAAATCAGGTAACTGAGCATCACCGCAGCCACGTCAAACCGCCCCAGCGTGATGGCCGAGGTTTTCATGCCGATGCGCAGGTCGTCGTCGCGGTCCACCATGGCGTATTCAGTGTCGTAAGCGATCACCCAGAACAGGTTGCCCAGCAGCAGCACCCAGGCCAGCAGCGGCACGCGCCCCTGTACGGCGGCAAACGCCATCGGGATGCCAAAGCTGAACGCCACCCCCAGCACGGCCTGCGGCATGGACACAAACCGCTTGGCAAACGGGTAGGCCAACGTGATGGCCAGCGCCGCGAATGACCAGGCAATGGTGGCCGCGTTGGTGGTCAGCACCAAGCCAAACGCCAGCAACGCCAGCAGCGCCCCCAACCCCAGCGCCTGCCTCACGGACAGCTGGCCACTGGTCACGGGGCGCTGCGCCGTGCGTTTGACGTCGCGGTCAAAGTCGCGGTCGGCCACGTCGTTGATGCAGCAGCCTGCGCTGCGCATCAGAAAAGTGCCCAAGGTAAAGACGACCAACAGATGCCAGCCGGGAAAGCCTCCACTCGCCACCCACAGGGCAGACAGGGTGGGCCACAACAGGAGCAGCCAGCCGGCTGGGCG
>JAYVLI010000122.1:0-2789 GCA_043759535.1 Betaproteobacteria bacterium | reverse complement strand
GCCTACACCGCCGCGTTGCAACGCGATGCGGATGGTGAGTTTGTGGGCGACAGCGTGCTGATCCGCCATGACCTGCACGGTGGCCCACGCCTGCTGCATGACTTTGGCGCCAACCAGCATGTGGGTGAATTTGTGTTTGTGCCCAAACACGTGGACGCCGCTGAAGACGAAGGCTGGTTGATGGGCCTGGTGGTGGACGCCGCGCGCCAGACCACCGATCTGGTGATTTTGGACGGGCAAAACTTTGCCGGCCAGCCGCAGGCCGCAATCCACCTCCCGCACCGCATCCCAGCGGGGTTTCACGGAAACTGGCTGGCTACGCGGCTATCCACACACCCGCAGTGATCAACCGCTGCATCTGGCACCCAGGCTGCGCGACACCACCACGCAGCCCAACAGCGCCAGCCAGGCCAAGGCCAGCGATGACGGCGTGGGCACCTGGAACAGCCGGATGCTGGCGCGTGTCAGGCTGAAGGTGGCAACGTCGCGCTCATCCAGCAACACAAGCGTCTCCTGCAACGAAAAGTTGATGGGCGCCAGCGGCGCAGAGGCCGGTGCCGATGCCGGTGCAGATGCCGCTGCGGCCTTGATCTTCGCCGGCTTGGCCTTGTGCAGTTTCTTGGCGATAGGCCCGGACCCGGCCTGGACCGGTTCAATGATCTCGTAGGGGTTGACCAGCAACTCCAGCTTCAGGTCGGTGATCTGCACCTCCACATCAACACCCACCGGCGCTTGCGTTGGCAGTTGGATGTCCTTGGCAGCGTCCTCGAGTATTTTCTTGATCGCCGCCTCCACGTCTTTGATGACCTTTTTGTTGTAGTCGTCGATGAGTTTCTGGATGTCTTCGGGTGTGCTCACCTCGGCCGGGTTGGTGACACCGGCCATGAAGCTGGTGCTGTCCAGCACGCTCTCCACAGCGGTTTCCACAAAGTTGGGGTCGCGCTGCGCCAGGATGCTCAGGTAATCCAACAGCGCACCGGCCTGGGCTGGGTTGGCAGCTTGGGTGCCCAGTTGCAGGCCCATCTGCAGCCGCACCGGGCCGGCCTGGGCCACGCCTGGCAAGCCGGCCAAAACCAGACACGGGCCAATGGCCGCAGCCACGTGGATGCACCAGCGATTCCAGAACATGGTGTTCCGCCTTTCTGCAATTGACCTCACACTGCGCTGGGCGATGCACCGTGCATCGCTCAGCGCTGCCCACAGGTTTGCAGCATGCATCTCGTGTACCCGGCCGGTTGGCTGATTGGCCCGGCGACACATGCCTTGTCGCAAGCCGACGGTCAGGCACCGCCACACACCCACGCGGCCGCGCCGCAGCGGAGACCACCATGCGCCATGCCCAGCCACTGGACGCCGCCAACGTGCGCAGGCTGATCGGGCTGGCGCTGGCGGGCCATTGCCCCAACGCCCACGCCGGCGATCAAGCGGGCGATCAAACGGGCCATCACACAGACCGTGATGCCAGCCGGCACGCCGGTCAACTGCTGCACCGCCTGGACGGCGTGCTGTTGGTGGCCGAGGGCCGCAGTTGCAAAGAGGTCGGGCAATGGTTTGGGGTTGACCGGCGCACAGTGCAGCGCTGGGTCCACAAGGCCATGGCGCAGCAGGGCTTGCCTGGCCTGGCCGACGCACACCACGGCGGCCGGCCCAAGGCCTTGGATGCGCAGCAACTGCAGCGTGTCCAGCAGGATGTGTTGGGCCCACCCGCGCTGC
Organism: Betaproteobacteria bacterium; assembly: GCA_043759535.1. GTDB lineage: Bacteria > Pseudomonadota > Gammaproteobacteria > Burkholderiales > Burkholderiaceae_C > Pseudaquabacterium. The sequence continues at coordinate 1,076 of JAYVLI010000122.1, read as the reverse complement.
AGGGCTACCCCGAGGCGCACTGGTCGGGTAAGCGCCTGGCCTTGCATTTGCAGCAGCACTGCGGCGTCACGCTCAGCGTGCGCAGTTGCCAGCGTTTGATGGCTGCAGCCGCCGCCGCCAAGCCAGTGGCGCCCGCCGTTGATTGAGCGGGCACCGCCACCGCGACAAGGGTTTTGGCGCTCTTGCCTTCGGGCCACGCCAAAACCGGGGCCGCTGGGGTGGGTGTCGGCGCTTGCACTGCGGTGGTGGCAAGTTTTTCGACAAACCGGCCGGCAAAGTGCAAGGCCAGACCGTCAGCGGGTTGCGCTGGATGGGCCCACCAGTGCGCTTGTGGCAGACTGCTGCAATCATCACACCATTGAGATTTGTCCATGCCTGCTGCCGCCACCACTGCCACCCTCAACACCACACCGCACAACCGGGTTGCCCTGGTCACTGGCGCCGGCAGTGGCATCGGCCTGGCCTGCGCCGCAGCGCTGGTCAACGACGGCTGGTGTGTGGCTTACACCGGCCGCCGTGCGGACGCACTGGCCGCCGCCATTGCCCAAGCCGGTGACCCGTGGGGCGATATCGCTGCACGTGCGCTGGCGGTGCCGTGTGATGTGGGCGATGAGGCCTCGGTGGCCGCGCTCATTGCGGCGGTGGTGGCGCGTTTTGGCCGGCTGGATTTGCTGTTCAACAACGCCGGGGTGTCACTGCCGGTGCAAACCCCGGACGAGTTGGAGGCCAGCACCTGGCGCCGCGCGGTGGACACCAACCTGAACGGTGCCTTCTTTTGCCTGTCGGCGGCGTTCAAGCAGATGCGGGCACAAGCGCCGCAGGGTGGCCGCATCATCAACAACGGCTCGATCTCGGCCCACGCGCCTCGGCCGGGGTCCATCGCCTACACCGCCACCAAACACGCCGTCACCGGGCTGACCCGCGCCGCCGCGCTGGACGGCCGGCCGTTTGACATCGCCGTGGGCCAAATTGACATTGGCAACGTGGCCAGCGACATGACCGAGCGCATGACCAAAGGTGTGCCGCAAGCCGACGGCAGCATCAAGCCCGAAGCCCGCATGGACGTGCAAAGCGTG
>JAYVLI010000121.1:0-5241 GCA_043759535.1 Betaproteobacteria bacterium | reverse complement strand
CACCCGTCCCGCCGGTGACAGGCCGCCGCTACCATGCCGGCCTGTCTATCACTGCACCAAGAGCCCCACCATGACGCTGGAAACCATCGAGATCCATCCCGCCGGCACGCCTGCCGCCACGCTGATCGTGCTGCACGGCTTGGGCGCCGACGGCACTGATTTTTTGCCGATGTGTGACGCCCTCAAACTGGCCGCCGTGGGCCCCGTGCGCTACATCCTGCCGCGCGCGCCTGAGCGGCCTGTGACCCTGAACAACGGCCACCGCATGCGCGCCTGGTACGACATCCTGGGGTCTGATCTGCAGCGGCGCGAGGACGAAGCCGGCCTGCGTGCCTCAGTCGCTCAGGTGCATGCCTTGCTGGACCGCGAGGTGGCGCGTGGTATGCCTGCTCACCGCATCGTGCTGGCCGGCTTTTCACAAGGCTGCGCGCTGACGCTGCTGGCCGGCCTGCGTTACCCACAGCGGCTGGCCGGCCTGGCCGGGCTGTCGGGCTATTTGCCGCTGGCCGCCAGCACGGCGGCCGAGCGCAGCCCGGCCATGGCTGACGCACCGGTGTTCTTGGGCCACGGCCGCAATGACGGCATGGTGACGATGGCGCGCGGCCAGGCCGCGCGTGATGCCCTGGTCGCCCTGGGCCAGCCGACCGAGTGGCATGACTACCCGATGGAGCACTCGGTTTGCATGGAGGAGGTGGACGACCTGAACCAGTGGCTGTTGCGGGTGTGGGCACAGCCTGGGGTGTGAGCCCAGGCCCCACCACCATGCGCTGCCATCCGCTGTGAACTTTCAACAACTGCGTGCCGTGCGCGAGGCCGTGCGCCACGGCTTCAACCTCACAGCGGCCGCCACGGCGCTGCACACCTCCCAGCCCGGTGTCAGCCGGCAAATCCGCGAGCTGGAAGAGGCGCTGGGCATTGCCATTTTTGTGCGCGCCGGCAAGCGCCTCACCGGGCTGACACCACCCGGCCAGACCGTGCTGCCCATTGTCGAAACCCTGCTGCGCGAATGTGACAACCTGCTGCGCGCCGGCCAAGACTTTGCCCGCAGCGGTGCGGGCGCGTTGACCATTGCCGCCACCCATTCCCAAGCGCGCTACGCCTTGCCGGCGGTGGTGCGGGATTTCCGCGCCGCGCATCCGCTGGTGCAATTGCATTTGCACCAAGGCACCCCGCAGCAGGTGGCGGCCATGCTGCTGGCCGGCCAGGCCGACATTGGCATTGCCACCGAGGCGCTGGCCCAGCACAGCGCTTTGCTGGCCTTGCCCTGCTATACCTGGACCCACAGCGTGCTGGTGCCGCCTGGCCACCCCTTGCTGGACGAGCAGGCAGCGGGCAAAGCGCTGTCGCTGCAGCGCTTGGGTGAATTCCCGCTGATCACCTACGAGACCGGCTACACCGGCCGCTCCCACATTGATGACGCTTTCCAGAAGGCCGGCCTGGTGCCCGACATCGTGCTGGTGGCCATGGACGCCGACGTGATCAAAACCTATGTGGAGCTGGGCATGGGCGTGGGCATCGTCGCGGCCATTGCGTTTGACGATGAGCGCGACCGCCAATTGCGCGCCATTGACGCCCGCCACCTGTTTGCCGCCAGCACCACTCGGCTGGCCATCCGCCGCGACAGTTATTTGCGCGACTATGTCTACGACTTCATCACCACTTTTGCCCCGCCCATGACCCGCGACTGGGTGCTGCGTGCCCAGCACGCCACAGCGGGTGAGGACGCGGCGCTGTGAGGGCGCTGCAGGCCACGGGTTAGCATCGCTGGCCATCCTGCTACGCACCCGCCACCCACGCCAGAAATCGTTTTCAAAGGCAAAGAGTACGTCTACAGCCACCACCTGAGCGTGCCCTACCGGCCGCTGGTGGCGGACCCGGCCAAAGGCCGGGGCGCACCCGATTTGGCGGCTAATTTGGTGGTCCACGGCGACAACCTGCACGCCCTCAAAAGCCTGTTGCCGCGTTACGCCGGCGCGGTAGATTTGGTGTTTATTGACCCGCCCTACAACACTGGCAATGAAGGCGGGTGCTACAGCGACGGAGTCAACTCACCCATCATGAAAGAGTGGTTGAGCACCAACCCGGTCGACGGTGACGACTTGCTGCGCCACGACAAATGGATTTGCATGATGTGGCCTCGGCTGGTGCTGCTGCGCGAGTTGCTGAGAGAGCGTGGGTCCATCTGGATCACACTGGATCCGTGTTTGGGGGGATGAGCACTCACGGCACAAACAACACGTTGCTGAAGATCGTTTGTGGTAGGGCGCGGATGGCAAAGCCAGCATGCCCAGACTCAAGCGGTTTCGCGACGTTGTGCAGTCTGGAACGGTACCGTCCAGTTGGTGGACGCGTGATTTTGCCGGTGACAACCAACAATCGAAACGTGAGCTGATTGAGCTGTTCAAAGGGGACACGGTGCAATTCGCCACGCCAAAGCCCACCTCGCTGATCGGCGCAATTCTGGAGATTGGCGCCAATGAAACCGCACTCATTCTCGACTCCTTCGCTGGCTCTGGCACCACCGCCCACGCGGTGCTCAAAGCCAATGCCAAAGACGGTGACACACGCCGTTTTATTCTTGTGGAAAGTGAGGCCTATGCCGATACGCTGACGGCAGAGAGGGTGCGCCGCGCCAGCCTGGGTTACGCCTGGAGTGGCACCCAGCGCGAGACGCTGCTGGAAGAAAAAATCACACTCACCCAATTCAAAAAGGCCGCGCAGTGGCTGGCCAAGGTAGACGCCATCAAACGTGCTGAGGGCCTGGCCGATGGCGGTGACAGTGGTGGCGATTTGATCGAGCAAGCGGCTGTCAGCAGCGCGCCGCAGCGCAAGCGCTTTGACAAGATCGAGGTCAAGATGGATGACAGCGTGTTGCGGGTGGAGGGGGTCAAACGTGTCTCGCAGCGCGCTCCCAACGAGGCCATTTACAGGCAGACCTTGAAAACACTGTCTGAACGCGACCACCCCTACCGCCAGATGCTGAATGTGGCTGGCGCTGGCCGGGTCAAGCTGCTGGAAAAAGCGCACCGCTGAGCCGCCTGGATGTGGACAACCACTGGTGCGTGATGGTGCTGATGCTGGTGTCCGCCGCGCGGGTGAGCAAGGAGACGCTGCGTTTCTTTCGCGACCGGGGCAATGTGCTGGGCTTTTTGCCGCGTGAGGACGACATCGAGGGCCACTGGCAATTGCTGCAAGCCGTACCCAACCTGGACGTGTATGCCGCGTTTGGCGACACACAAGACAACGCCAGGCTGCAAAAGGGCAGCATTGTTAAAAGCTCGTTGGGCAATGTGATGCGGCTGTTGCGGCCGACGGTGGTGATTGACAAGGGCCACCACGGCTACACCGAAAACGCACTGAAAACCCTGGACGGCTTCAACCCCAGCTTCTTGCTGGAGTTGTCGGCCACGCCGCGCCTCTCATCCGCCAAGGGCAGTGGGTCCAACATCTTGGTGGACGTGCGCGGCACGGACCTGGACGAGGCCCAGATGGTCAAGCTGCCTATTCATGTTGAGGTGCAGCACTGGAGTGACTGGCAGGCCTGCCTGATGGCGTCGGTGCAGCGCTTGCATGCGCTGCAGGTGCAGGCCCAAACCCTGCAGACCGAGACGGCGCGCTACATCCGGCCCATCTTGCTGGTGCAGGTGGTGCGCACTGGGGCCGACACCCGCGACGCCGGCCACATCCACACCCAGGACGTGCTGGCCTACCTGCTGCAAATCGGCTTTGCCGAGCGGCAGATAGCGGTCAAGACCGCCGAGCAGAACGACTTGAAGGCGCCCGAGAACATCGACCTGCTGAGCCCCATGTGCGAGGTGCGGGTCATCATCACCAAGCAAGCCTTGCAAGAGGGCTGGGACTGCCCGTTTGCCTATGTGCTGTGTGCCCTGGCGGCTGGCCGAAACCCGGCGGTCATGACGCAATTGGTGGGGCGCATCCTGCGCCAGCCGCAGGTGACCAAAACGGGCCGCGAGGCGCCGGACGCCTGTTGTGTGCTGTGCCATGACGCCCGCACATCCACCGTGGTGCAGGCCATCAAGGCGTCGCTGGAGGGGGAGGGCATGGGCGACTTGGCGCTGGCGGTGCGGGGTGACAACGCGGCAGTTGTAGACACCCGGCAGGTGGCACTGGTGCGGCGGCCGGCGCTGGCTGCATTGCGCCTGTTTGTGCCCAAAGTCACTTGGGTGATGCCAAGCGGCCAGCGGCGTGAACTGGTGTACGAGAGTGATGTGCTGGCCACCGTGGATTGGTCGCTGCTGGAAACCGGCAAGCTGGCGCAACAGTGGGCGCCCAACCGCGACGCGCCGCTGGGTGAGCAATTTGATGTGTCGCTGGACATCTTGCGGCGCGGCGCCTTGCCGCAACAGCCACTGGACGCACACCCCGCCGATGGCGCAGATGGATTTGCACACGGGCGTTCGGGCGGGCAGCTCGACCCAACCCAGGTGGTGCGTGCCTTGCTGGACTTGGTGCCCAACGCCCGATGGGTTTGGGGCTGGGTGGACACGGTGTTGCAGCGCTTGCATGCGGCTGGCTACAGCAGCGGTGTGTTGGCTGCATCCAGTGCGTCACTGATCGAGTGTTCGCGCATCGACCTGGAACGCGAGCGCGACCGTTTGGCCGAGCAGGTGTTTGCTGCGGGTGTTGCTGCCGGGCAGATTGAGTTTGCGCTGCGTGCAGATGCGAGTGATTACGAACTGCCGATGGCCGCTGATGTGCTGCTGACTGGCACACCCCACCCACTGATGCGGCCTGACGCCACGCCGGTTGAAAAAAGTCTGCTTGAGCCGGCGCTGCACACCCTGGACCTGAACGGCTTTGAGGCTGAATTTGCCGGCGACCTGGACAGCAAGCAGGCGGCGCAATGGTGGCACCGCAACGTGGCCAAAACCCAATTCGGTTTGCAGGATTGGCGGCGCAACAAGGTTTACCCCGACTTTGTGTTTGGCATGGTTCAGCACGACGGTGTGCGCCGCACCGTGCTGCTGGAGACCAAAGGTGCGCACCTGGCTGGGTCAAGCGACACGGCTTACAAACAGGCTTTGCTGGACCGCTTGGCGGCGGCCTTCCGCGATGAACGGTGGGGCGCGGTAGGCCAACTGGCGCTGCAGGGGCGCGACCAGCAGGTGGTGCAATGTGACCTGTTGTTGGACCAAGCCTGACAGGGCGCATTGGAGCAGCGCTGGTTCAGTGGTTTGCCTGTGCCCTGAGCTGCGTGGATGGCGGGGTAAGCAACCAGCC
>JAYVLI010000120.1:0-9914 GCA_043759535.1 Betaproteobacteria bacterium | reverse complement strand
GACGCGTAGACAAAGCTCTGCAGCCGCTCTTCATACGCCTCGTAGTCGGTCACCGGCCGGGCCGCCACACCCGAGGCAGCGGCGGCGCGCGCCACGGCCGGCGCAATCTTCATCATCAGCCGCGGGTCAAACGGCTTGGGGATCAGGTACTCGGGGCCAAACACCAGCGTGGTGCCGGCGTAAGCCGCAGCCACCACATCGTTTTGCTCGGCCTGGGCCAGGTCGGCAATGGCATGCACCGCCGCAATTTCCATCCGGTCGGTGATGGTGGTGGCGCCTGAATCCAGCGCACCGCGAAAGATGTAGGGGAAACACAGAACGTTGTTGACCTGGTTGGGGTAATCGGTGCGGCCGGTGGCCATGATGGCGTCGCTGCGCACCGCTTTCACCTCCTCCGGCATGATCTCCGGCGTCGGGTTGGCCAGCGCAAAAATCAGCGGGTTGGCGGCCATGGCGGCCACGGACTGGGCCTTGAGCACACCACCGGCCGACAAGCCCAAAAACACGTCAGCGCCCACCATCACCTCGGCCAGCGTGCGGTGGGGGGTGTCTTGCGCAAACTCCACCTTGTCCGGGTCCATCAGCTCCAAGCGGCCGGTGTAGACAACACCCGCCAGATCGGTGACAAAGATGTTTTTCTTGGGCAGGCCCAGCTTGACCAGCAGGTTCAGGCAGGCCAGCGCCGCAGCACCAGCACCAGACGTGACCAGCTTGATCTCGTCAATCTTTTTACCTGTGACCTTCAGCCCGTTCAGCAGCGCGGCGCCCACCACGATGGCCGTGCCGTGCTGGTCGTCGTGGAAGACGGGAATCTTCATGCGCTCACGCAGCTTCCTTTCCACATAAAAACAGTCTGGCGCTTTGATGTCTTCGAGGTTGATGCCGCCAAAGGTGGGCTCCAGCGACGCGATGATGTCGACCAGCTTGTCCACATCCAGCTCGTTGATCTCCAGGTCAAACACATCGATGCCGGCAAACTTCTTGAACAGCACCGCCTTGCCTTCCATCACCGGCTTGGAGGCCAGCGGGCCAATGTTGCCCAGGCCCAGCACCGCAGTGCCATTGGTCACCACCGCCACCAGGTTGCCGCGTGCCGTGTAACGGTAGGCATTGACCGGGTCGATCACGATCTCTTCACATGCTGCTGCCACGCCGGGTGAATAGGCCAGCGCCAGGTCGTGCTGGTTGACCATCTGCTTGGTGGCGGCGATGGCCACTTTGCCGGGGGTCGGGAACTCGTGGTATTCGAGTGCTGCACGGCGCAGTTCGGCGCGTTTGTCGTCCTGGTTTGACATGGTGATCCTGGCTTGGGGTGCGGGCGGGGGACGTGATTCTAGGCAGCGCAGTGTGAGGCCGCAGCGGCCACCATCCATGCGCGAAACTGCGTAGCTGCTGCACCCCGCAGCGGCTGAATACTGCAGCCAGCAGCAGCCCCCGCAAATGCCAACGCCTCCGCCAACGCCTCCGCCAACGCCGCCCCGCACGCCTTTGCAAACACCCCGCGCCGCACGCCCCGCACCCTGGCGGGCTTTGGCCCTGGCGCGCTTGTGGCAACCGGCGCGCCGCACACCACGCCCGCTGCTGTGGGTGGCGCTGGTGGGCCTGCTGTTGGTGGCGCAGACCCTGCTGGTCGCACTGACGCTGCGTTATGAAGAAACCCGCGCCCAAGAGCGCAGCGATGAGGTGGCCGCTGCTGCGCTGGGCGAGGTGCGCCGCCGCACCCAGACCGTGTTGCAAGGCTTGCAAGGCCTGCAGGCCCGCACCGGTGACCCCCAAGCCTGGGTCCACGATGCCCAGGCGCTGATGCGTGGCCAGCGTGAGATCGGCCGCATCGAGCGGCGTGACCTGGCTGCGCACATTGTGGAAGCGGCTGAATCGCCATTGCGTGAGCCGCTGTTTGGCCACTGGCCACGCGCCGAGATGGACCTGGAAACCGAAGTGGCCTGCGACGCCGCGCGCCGTGTCATGTCGCCGGTGTTTTCACGCAGCCAATTTGTGCCCATGGCCGGTGGCAACGGCGCCGAGGTGATCGACGCCTGCACCCCCGTCCAGCAAGCCGGCCGGCTGGTGGGCTTTACCGTGGCCAGCATCGTGCTGCCGGTGCTGCTGGAAGAAGTGCGGGTGGCCGAGGTGGGCCGCAGCCACGAGCTGAGTTTTGTCGAGGCCGACGGCACCCGCCTGGCGCGCAGCGGGTCGGTGCGCGGTGGCGGTGTGTTCATCGCCGACCGGGTGGTGGATTTGCCCGGCACCACACTGCAAGTGCGGGTGGACGCGGTGCAGCGGGCGCCCAGCCTGATCCCCAACCTGGCCACCGCGCTGGTGCTGGGTTTGTCCATCGGCCTGTTTGTGGTGGTGCTGCTGCTGGTGCGTGACGGCCGCCGCCGCGCCCGCGCCGAAAACCTGCTGGCCGAGGCGCTGGCCTTCCGCAAGGCGATGGAGGACTCCTTGCTCACCGGCCTGCGGGCGCGTGACCGAGACGGCCGCATCGTCTACGCCAACCCGGCGTTTTGCGCGATGGTGGGCTACAGCAGCGACGAGTTGCTGCAAGCCGACGAGCCGCCGTATTGGCCACCCGAGCAAGCGGCGCTGTACCGCGCCCGCCAGGCCAACCAGCTGGCACCGGGCGCTGACCCGGTCAGCCCGCAAGCCGGCTACGAGACGGTGTTTTTGCGCCGCAACGGTGAGCGTTTCCCGGTCATGATTTACGAGGCGCCATTGGTCACCGGCACCGGCAAACACAGCGGCTGGATGAGCGCTGTGCTGGATTTGTCGGCCCAGCGCCGGGCGGAGGATTTGTCGCGCCAGCAGCAAGAGCGGCTGCAAGCCACGGCGCGCCTGGCCAGTGTGGGCGAGATGGCCTCGCTGCTCAGCCATGAGCTGAACCAGCCGCTGTCGGCCATTGCCAGCTACGCCACCGGGTCGCTCAACCTGGTGAATGAACCACCGCCTAAGCTGACCCATACCGCCGATGGCAGCGGCCCGGCGCTGGCTGGCGGCCTGCCCCAGCCGGGTCTGCCAGCCCCCAGCGCAGACGAACTGGTGGGCCTGCTGCGCCACGCGCTGGAACGCATTGCCGAGCAAGCCGAGCGCGCCGGCCGCGTCATCAAAAGCGTGCATGACTTTGTGCGCCGCCGACACCAGGCGCATGAGGTGATTGGCGCTGATCTGTTGATCGACTCGGTGCTGCCGTTGGTGCGGCTGCAAGCGCGCAAAAGTGGCGCCCGGGTGGAGCTGGACGTGCAGCAGCCCGCACCACGGGTCAAGGTGGACCGCACGATGGTGGAGCAGGTGCTGCTGAACCTGGCGCGCAACGGCATCCAGGCGATGGAAGAGCACACCCCGCTGCCCCAGCGGGTGCTGACGCTGCGGGTGCGGCTGCTGCCGGCTGCGCCGCTGGCGCATGCTGCACAAACAACACCAGCGGCGCCAGGGTCAACCGTGGCAACCGGCACGGCCGTGCGCTGGGTGGTGTTCTCGGTGGTTGACGCCGGCCCGGGCATCCCGCCAGCGGTGGCGCAGCAGTTGTTCACGCCGTTTTTCACCACCAAGGTCGAGGGCATGGGCCTGGGCCTGTCACTGTGCCGCACCGTGATCGAGCAGCACGGCGGCGCGCTGGATTTTGTGAATCTGCCGGCCCGCCACGGCGCCGTTGATGTCGGCGATGCCGCTGTGGACACCGACCCCACCGCAGGCGGCACCGAGTTCCGCTTCACATTGGCACTCAGCCTGCCGCGTGGCCCGGTGGGCTGACGCACCCCACGCGCCTGGCCTGGCCCCCAATCCAAGCACCCCCAGCCCACACCGTTTGCCCGATACTGCGGCGCATGATGCCCAGCTCCGCACGCCCCACGCTGGGCATTCCGGTGGTCTACCTGGTGGACGATGAAGCGGTGGTGCGTGACGCACTGGCCTGGTTGCTGCGCTCACGCCGGCTCTTGTCCGAGGGCTTTGCCCACGCCGAGGCGTTTGAGACCTGGCTGGCCACGCGTGACCCCCGCAGCTGGCCCGATGCACCGTCTTGCCTGCTGCTGGATGTGCGCATGCCCGGCACCAGCGGGCTGGTGTTGTTTGAGCGGTTGGTGGAGCGTGGCCTGACCCCGCTGCTGCCCGTCATCTTTCTCACCGGCCACGGTGATGTGCCCACGGCGGTGGCCGCCGTCAAGCGTGGTGCGTTTGATTTTGTCGAGAAACCGTTCTCTGACAACGCGCTGGTCGACCGGGTGGTGCTAGCGCTTGGGTTGAGCGGCCAGGCCATCCAGCGCCGCCGCGCCGCCCAAGCGCTGCAACGCCACCTGGCCGACCTGACCGACCGCGAACGTGAGGTGATGGAGCGGGTGATTGCCGGCCTGGCCAACAAGCTGATTGCTGACGAGCTGGACATCAGCGTGCGCACGGTGGAGGTTCACCGCGCCCGCATGTTCGAGAAGATGAATGTGCGCTCAGCGGTGGAACTGGCCAACCTGCTGCGCGAGCCGCCGGCCTGACGCTGCAGCCATGCAGTGTCCAGCCCTGTTGCGGGGCCCGGTTGCGGGCCTGTTGTGGGTGTTGCTGGCGCTGCTGCCCGCTTCGGTTGCGGGCGCGCCGCCCGCAGCACAGACCCACCAAACCGCCCAGGCCGCCCCGTCCGCAGCCCCTGTCTACCGCTTCCGCCAACCCCCGCGTGCCGGCCTGATCCTGCCATCGGCCGATTTGCTCACCCCCCGCGAGCGGGCTTTTCTGGCCGAGCTGCCGGTGGTACGGGTGGGTCTCAACCTACCGGACAACAGGCCTTACGAGGTGATTGCGGCAGGCGGTGAAATCTCGGGCATCCAGATCGAGATCCTCACCCACCTGGCCCAGGCCCTGGGCGTGCGCTTGCAACCGGTGGTGCTGCCCACCTTTTCAGACGCGCTGGCCGCGCTGCGCGAGCAACGCGTGGACCTGATGGCCACCGTCGGCTTTGTGGCCAGCCGTGAGGCCTACCTGACCTACACCCTGGGCACCGCGCCCAACCCGGGCGCCATCATCGGCCGCCAGGTGGACAACCGCTTTCAGGACGAGCCGTCACTCAACGGCCGGCGCGTGGCCATCGAGCGCGATTACGTCACCCAGTACTACGCGCGCCGGCTTTACCCGGATGTGCTGGTCAATGACCAGCCTGACACCGGCGCGGCACTGCGCGCCGTGGCGCTGGGCGAGGACGATTACTACTTCGGCAGCCTGCTGATGGCGATGGACAGGCTGCAGCGTGATGCCATCACCGGGCTGGCGGTGAAAAAAACGCTGGTCTACGGCACCGGGCAAATGCACTTTGGCGTGCGCAAGGACTGGCCGCTGCTGGCCAGCGCGCTCAGCAAAGGCGTGGCCGCGCTGCGCCAGTCGCCCATGCCATCGCTGCAGCAGGCCTTGCAGTCACTCGGCGCACAAACGGATGGCGTGACGCTGGCACTGCCGCTCACTGCCCAAGAGCAGCGCCAGTTGATCGGCCGCAGCGTGCTGCGGGTGGGTGCGGTGCGTGGCCTGGCGCTGCTCAACGAGGCCACCCCCGGCGGCGGCCATGCCGGCATCGCGGCCGATTACACCGCCCAGGTGGCGGCCCGGCTGGGCACGGCGGTGGACGTGCTGCCGTTTGACAGCGTGGCGCAAATGCTGGACGCGCTGCGCGCCGGCCAAATCCACCTCGTCCCGCTGCTGACCCGCACGCCGGAGCGTGAGAAATCATTTGCCTACTCCGACCCGTATCTGGAGATGCCGTATCACGTCATCGCCCGCAGTGACGCGCCGCTGTACTGGGACCTGGCCAGCCTGCGTGGCAAGCGCCTGGCGCTCACCGCCCAGCACCCGCTGCGCGAGTTTTTGGCCAGCCGCTACCCCGACATCCAGATCATTGACGCACCGCCCGCTGAGGGCGCGATGGACCTGGTGGCCAGCGGCCGGGCCGACGCGGCGGTGGAGGCCAAGCTCTACGCCAATCTGCGCATCAGCCATGACAACGACGGTGTGCTGCGCCAGGTGTCGCGGGTGGACGAGATCCCGGCGCAGTTCCACTTTGCCGCGTCACGCGAGGCGGCCGAGCTGATCCCGCTGATCAACCGCGCCTTGGCCGACATCCCCAACACCGAACGTGAGCGGCTGTACCGGCGCTGGGTGGCGGTGGACATGCGGCCTGCGTTTGCCTGGCGGCAACATGCGCCGCTGCTGCTGGCCGCCGGTGCGGCCTTGCTGCTGTTGGCCACCGTCAGCGCCTGGTGGATGCGCCGGCTGGCGCGTGAGGTGCGCCAACGCACTGCCGCCGAGCAGCGCCTGCGCGACGTGACCAACAGCCTGCCCGGCGTGGTGTTTCAAAGCGTGCGCCATGCCGATGGCAGTGTGCAGCAGGGCTACCGCAGTGCGGCGGTGGCGTCGTTTCTGGGCCCCGGGGTGGCGGCGGACACCGACCTGGCCGAGGCCATGCTGCAGCGCATGCCGGCCGATCAGGCCGATACCTTGCGCGGCGCCTGGGCCAGCAGCCTGCGCAGCGGCCAGCCGTTCAAGCAGACTTTTCAGTACCTGGACCTGCCGCCGGGCGGGCCTGACGCGGCACCCGCCCGTCAACAACCCAGCCCACGCTGGCTGCATTGCGAGGTCACCGCCCGCCCCGCTGCACCCGGCCTCACCGCCTGGACCGGCTACCTGGTGGATGTGTCCGGTGAGCGTGCGCTGCAAGCCCAGTTGCTGGACGCGGTGCAGGCCAAAAACCTGTTCGTGGCCAGCGCCAGCCACGAGCTGCGGGCACCGCTGCAAACCATCGGCCTGGCGCTGCACAGGCTGGGCAGCGGCCCGCTGGACGCGGTGCAGCGCCAGTGCTGGCAGGTGGCGCAGGCCTCGTCCACCACCTTGGTGCAGTTGATTGACGATGTGCTGGACCTGTCACGTTTTGAGGCCGGTGAAGTGCGGCTGCAGCCCGCTCCGGTGGCGCTGGGCCCGCTGCTGGGCCAGATCGTGGCGCAACACCGCCTGGCAGCGGACGCGCGTGGCCTGCAACTGGCCCTGCAACTGGCACCCGGCCTGCCCGAGCAAGCCCAGCTGGACGCGCTGCGCCTGCGCCAATTGCTGGCCAATCTGATCGGTAACGCCATCAAGTTCACCCGGCAAGGCAGCGTCACGGTGGTGGTCAAGCTGCAAGCGCTGGGCCGCCTGGAGTTGACGGTGCAAGACACCGGTATGGGCATTGCGCCAGAGCAGCAACACCGCCTGTTTGAGCCCTTTGGCGCGCTGCAGCGGGGCGCGCCGGCCCCTGCCGCCGTGGCCGGGCCGGCTGCAGCCATGGCCATGGGCCCGGCCGCTGACGCTGAGCGCAGCACCGGCCTGGGCCTGGCCATCTGCAAGCGCCTGGTGCAGGCCATGCACGGCAGCATCAACCTGCACAGCACCGTGGGTGTGGGCACACAGGTGCAGGTGGTGTTGCCCCTGCCAGCGCTGGACGGCAGTGCTGTGGCCAGCCCCACCGCCTGGCCGCAGGCCGCACTGCGCCACGGCACCGTTTTGCTGGTGGATGACGACCCGGTCAGCCGCCAGTTGATGGCCGAGATGCTGCGCCGCGCCGGTTATGCCGTGGTCGAGGCGGCCGAGCCCCAAGCCGCGCTGGCCTGCTGGCGCCAGCAGCCGCTGGCAGCGGTGATCAGTGACCGCCACATGCCCGGCATGGACGGCCCCACCTTGCTGCGCCAGATTGCCGACGAGGCCGCCGCCACCGGCCGCCCCTGCCCACGCCGCCTGTTGTGTACCGGTGACGCTGACCCGGCCTGTGCCGCCGCCGCTGACCTGGTGCTGGCCAAACCGGTGAGCGTGGCACTGCTGAGCGGCGCGTTGGCCACGCTGGGGGTGATGCCAGGACCGGGGCCAGTGCCGCAGCCCGATCCTGCTCACTGACAATCCGGCGCATGGCGCTTGGCGAGTTTGACCTCATCCACCGTTTTTTCACGCGGCCCCAACACGCCGCACCCAGCGCCGTGGCGCTGGGCATTGGCGACGACTGCGCGTTGCTGCAAGCCAGCCCCGGCCTGCAGTGGGCCATCTCCAGCGACATGCTGGTGGAGGGCCGGCACTTCTTGCCCACCGTGCTGCCCAACCGGCTGGGCCACAAGGCGCTGGCCGTCAACCTGAGTGACCTGGCCGCCTGCGGCGCACGGCCGGTGGCCTTCACCCTGGCGCTGGCCCTGCCACGCGCTGACCCGGTGTTTTTGGCAGGTTTTGCCGACGGCCTGTTTGCGCTGGCCGATGCCCATGCCATCACCCTGGTGGGCGGCGACACCACCGCCGGACCGCTCAACATCTGCATCACCGTGTTGGGCGAGGTGCCACCCGGCCAGGCGCTGCGGCGCAGCGGCGCGCAGGCGGGGGACGCGCTGTGGGTCAGCCACCCACCCGGTGGTGGGCTGGGCGATGCGCGGCTGGCGCTGGAGTGTTTTCGCGGCACCCTGGATCTGGCCGGGGATGACTTTGCGCAAGTGCGCCTGGCGATGGAGATGCCCCAGCCCCGCGTGGCCCTTGGCATGGCGCTGCGTGGCCTGGCCACTGCGGCCATCGATTTGAGTGACGGCCTGCTGGGCGATCTGGGCCACTTGCTGCAGCGCTCTGGCGTGGGCGTTGCGTCAGGGGCCGCGTTGGGGGCTGTCGTCGAGGTGGACGCCCTGCCACGCAGCCCCGTGCTGGCGCGCCAGCCGCTGGCGCTGCAGCACACCTGCACCCTGGCTGGTGGGGATGATTACGAGCTGCTGTTCAGCGCCCCGGCCGCAGCACAGGCCCAGGTGCTGGCCGCTGCCGCCGGGGCCGGCGTGGCGGTGCGCTGCATCGGCCACATCACCGCTGCGCCCGGCCTGCGCCTGCAAGACCGCAGCGGCGCCGCCGTGCCATTTGACGGGCGTGGTTTTGACCACTTTGCGGCATGAGTGACCCACTGCCAAACCCGGCCAGCGCCAACAGCGCAGCACCCCGCCGCGCCACGGCACGCTTCATGTGGGGCCATCCGGCACGCTGGATCGCCCTTGGTTTTGGCAGCGGCCTGTCACCGCGTGCCCCCGGCAC
The DNA here is from genome assembly GCA_043759535.1 of Betaproteobacteria bacterium. GTDB lineage: Bacteria > Pseudomonadota > Gammaproteobacteria > Burkholderiales > Burkholderiaceae_C > Pseudaquabacterium. The sequence continues at coordinate 869 of JAYVLI010000120.1, read as the reverse complement.
CGTGGGCACCTTGTGGGCCTGGGTGGCGTTTTTGGTGGTCAGCGGCTGGCTCAGCACGGCGCAGTGGGGCTGGCTGATTGCCGCGTCGCTGCCGCTGGGCTGGTGGGCTTGCACCCGCTGCGCCCAGCACCTGGGCGTGGCCGACCCCGGCGCCATCGTCTGGGACGAGGTGCTGGCCTTCTGGATCGTGCTGTGGCTGCTCATGCCCGCAGGGCTGTGGACGCAGTTCATGGCCTTCTTGCTCTTTCGCTTCTTCGACGCCGCCAAGCCCGGCCCGGTGGGCTGGGCCGACCGTCACTTCAAGCTGCGCGCGGGTGAAACGATCGGTTGGCGCCAGGGGCTGGGTATCCTGGCTGACGACCTGGTGGCGGCCGCACTAACGCTGTTTGTACTCGCACTGTGGAGAACCTGGTGGACCTGGTGACACTGCAAGCCCAAGTGCTGACGCTCGGCGACGCGCTGCGCGCACGCCGCTGGCGAATGGCGAGCGCCGAGAGCTGCACGGGAGGACTGATTGCAGCCGCCTGCACGTCAGTCGCCGGCTCCAGCGACTGGTTCGAGCGTGGCTTCGTGAGCTATAGCAACGAGGCCAAGACCGAGCTGCTGGGCGTGAGCGCAGCGCTCATCACCGCCCACGGCGCCGTCAGCGAAGCGGTGGTGCGCGCCATGGTGCAGGGTGCGCTGCGCCACTCGTCGGCGCAGTTGGCCGTGGCCGTCACCGGCATTGCCGGGCCGGGTGGCGCGGTGCCGGGCAAGCCCGTGGGCACCGTGTGGCTGGCGGTGGCCACGGCCGACCACCTCAGGCTGCGCTGCGACATCTGGCCGGGGGACCGTACGCAGGTACGCGAGGCCACCGTGCGCTCGGCCAT
>JAYVLI010000119.1:0-14297 GCA_043759535.1 Betaproteobacteria bacterium | reverse complement strand
TCATTGGCGGCGTACAGCAGTTGGCCGGCGCTGAGCTGCGCCAGCGCCCAGTTGGAGGTGGTGGTTTTTTTGGACTTGATGAAACGCTGGTTGTAGACGATGCCCACCGCCGCCCGCACCCCCACCGCGTTGCGGTAGCCCAGGCGGTGGAACACCGAGGTCAAGTCCAGCACGCCCTGCGGCACCACCCCAAAACGGCTGTGGATCTGGCCCCGGTCTGACTGCAAGCCAAAGCCCACTTTTTGCAGGCCAGGCGCGCGCAGCAAATCCACCACCGCGTCCAGGCAGCCGGGCCGGTGGATCTGGAAGATGAAGGCCTGGCTGTCCAGCGCAAACTGCAGCACATGCGGGCCCTGGCTGGCCTCACCCACGGCAAACGTGGGTTTGGATTCGGTGTCAAACCCCACCACCCCGGCAGCGTGGATGGCCGCCACCGCATCGGCAAACTGGGCTGCTGTGGCCGGCACCTGGATGCGGGCCAGCGGCAGGCCGTCAAACGGCGGCAGCAGCGCGGTTTCGGTTTTGGACGGAGCGATCAGCTTCATGCGGCGCGGCCCCAGCTCAACGCAGCGGGATAGCGGTGGCCCGGTCCACCGCCACTGCGGTGACGCTGTTTTGCGGTGAACCGTCCACCAACCGGTCTGAATAGGTGAGGTAGACCAGCACGTTGCGTTTGGCGTCCACCATGCGCACCACCCGCAGCTTTTTGAAGACCAGCGAGATGCGCTCGGAGAACATCTCCTCCTGCTCTTTGATGGGCTTGGCAAAGCTGATGGGGCCCACCTGGCGGCAGGCGATGGAGGCTTCGGATTTGTCCTCGGCCAGGCCCACCGCGCCCTTCAGGCCACCAGTCTTTGCGCGCGAGACATAACAGGTGACACCCTGCACACCGGGGTCGTCGTAGGCGTCCACCACAATTTTGTGGTCAGGGCCCAGCAGCACAAACGCGGTGTCCACCGCGCCCACTTTTTCAGCCCAGGCGGCGGTGGCAGGCAGCAGTGCGCCGGCCAGGACCAACAAGAGCCAGCGTGTGCGGGGGCAGGTGCGGGGGCGCAGCAACTCAAACAGCATGGGGTGTCCTCGGGTTGGGGCGTGAGCCTAGCATCCGCCGCGTGTTAGAACCCGCGCTCTTCGGCCAGGGCTCAGCCATGCACATCACCATCGAATCCGACGTGCAGTTGTTCGTTGACATCGAGGGCGCCAGCCTGGTGCCCGATGGCGCCGGCATGCGCGAGAAACCCACGCTGACCCTGCTGCCCGGTCTGGCCAGCGCCACCTGCCCGGTGCTGGTACTGGCCGGTGAGGACGACCCGATGTGCCCGCTGCAAGACGCGCTGGACATCGCCGCCGCGCTGCCCGCGCAGCGGCTGCAACTGGCCCGCTTTGCCAACGCCGGCCACGGCACCTGGCATGACCAGCCCGAGGCCGCGATGGCCAGGCTGCGCCAATTCATCACCGACCCGGTCTGATCAGATCGCCTGAGAAAGCCCCCATGAAAACCTACAACATCGAAATCCAGCGGGTCAAAGCCATGGCCAACGGCCACGGCCTGGTCAACGCCCGCATTGACGCCATCGTGGCGCCGCAGTCCAACCGGCGTGATCCGGACGACGACAGCGAGCCGCAAACCGTGCTCAGCTTCAACGAGGACACGGCGAGGGTGTTGTTTTTGTTGCTCAAGGCGCAACTGGCTGAATTTGACAAGCGCAAGGCCAAAAGTCGGTTTTAACGCTGGCCTGCGCTGGCCGGTTGTGGGTGCAGCGCCCGCCAAAGCGTGCTGGACAGCACACCCGACAGCAGGGACAAACGCGCGGACATGCCCATCAACATCGGGTTTACCCTAGTCTTGCGTTCGAGACAGGCCAGGCGGCGATCCCGCAGCCCCTGCCTCCAGGAGTGCAAACCGTGTCCCTCTCCATCCCCAGCGGCACCTACCCCCGTGCCAGCAGCCCCAGCGGTTTTTCGTTGCGACAGGCCGGCCGCGCGGCTTGGCGCTTTTTGCAATCGGTGGGCGCCAGCCGCGCCCGGGTGCAGTTAGAAGCGCTGGCCCGTCAGTACGACAGCACCAACCCCACGCTGGCCTACCGGCTGCGTGAATCAGCCCGCCACAGCCTGGTGGACTGATCACCCACACCTGGGCAACAGGCCCTGGTCAGGTGGGCACCGGCTGCCCACAATCGCGGCACGGCGGCGCCCAGCGGCGCTGCCGCTGCCCGACCGACCAACCCCCTGCCCCGTGAGGCCACCCCATGACCCGCTTCTTGAAAACTGTCGCCGCTGCGGTGGCGCTGGCCGCTCTGTCCACGTTTGCCGGTTTGATCAACGCCCAGGCGCCAGGCCTGACCCGTGTGCTGGTGACACGGGCCGATGTGTCAGTGCCCGGCCGTGAGGCGGTGATCGCCCGGATAGAGGTAGCGCCCGGCGGCGTGGCCGGTTGGCACACCCACCCGGGTGACGAGATCAGCTACATCGCCGAGGGTGAGGCCATGCTGTTGATCGCCGGCCAGCCGCCGCGCAAGGTGGCTGCCGGTGAGGGGTTTGTCGTCCCGGCCGGGGTGGTCCACAACGCCCGCAACGACAGCACCGCACCGGTCAAGCTGGTGGGGGTGTATGTGGTTGAAAAAGGCCAGCCGCTGGCGTCACCCGCACCGGCGCCGGCGCCGGCGCAATAAGCAACACCTGCAGCCGCAAATTTAGCGGCACATCAATGTGCGGCTTTAACTTGCTGCGCAGGCCCGCTGTGTAAGCCCGCTGTGTAAGCCCGCTGTGCAGGCCCGTTGTGCAGGCCCGCCGCACTAACCCGCTGCCAGCACCCGCCGGATGTCCTGCACCAGCGTAATGAGCTGCGGCCGCACCTCGGCCATGTAGGACTCCCGCGTGCGTGTCAGCGCCGGGCCGGCAGCGCTGACCACCATGTCAGGCAGCCCGTTGCCACCGGGCAGCCCATGGCCCAAAACCAGCGGGACGGCAATGCCGTGGATCTCAGGCTTCCAGTCGCTGAACGAGCAGCAGCAGCCGTGCTGGGCCAGGTCGGCCTGGGCTTGCAAGATGCCGCGCTCAATGGCTGGCCAGTTGCCGGGGTCCAGCGCACGCAGCCTGGCGCTGGCCTCCAGCCGGGCCGGTGCGGACATGCCGGCCAGGCAGGCCCGCCCCATGGCCGTGACGGCCAGCGGAATGCGCGACCCAACATCCAACTGCAGCGTCAGGATGGACCCACTGCGGCAGGTCTCCAGGTACAGCATGGCCAGGTCGTCGCGCAGGCCCAGCGCAATTTGCAGGCCGCTGCGCTCGGCCAGCGCCTGCATCAGCGGCCGGCTGCGGCTGGTGATCTCCAGCCGCGCCAGGCTGGACCCGCCAATGCCCAGCGCGGCCATGCCCAGCCGGGAGCGGCCGCTGGCAGTGTCTTGCTGCAGGTAGCCGGTTGCGGTCAGGGTGTGGGTCAGGCGTGTCACGGTGGACTTGGGCAGTTGGCAGCGCTCGGCCAGTTGCTGGTTGCCCAGGCGCTCTTCGGCCGACCGGAAACAGCGCAGCACTTGCAGCCCACGCGCCAGCGCGGTGACAAACTGGCGGTCAACGGGCGCTGCGGCGGCGGCCGCTGGGGTAGGAGGAGCAGGGGCGCGGGGTGGGTGTGGTGTGGACATACAAGGCAACTGTTGGATTAATTGTTCCGCTGTGCGGTTTCAAATAGACAGTTAATCCAAGAATTGGATCGTATTGAACCGCCAAGCAAAATACTATCTGCAATGTAAGCCATGCAACCTGCCGCCCGCGCTTTTGGCGTCGGGCCCCAGCCAGCACAGAAAGCCGCCACCATGACGAACAAAAAAGCCATCCTCGTGATCGGCGCCGGTGACGCCACCGGCGGCGCCATTGCCAGGCGTTTTGCGCGTGAGGGCTACATCGCGTGTGTGACCCGGCGCAGCGCCGACAAGCTGGCGCCGCTGGTCGAGCAGATTCGCGCTGACGGCGGCCAGGCGCACGGCTTTGGCAGCGACGCCCGCAAAGAAGACGACATGGTGGCGCTGGTGGCACAGATTGAGCGCGACATCGCCCCAATTGAAGTGGCGGTGTTCAACATCGGCGCCAATGTGCGTTTCCCCATCACCGAGACCACCGCGCGGGTGTATTTCAAGGTCTGGGAGATGGCCTGTTTCGGCGGCTTTTTGATGGGCCGGGAAGTGGCCAAGGTGATGCTGCCGCGTGGCCGGGGCACCATCCTCTTTACCGGTGCCACCGCCAGCCTGCGCGGGCGTGAGGGTTTTGCGGCCTTTGCCGGCGCCAAACATGCCCTGCGTGCGCTGGCGCAAAGCATGGCGCGTGAGCTGTGGCCCAAAGGCATCCACGTGGCCCACCCGGTGATTGACGGCGCGATTGACACCGAGTTCATCCGCAGCAACTTTCCAGAGCGCTACGCCACGCGCGACCAGCAAGGCATCCTCAGCCCGGACAGCATTGCCGAGGCTTACCTGCAAATCCACCTGCAGCCACGTGACGCCTGGACCCATGAGACCGAGCTGCGGCCGTGGCTGGAGAGTTGGTGAAGAGCGGCTTGCCACACGCCCTGCCTTGGCCCACAGCCCGACACACTCCAGCCCAACCGGAACCCTGCCCATGTCCACCGTCGCCCCCGTCACCGTTGAGTTCCAATTTGATTTCGGCAGCCCCAACGCCTATTTCTGCCACAAGGTCATCCCGGCCATCGAGGCCCGCTGCGGTGTGCGTTTCACCTACCTGCCGGTGCTGCTGGGTGGGCTGTTCAAGCTGGCCAACAACCGCTCGCCGGCCGAGGCATTTGCCGGCATCCCCAACAAGCAGGCCTATGACCGGCTGGAGATCAAGCGCTTCATCCAGCAGCACGGGCTGACGGCCTTCCGCTTCAATCCGCACTTTCCGGTCAACACGCTCAAGATCATGCGCGGCGCGGTGGCAGCACAAGCGCTGGGCTGCTCGGCGCCCTATGTGGACGCGGTGTATGCGGCACTGTGGGAGCAGCAGCGCAACATGGCCGACGACACGCAGATTGCCGAGGTGCTGGCCGCTGCCGGGCTGGACGGCCCGGCCTTGCTGCAGCAGGCGCAAGACCCCGAAATCAAGGCCCAACTGTTGGCCAACACCGAGCAGGCGCATGCGCGGGGCGCGTTTGGCTCGCCCACCTTTTTTGTGGGTGACGCCATCTACTTTGGCAAGGACCGCTTGCGCAATGTGGAAGAGGCCATCGTGCTGGCCCAGCGGCGCTGACAGCCCTGGCTTCGGCCTGGGTCAGCGGTAGGCCTGGGTCAGCGGTAGGCCTCAATCTCGGTCTGCCGCCCGCTCAGCACATCAAACAAGGCCACGCAACGCGCCAGGTTGGACAGGCGGTGTTGCTCTGCCCGACCCATGCGCAGGTGGCGCTGGCCCAGCAGGCTGCGGTAGCCCCAGCGGCCACCGCCCAGGCGCTCCACGCTCACGGCCCACTGGGTTTCTCGGGCTGCCACCAGCAGCAGGCCAAACATGCGCATGTCGGCCAGGTTCTCCACCTGCAGCGTGAAGCTGTCGGCACTGGCTGCGGCCAGCCGCATGCTGTAGGGCGCCAGGTGGGACGAGCGGTTGTCGCTGTGGACAAACACCATCTCGGCGCCGCTGCGCAGCTCGGCCGGGCTGAAGTCGGCGCGCGGTTTGGCGGTGGCGGGCGCGTCGACCGCAAACGCCTCGCGGAACAGCACCAGCCGTTTTTGGTCAGTGAACGACCAGTAGGTGGCGCCCTTCAAGGCCGACACTGCGCCGCAGCGCGCCAGCAAGGTGTCCAGATCGCCCGGGGCGTGGAAGCTGGCTGTCACCCGCACCAGCAGCTCAAAGTCGCGGCCGCGCAAGCCACTGCAGTCGGGCGCAGGGCCGTCTTGCCGGCCGCCTTGCAACCACGACTGCACCAAGGCGGGTTTGTCAGCAGCCGGGTAGGCGGGTGGCGCGGTATTGCCGCAGGCCGTGGCCGGCTCAGCACCGGCCCAGCACACCGTGGTGGTGAGCGCTGTCAGTGAGGGCAGACACTGCAGCAAGTGGCGGCGGGAACATCGGCTCATGCGGGGCTTTGCACCAAAAACGTCAGCACAGCATAGCCTGATCAGGGTTGCCAGCCGGGCGGGGCCTGGCCCAGCGGCAGCATCGGCATTCCCAGGTTCGCCTTCAACCGTCAGCCAGCGCCACCTGCTGCTCAATGGCCAAGGCCGCACCGCTGAGCGCCACCAAGGTGTCGGTGATCAACGCGGTGGGGATGGCCGCCAAGTAGCTGCCAAAGCGCCCCTTGGCCTCAAAACGCGCACGGAAGGCCGACGCAAAAAAGCGCGCCTCAAACCGCGGCACGATGCCACCGCCGATGAACAGCCCGCCCCGCGCACCCAGGGTGAGCGCCACATTGCCGGCAAAACCGCCCAGCAGCGCGCAGAACAGGTCCAGCGTCTGGCTGCACAGCGGGTTGCTGCCGTCCTCACCGGTGGCGATGATTTGCGCTGCGCTCAGCGCTGCCGGTGTGGTGCCCGGCGCTTGGCCCAACACCTGCCCCAGCGCCTGGTGCAGCAGCGGCAGGCCAATGCCGGACAACAAGCGCTCCGCCGAGACATGCGCATGGTGGCGCCGCGCGGCGGCCAGCACCGCGCTTTCCAGGTCATCGGCCGGGGCCAGCGTGGCGTGCCCCCCCTCGCCCGGCAAAGCCACCCAGCCGCTGCGGGTGGCCACCACCGCGCCCACGCCCAGGCCGGTGCCGGGGCCCACCACGGCCAGCAGCCGGCCGGGCGTGTTGGCTGCGGCTGCCTCAGCCGCAGCCGGTGGCACAGCGTGGCGGCGCAACTGCTGGTCGCCGAGCCGGGGCAGGGACAGCGCCAATGACTCAAAGTCATTGAGCATCAACAACCCGTCCAGGCCCAGCGTGGCCTGCACCGCCGCACGAGAAAAGTCCCAGTGGCTGTTGGTGAAGTTGATGCGGTCACCGCCCACCGCCGTGGCCACCGCAAACGCGGCCTGGCGTGGCGCCTGGTAGGCCTGGCCTTGCGCGGCCAACGCGCCGGCCAACCCCGTCAAGTAAGCCTGTGCGGCCTCGGCCGGGCCGGCAAAGTCAGGCACCGCCAGCTTTTGCACCTGGGCCACTGCGGCGCCCGGCGCGGCAATCCAGCCAAAGCGGGCGTTGGTGCCACCAATGTCAGCCACCAGGCGCGGAAAGCTGGTGGGGTGGGTCAGATTGCTGGTGGATGGGGTTGGGCGTGTGGTCACGGTGTCGCGCTTGCAAAAAACGGTTGGACAACACGGCGATGAGCAAGCCACGGGCCTGGCCCCGCTGCCAGCCGCTGCACCGCCAGAATAGGTAGCGAAACTACACACCGACTGCCGACAAATCAATCCCTGCCATCCAGCAGTCTGGTGGTCTGCAGCCAGGCTGCGGCAAAGGCTGCTTTTGGGCGCCTGACCACGCTGGCAACAGCCTGGCCGTGTAGTCAACTTACACATTGTGCAATACTGAATTGATGCACCAGCGCTACCCCCGCTGGCCCAGCGGCGGCCGTTCAGCCAGCCCGGCCGCTCCGGGCGCAAGCCCTGCGTCAACTTCTGCGTCACCCCGCCATGGCGTTATTCGACAGCCCCCGCCTGATCGCCGACATCGGCAGCACGTTTGCGCGTTTTGCGCTGGAAACCGGGCCGGGCCGCTTCACCGCCCCGGCCTCGTTGCGCTGCGCTGACCATGCTGATTTCCAGGCCGCCGTGCGTGCTTACCTGCACCGCCTGCCGGCCGCCCAGCAAGTAGCGCATGCGGCGGTGGCGATTGCCAACCCGGTGGAGGGTGACCAGGTGCGCATGACCAACTACCACTGGGTGTTCTCTATCGAGCAAGCGCGCCAGCAGCTCAAGCTGGACACGCTGGTGGTGGTCAATGATTTCACCGCGCTGGCCATGTCGCTGCCACGCCTGGCCAGCAATGAGCGGCACCAGGTGGGTGGCGGCCAGGCGGTGGCCAAAAGCGTGATCGGGCTGATTGGCGCTGGCACCGGGCTGGGTGTTTCGGGCCTGATCCCGGCCGGTGACAGTTGGGTGTCACTCGGCTCAGAGGGCGGCCACGCCAGTTTTTCACCGCGTGACGAGCGCGAGATTGCGGTGTTGCGCCACGCCCTGCAGCACTTTGACCATGTCTCATTTGAGCGCCTGCTGTCTGGCGCCGGCCTGGCGCTGATGCACCGGGCGCTGGCCGCCCATGCCGGTGTGTTGGCGCAAGACCTGGACGCCCCCGAGATCACCCGCCGCGCGCTGGCCGGCACCGACGCCTTGTGCAGCGAGACGGTGGCCGTGTTTTGCGCCGTGCTGGGCACAGCGGCGGCCAACCTGGCGGTGACCTTGGGCGCGTCTGGTGGCATCTACATCGGCGGGGCTATCGTGCCGCGGCTGGGTGGGGCGTTTGACCAATCACCCTTCCGCGCCCGGTTTGAGGACAAGGGCCGGTTTTCAGGCTACCTGGCGGCCATTCCCACGTTTGTGATCAACGCAGAACAGTCCACCTTCACCGGCACCTCGGCCATCCTGGACGCGCAGTTGCAGGCCCTTAAAACCGCGCCGGGCTCGGCCATCCTCACGCAGATCCGGCGGGCCCGCAATGCGCTGTCGCCGGCTGAGCTGCGGGTGGCAGACCAGGTGCTGGCGCATCCGCGCGCGGTGCTCAGCCAGCCGATTGTGGAGATTGCACGCGCCGCGCAGGTCAGCCAGCCCACGGTGATCCGCTTTTGCCGGTCACTCGGCTGCGAAGGCTTGAGTGATTTCAAGCTGCGCCTGGCCTCTGGCCTGACCGGCACCGTGCCCATCACCCATGTGCAGGTGACCCACAGCGACTCGATGGTGGAGCTGGGTACCAAGGTGCTGGGCAATACCGCGTCGGCTATTTTGCAGGCGCGCAGCACACTGAACCGCGACATGATTGACCGCACCGTGGCGCTGCTGGCCGCTGCCAACCGGGTCGAGTTTTATACCGTGGGCCAATACGGCGGGGTGGCGCAAGACGCGCTGTTCAAGTTCTTGCGCTTTGGCATTCCGGCCGGCGCCACCACCGACCCGCGGCTGCAGGCGCTGTCGGTGGCGCTGCTCAAACCGGGTGATGTGGCGGTGATCATCAGCAGCGCCGGCCGCCTGCCCGAGTTGCTGGCACTGGCCGACACCGCCCGCGCACGCGGCGCGGCGGTGGTGGCCATCACCGCCAGCCAAAGCCCGCTGGCACGCAAGGCCGACACGGTGCTGGCGGTGGACCATGTGGAAGACACCACCACCCAGGTGCCCATGCTCAGCCGCATCCTGCACCTGCTGATGATCGACATTTTGACGGTGGGCGTGGCCATGCGGCGCCAGCCTGCCGACCCGGGGCTGGACCCGGCGATGGCCGATGCCCGCACTGCGCCGCCCTGCACGCCGGGGGTCAGCACCGCATCACCACTGGCCCACATGACGCTGCACAGCCGCTGAAGGCCGGGCGCGTGTTGCAACTGCCGCCACTGTGCCTACAGCGCCTACAGCGGCAGCGCCGCAGGCTCCAGTTGGCGGTGACGCTGGGCCCACCGGTCGGCATCCAGATGGCGGCCCTGGGCTTGCAGCACCTGCACCAGGTTGGCCATGGCGGCCAGTTGGTGGTCATCACGCGCCAGCACTTGCTCATATGCCGCAGCGGCCTGCGCCAGATGGCCGGCCTGCTGGTAGACCACACCCAGGGTGTTGAAAGCCGGCCAAAAGCCCGCGTCGTGGTGCAGCGATTCACGCACCCAGGCATAGGCTTCAGCGGGCCGCTGGCGCAGCAGCGCCTCAGCGGCGCGGTTGTTCATGAACATGGCCAACACGGTGGCCTGGGTAATGGGCTGGCTGCGCAAGCCGAGCAGGGCATCGGGCGGCGCAAAGTCCACCTGCAAGCGCTGGGCACCGTGCCCACCCGACAAGGCCATCGAGCCCACACTGCTGGGGCGTTGCCCCAACACCAGGTTGACGTGGCCACTGCGCATGATCAACCTGCCACTGCGGCTGAACACATCGTCGATGTGGGCGCTCTGAAAAGTCACCTCCAACCCCAGTGCGTTGGCAAACGCCGCCGTCATCAGCACCAGCGACAGGCAGTTGCCAGCACGGTCAGCAAAGGCCTGCGCTGCGGTGCGGGTGTAGCTGGTGTCGTACTGCAGTTGCAGCGCGCTGCCGCGGTACAGCGCCTCAGTCAGCATGCGGGGCTGGCCACGGCGCAGGACACCGCTGGCCAACTGCTGGTTCAGATAGGTGCGCATGGCGTCGTCCAGCAACAGCGGCTGGTCGGCCTCAGCCGGGCGTGGTGGATGGCCAAACAGCGCGTCTTGCAGCAGCGGAGCCACCGGTGGTGGACCGAGGGTGGCGCAGCCGCTGAGCCAGGGGGTCAGCAGGCAGGTCAGCAGACAGCTCAGCAAGCACATCGGCAAGCGGCGCAGCAGGGTGGCGGTCATGGCGGGCTCCTGCACCCGTGGGGTGGCAAATGCTCAGCTTACGCCGGCCCGGCAAGCGGGTGGCAAACCGCCTCACCCCGACAAGGGTTGACCTGCACGGCGGCCCAACCTAGCGTGGCGACGCGCCAAAACCGGCGCCATCCCCCCGGAAACACGCTGCCATGCCTTATGTTTTGCACCACACCCTGGTCGCCGCCCGCAGCATGCCGGTGCAGATGGACAGCAACAGCCGGGGTGATGCACTGGTGGTGGCCGACAGCGGCAGCTTCAGCATCACCCACCCAGGGGTGCTGCGCTTCACCCAGTTGCTGGTGTATGCCGTGCGGGACCAAAGTCAAGCTGGGCCGACCAGGCCGGCCGCAGCACCGGGTGCCAGCACCCCCCCACGCAACCTGGCGCTCACGCTGACGCTCAAAACCCCCGACGGCCAGCCCTTCACCAACCCGGTGGTGACCACCGCTGACCTGGCCCGCTGGCGCGACCTGCGCGGCGTCACGCAGGGCCAGTGGTCGTACACCGTCACCGGGCGCAGCCCCCGGTTCGTCAGCGCCGAGTCCGGCAGCGCCATCGCCGTGCAGCGCAATCTGCTGGCCATCACGCTGGACGAAACGGTGGCCTCCACCAGCGCCGCGCCGCTGGTGGAGGCGGTGGTGACTGGCCGCAGCACCCAGCGTTTTGTGGTGGACTTGTGGCGTGTGGGCCAGTTGCGCGCCGCTGTGCGCAGCCAGACCGGCGTGCCCAACCCGCTGCGCCCTGACCGGCCCTGGCAAGGCACGCTGCGCTTGCTTGATCCGGCCGGCAGCATGGTGGCCAGCAGCAACCGGGGCAGCCTGCAGTTTGAGGTGTCACTGGCCACGCTGGGCCGCTCACGCGGCGCCAACAGCCAGGTCTTGCCCTGGACGCTGGAGGTGACCACCAGCGTGCCGGCCAGCACCACCACCGTGGTCGGCGCGGAGGTGATTGCCACCGCACGCCTGACCACCAGCGTGCTGCAAAGCCGCATCAATGCGCTGCTGGGGCCGAACGGCGAGAAGTGGGCGCTGCAAGGTGACAACCGCAACCGCCGCATCCAGGCGCGGCTGACGGTGCTGGACAACACCAGTGCCGAGCTGATGGACATGCACGGCCTGCTGGACCCGCTGATTGCCGCCAACCCGCAAGACCCCGGCGTTGACACCCAGCATCCCGACATCCGCGCCCAGGTGCCCTACACCGTGGCCGACAGCGCTGAGGACATCGGCCACGGCCTGCGCGCCATCGTCAACAGCGTCAAGCTGCGCACGTTGAACATCACGCTGGGCCCGAGTCAGCAGCTGGTGCCGCCCGGGCCGGCCTTGCGGGTGCAGGCCACTACCGTGGGCCAGGTGCTGGTGCGGCTGGGCGGTTTTACCCTGGCAACCGCCACCCTGCGGGACAACCGCCTGGACGCCGAAGTGGGCCTGCGCATCGGCCCCAGCGGCAGCATCACGGCCGACATCTGGCTGCCCAGCTCGGTGGTGGACATCGACATCCACTGGACCGCTGCGGTGGCCGCCGGCGTGTTGACCTTCGGCTTGCTGGCACTGGGCCTGGTGGGGCTGACCGAAGTGCTGGAGCGCGAGATCAACCTGAAGCTGCGCAGCGGTGTGCAAAGCGCACTGGACCGCGCCATGCAACAAGCGCCCCGCCTCTTTGCGGTGTACGTGGGCACCGATGTGACCTACCGCGCCATCCGCAAAGACGGCAACGACATGCTGTTCGAGTATGTGGCGCCGCTGGAGCCCGACCTGCAACCCACGCCCGGCTACACCGGCCTGGCCGGCCGCAGTGTGGTGGACATGGGCCTGGGCAAATGGAAGGTGGTGCCACCCCGCAGCGCCAACACCTGGGCCGCTGACAACCTGGCCAAGATCGACCACATCGTGGTGGTGATGATGGAAAACCGGTCGTTTGACCAGGTGCTGGGCCACCTGGCCAGGCCGGGTGGCCTGGCCGACTCGGACGGTTTGTCCAAAGCCGTGGTCGACGCGCTGGCCGGTGTGGGCTTTGCCCCCAGGCCGCTGCGCGAATCGGGCTTGCTGGTGAAGACCCAGTTTCCGGTGGCCGTAGGCCACCACCTGGCCGATGTGCAGCAGCAATTGGCTGTGCGCCTGACCCTGCCAGACGGCCGCGTGATCAACAGCGCGCAAGGTTTTGTCGAGAACTTTGCGCCCAAATGCGCCGGCCACCCGCAATGTGTCAGCCAAGACGTGCTGGGTTATTACGATGGCATCGACCTGCCGTTTTACCGCCACCTGACGCAACATTACGCCTGGAGCGAGCGCTACTTTTGCGCCCATGCCGGCCCCACCCTGCCCAACCGCATGTTCTCGCTGACGGGTGATGTGCAGTTTGACCGCAACGGTGAGGCCATCACCGACAACAACCACGCCGACAACTTTCAGCTCTCACGCGCCACCACCATTTACGACCTGCTCAGCCGGCGTGGTGTGGGCTGGCGGGTGTATGAGTCGTTTCCGTCGGTCACCATGCTGCGCATGTTTGCGCGTTATGCCACCGACACCACCCACATCGTGCCCATCAGCCGCCTGGCGGCCGATGTGGCGGCGGGCAACTTGCCGGCGCTCACCGTGATTGAGCCGGCCATGCACCATTTCCCGCCCAACGATGACCACCCGGTGGCCGACATGGCCGCCGGCCAGGCGTTTTTGCAGCAGGTCTACACCACGCTGCAATCCAACCCGGCCGTCTGGGCAAAAACGCTGCTGCTGATCACCTACGACGAACACGGCGGTTTTTATGACCATGTGGTGCCGCCGGTGGCGGACTTGCGCCAGGCCACCACCAAACCCGCCGTCTTGACACCCTACGGTGTGCGTGTGCCGATGTTTGTGGTCTCGCCATGGGTGCCTGCCGGCAAGGGCCCGGATCTGACGCTGGACCACTGCGCCATCCTCAAAACCATCCTGGCGCGGTTTTGCCCCAGCGGCCCACCGTTTTTCAGTGACCGGGTGGCGGCGTCGCCATCCTTCAATGGGTTTCTCAGCGCCAGCACGCCGCGCGTGGTGGCAACACCTGCAACCGTTGTGCAGGCCCGCGCAGCCCGCGCAACAGGCCTGGCCGACAAGCCCGTGCTGCAGCCGATGTCACGCGCCAGCGTGCGGGCCCACGGCGCTGATTTTCATGACCTGACCGGCATGCTGGCCCGCATGTTGGGGCGCCCGGTGTGATGGGCTGGGCGGCCCAAATGCCTGAATGCCCGAATGCCTAAATGCCTGAATGCCCAAATGCCCAAATGCGCCGGGCTTAACGCCGGCCGCGCCCACCCGGCGGCCGCGCACCACCCGGCCGGCCGGTGCGGGCTTGCCACAGTGGGCGGCGGGCGCGCAGTTGGCCGGCAATGCCGTCGTTCAGCCGCTCGCGCAGCGCCACCACGGCGTCCAGATGGCCAAACACACCCGGGAAACGTTGGTCCAGCCACAACCACAGGGTGCAGGCGCGCAGGGCTTGCTCCATGCGGTCCAGCCGGCTGTGCTCGTCCACGTCAAACAAGAAGCTGGGCTCACCGGCCTGGCCGTCCCAGGCGTGGCGCTCGGTCCAGCCCAAAAACTGCTGCATCAACTGGTCGGTGCGGGTGTCCACCGGGGCTTGGGCGTAGATGAAGCGCTCCCGCAGGCTTAAAGGCGCGGCGCGCTCGTCCAGCTGGGCCGCAATCTCCAGCATCTGCTGCAGCTCGGCCACGGCAAAGTGGGCGTTGTCCAATTCAAGCTGCTCGACAAACACACCCAGCACCTCACGCAGCTTGCGCTTGCCCAGCTTGCTGGAGATGGTTTCGATATGCCACCAGTTGGGCGCCACCGG
>JAYVLI010000118.1:0-10791 GCA_043759535.1 Betaproteobacteria bacterium | reverse complement strand
ATTCCAGGCCCTGTCGCCCAGGCATTTGCCCCCCGGCAGATGGCAAGGCCCCAGGCGAGACAACCGCGCGGGTGGCGAAATTGGTAGACGCACCAGGTTTAGGTCCTGACGCCGTCACGGGCGTGCCGGTTCGAGTCCGGCCCCGCGCACCAGACCCTTTTTTTGTGAGTCCCATCATGGCTGTGACTGTTGAAACCCTCGAAAAGCTCGAACGCCGCATCACCCTGCTGATCCCGGCCACCGACCTGAACGCTGAAATCGAGACCCGGCTCAAGAAGCTGTCGCGCACGGTCAAGGCCGATGGCTTCCGGCCCGGCAAGGTGCCAATGTCGGTGGTGGCGCAGCGCTACGGTTATTCGGTGCAAAACGAGGTCATGAACGACAAGCTGGGCCAGGCGTTTTCCAGCGCCGCCAACGAGGCCCAATTGCGCGTGGCTGGCACCCCGCGTGTCACGCCCAAGGATGACGCACCCGAAGGCCAATTGGCGTTTGACGCCACCTTCGAGATTTACCCCGAGGTCAAGCTGGGGGACCTGGCCGCTGTTGAAGTGGATCACGTCAGTAGCGAAGTGACTGATGCGGCGATCGACCGCACGGTCGACATCCTGCGCAAGCAGCGCCGCACCTTTGCCCAGCGGCCGGCGGTCGAAGGTGCTGCTGAAACCGATCGCGTCAGCATCGACTTTGAAGGCAAGATCGACGGCGAACCGTTTGAGGGTGGCAAGGCCGAGGCCTTCCAGTTCCTCATCGGTGAAGGCCAGATGTTGGAGCAATTTGACAAGGCCGTGCGTGGCATGAAGGTGGGCGACAGCAAGACCTTCCCGCTGCAGTTCCCGGCCGACTACCACGGCAAGGACGTGGCCGGCAAAGAGGCTGATTTCCTGGTCACGATGAAGAAGATCGAAGCGCAGCATCTGCCGGCGCTGGACGAGCCCTTCATCAAGTCGCTGGGCATTGCCGACGGCACGACCGACGGCCTGCGCGCTGACGTCAAGAAGAACCTGGAGCGTGAAGTCAAGTTCCGCGTGCTGGCCCGCAACAAGGCCGCCGCGATGGACGCCCTGGTCAAAGTGGCCGAGTTGGACGTGCCAAAGGTCCTGGTCGACAGCGAACTGGAGCGCCTGGTGGCCGGCGCCCGCGAAGACCTCAAGAACCGCGGCATCAAGGACGCTGACAAGGCGCCCATCCCTTCCGAGCTGTTCCAGCCCCAAGCCGAGCGGCGTGTGCGCTTGGGTCTGGTGGTGGCCGAGCTGGTGCGCAGCCACAATCTGCAGGCCAAGCCCGAGCAACTGCAAGCCCACATCGAAGAGCTGGCGCAAAGCTACGAAAAACCGTCTGATGTGATGCGCTGGTACCTGTCTGACCGCCAGCGCATGGCCGAGGTTGAAGCGGTGGTCATCGAGACCAACGTGACCCAGCATGTGCTGGGTCTGGTCAAGCTCAACGACAAGGTTTTGCCGTTTGATGACCTGATGACCGCCTGATTGCGGCCAAACCGCTGGCGGATGCAAGTGCGCCGCCACACACCGTCTTGCAAAGCCTGCTAACAGCCGGCTTGACCGTTTTTCGGGGCGCACGACTGACCGGTCGGCGCCCCGTTTTTCATCGCCTGCAGGCCCCCGGTCAGGGGGTCATAATCAGCGAAGAACTTTCTTCTAGGACTTTCATGAGCGCACTGGACACGCAATCTCTGGGCATGGTGCCCATCGTTATCGAGCAATCCGGCCGTGGTGAGCGCGCCTACGACATCTACAGCCGCCTGTTGCGTGAGCGCATTGTTTTCCTGGTCGGTCCGGTCAATGACATGACAGCCAATCTGGTGGTGGCGCAGATGTTGTTTCTCGAAAGCGAGAACCCCGACAAGGACATCTTTCTCTACATCAACTCACCCGGTGGCAGTGTGAGTGCGGGCCTGTCGATTTTCGACACGATGAACTTCATCAAGCCCGATGTGTCCACGCTGTGCATGGGCATGGCCGCCAGCATGGGCTCGTTTTTGTTGATGGCCGGCGCCAAGGGCAAGCGCATTGCGCTGCCCAACGCCAAGATCATGATTCACCAGCCGTCGGGCGGTGCGCAGGGCCAGGCCACGGACATCGAGATCACCGCGCGAGAGATTCTCAAGACCCGCGAGCAGCTCAACCGCCTGTACGCTGACCGCACCGGCCAGACCTACGAAAAGATCGCCAACGACATGGAGCGTGACTACTACATGTCGCCCGAAGAGGCCAAAACCTATGGTCTGATTGACCAGGTGATTGCCAAGCGCGGCTAAGGCACCGCCTGCTGCTGCAGGCTCTGCCGTGTCATGCCAAGTCAGGCAGGTTTTTGCTGCCAATTGCCTTGCTCTATCATTGTTCTGACCTTTCCGCCCTCCACAGCACACGCACTGCACAAGCACACACATGGCCGACAAGAAGGGCGCCTCCGGCGAAAAAGTTCTCTACTGCAGCTTTTGCGGCAAGAGCCAGCACGAGGTCAAAAAACTCATTGCCGGTCCATCGGTGTTTATCTGCGATGAGTGCATTGAGTTGTGCAACGACATCATCCGCGATGAGGCGCCCGCTGAGGGTGTTGGCGCCAAGGCCGCCAAGTCCGACTTGCCGGTCCCCATCGAAATCAAGAACACACTCGACAACTATGTGATTGGCCAAGAGTCGGCCAAGCGCACTTTGTCGGTAGCGGTTTACAACCACTACAAACGGCTTAAATTCATTGCCGGCCCCAAGTCCGACGAGGTGGAGTTGACCAAGAGCAACATCCTGCTGATCGGCCCCACCGGCTCGGGCAAGACCTTGCTGGCGCAAACACTCGCCAAGCTGCTGAACGTGCCGTTTGTGATCGCCGATGCCACCACATTGACCGAAGCCGGTTATGTGGGTGAGGACGTTGAAAACATCATCCAGAAGCTGCTGCAGAACTGCAATTACGACGTCGAGCGGGCCCAGCGCGGCATCGTCTACATCGACGAAATCGACAAGATCAGCCGCAAAGCCGATAACCCCAGCATCACCCGCGATGTGTCGGGCGAGGGTGTGCAACAAGCCCTGCTCAAACTGGTGGAGGGCACAATGGCCAGCGTGCCACCGCAGGGCGGGCGCAAGCACCCGAACCAAGACTTTCTGCAGATCGACACCACCAACATCCTGTTCATTTGCGGTGGTGCGTTTGATGGGCTGGAAAAAGTCATCCAGAACCGGACTGAGAAATCAGGCATCGGCTTTGCCGCATCGGTGCACAGCAAGACCGAGAAACGTGCCGCCGACCTGTTCCGTGAGGCCGAGCCCGAAGACTTGATCAAGTTCGGCCTGATCCCCGAACTGGTAGGCCGTTTGCCGGTGGTGGCCACCTTGGGGGAGCTGACCGAAAGCGCGATGGTGCAAATCCTCACCGAGCCGCGCAACGCGCTGGTCAAGCAGTACCAAAAGCTGTTTGGCATGGACGGGGTTGAGCTGGAAGTGCGCCCCTCGGCGCTGACGGCAATAGCCCGCAAGGCGCTCAAGCGCAAGACTGGTGCGCGTGGCCTGCGGTCCATCATGGAGAACGCATTGATCGACACCATGTTTGACCTGCCCACGATGGACGGGGTGGCCAAGGTGGTGATCGACGAGCATATTGTCGAAGAGGGTGCCAAGCCCCTGCTGGTGTACCGCGAGCACAAAGCCAGCGCCTGAGCGCTGGCCGTCTGCCCAGGCTGTCAGTTCAGCCCGACCGCTGCAGCACCTTTGGGTGCTTGACAACCGGCCGCCCCCCACACTTGCATTCGCCTGCTCAGACCCCAAGTCGGTTTGAGAAAGAGAGGTCCCCATGTCTGGTCACCCTGTATTGCCCGCTGACCCGATCACGCTGCCGTTGTTGCCGCTGCGTGACGTGGTCGTGTTTCCGCACATGGTCATTCCGTTGTTTGTTGGCCGCCCCAAGTCCATCAAGGCGCTAGAGGCCGCAATGGAAGCTGGCCGGCAGATCATGCTGGTGGCCCAAAAAGCCGCCGGCAAAGACGAGCCCAAGCCTGAGGACATGTTTGAGATCGGCTGTGTCTCCAGCATCTTGCAGATGCTGAAACTGCCTGACGGGACGGTCAAAGTGCTGGTGGAAGGCGTGCAGCGCGCCGAGACCCGCGCCATCCACGAGACGGCTGAACACTTCACTGCTGAAGTGGTGCCAGTGCAGCCAGTGGGTGAACCCTCACCCGAGGTAGAAGCCCTGCGCCGCGCCGTGACGCAGCAGTTTGACCAGTACGTCAAGCTGAACAAAAAGATCCCGCCCGAGATTCTCACCAGCATCGCCGGCATTGATGACCCGGGCCGTCTGGCCGACACCATCGCCGCCCACCTGCCGCTCAAGCTGGAAGCCAAACAATCGGTGCTGGATTTGTTCGTGGTTGCCAAGCGCCTGGAGAAGCTGCTGGAGCTGCTGGAGCACGAAGTTGACATCCTGCAGGTGGAAAAGCGAATCCGTGGCCGCGTTAAGCGACAGATGGAAAAAAGCCAGCGCGAGTACTACCTGAACGAGCAGGTCAAGGCCATCCAGAAGGAGTTGGGTGATGGCGAGGAGGGCGCCGATCTTGAAGAGCTTGAGAAAAAGATCGAAGCCGCCAAGATGTCCAAAGAGGCCCGCAAAAAGGCCGACAGCGAGCTGAAAAAGCTGAAGCTGATGTCACCGATGTCGGCCGAAGCCACGGTGGTGCGCAACTTCATCGACACGCTCATCGGCCTGCCCTGGGCCAAGAAAAGCAAGGTCAAGCACGACTTGCCGCTGGCTGAAGCCGTGCTCAATGAAGACCACTATGGCCTGGACAAGGTCAAAGAACGCATTCTTGAATACCTCGCGGTGCAACAACGCGTGGACAAGGTCAAGGCACCCATCCTGTGTCTGGTGGGCCCTCCGGGCGTGGGCAAAACCAGCCTGGGCCAGAGCGTGGCGCGGGCCACCGGCCGCAAGTTTGTGCGCATGGCCCTGGGCGGTGTGCGTGACGAGGCCGAGATCCGTGGTCACCGCCGCACTTACATCGGCTCAATGCCGGGCAAGGTGCTGCAGAGCCTGACCAAGGTGGGCGTGCGCAATCCGCTGTTCCTGCTGGATGAGATCGACAAGCTGGGCATGGACTTCCGGGGTGATCCGTCGTCGGCCCTGCTGGAAGTGCTGGACCCGGAGCAAAACCACACCTTCAGTGACCACTATGTCGAGGTTGATTTTGACCTGTCGGACGTGATGTTCATTGCCACCTCCAACTCGATGAACATCCCGCCGGCCCTGCTGGACCGGATGGAAGTCATCCGCCTGGCGGGCTACACCGAGGATGAAAAGGTCAACATCGCCCAGCGTTATCTCAATCCGAAACAGGCCAAGAACAACGGCGTGAAACCGGAAGAGATGGAGATCACCGAAGCGGCCATCCGCGGGATCATCCGTTACTACACCCGCGAGGCGGGGGTGCGGTCGCTGGAGCGTGAGATCTCCAAGATTTGCCGCAAGACTGTCAAGAGCATCCAGCTCAAGAAGGTCACCGGCAAGGTGGTGGTGACGGATGAAAACCTGAATGATTTTCTGGGTGTGCGCAAGTTTGATTTTGGCCGCGCCGAGAAGAAGAACCAGGTGGGCCAGGTGGTCGGTTTGGCGTGGACCGAGGTGGGTGGTGATTTGCTCACCATCGAAGCCACAGCCATGCCGGGCAAGGGCAACATCATCCGCACCGGCTCATTGGGCGACGTGATGAAGGAGTCAGTGGAGGCTGCCCGCACAGTGGTGCGCAGCCGCGCCCGCAGGCTTGGCATCAAGGACGAGGCGTTTGAGAAGCGCGATGTGCATATCCACGTGCCGGATGGCGCCACGCCCAAAGACGGCCCTAGCGCCGGTGCAGCGATGACGCTGGCTTTTGTTTCTGCACTGACCAATATTCCGGTCAAGGCCGGAGTGGCGATGACGGGTGAAATCACGCTGCGCGGCGAAGTGACCGCCATCGGCGGACTGAAGGAAAAGCTGTTGGCGGCGCACCGAGGAGGCATTACCACGGTATTGATCCCGGAAGAAAACGTCAAGGACTTGCAGGACATCCCGGAGAACGTCAAGAACCATCTGGAAATCGTGCCGGTGCGCTGGATTGACCAGGTGTTGGAGTTGGCGCTGGAGGCGATGCCTGTGCCACTGCCGGACGATGAACCCGTGGTGGCCAAGGTGGAAGCGCAGAAGTCGGACGTGAGTCCGGCTGCTGGCGCCGCTGATGCACTGCCGCATTGAATTTTCAGCAGCAGGGCTTGCGCTAGGCTCAAAATCCGGTATAGAATTTTGGTCTTCGCTTAGCAAATGTCAGGCAGCGAATCAGCCGAAGAAGCTGATAGCAGATAGATCCAAAGCGGCGGATATGCGGGAGTAGCTCAGTTGGTAGAGCGCAACCTTGCCAAGGTTGAGGTCGAGAGTTCGAGACTCTTCTCCCGCTCCAAATTCAAAACGGGAAGCACTAAGCTTCCCGTTTTTGTCAAGGCGGATGATTTAGCTTGGTTGACGGTATTAGCCGCTGAATTGCCACTTGGGCAAACGAGATGCTGGCGCGATAGCAAATCGGTTATGCAACGGATTGCAAATCCGTCTAGCCCGGTTCGACTCCGGGTCGCGCCTCCAGGAATTGGCAGCCATACTTGTTGAAACGCCCCGCCAGACGGGGCGTTTTTGTGTCCGGAGCTTGTGTACTGTGCGCTAGGCACACTGCCGCCTGCCACGCTGGCTTGACCGATGGAGAACCGCTTGACCCCCTCACCACTGCGTGATTTTGTTGTGGCCGCCACCCAGGCTGTGGGGGATGCTGGCCCCGAGCCCGCATTGCTGGCCCGGCTGCAGCCCCTGCTGGACAGCCTGGTGGCCCATGACACCTGGCTGCCCGATGCACTGGCCCAGCCTGACCCGCAGTTCTACCGCCAATACCTTCTGCATGCCGACCCGCTGGAGCGCTTTTCGGTGGTCAGCTTTGTCTGGGGCCCGGGCCAGCGCACGCCTGTGCATGACCACACCGTGTGGGGCTTGATCGGCATGCTGCGCGGCCAAGAGACGGCCCAGCCCTTTGGCTTTGATGCGGCCGGCCGCCTGGTGGCGCAAGGCCAGCCCGAGACGCTGCTGCCTGGCCAGGTGGCTGCGGTGTCGCCCACTTTGGGTGATATCCACCAGGTCAGCAATACGCTGGCGGGCGGCACGTCCGTCAGCGTCCATGTCTACGGCGCCAACATCGGCGCGGTGCATCGCTGGGTGTATGCCGAGGATGGCAGCCGCAAGCCGTTTGTCTCGGGCTACAGCAACACCTGGTTGCCCAACCTGTGGGACCGCTCCAAGGACACCGCCTGATGAACACCACTTTGCCCACCCTCACTGCCGAAGCGGTGCGCGCCATGCTGCGCGCTGGCCACGAGATCGCGCTGATCGATGTGCGCGAAGAGCACCGGTTTGCGATGCAACACCCGCTGTTTGCAGTGCAGTTGTCGCCCAGCCGCATCCTGCGTGACGCACCCTGGCGGCTGCCCCGGCGGGATGTCGCTGCCGTGCTGTATGACGACGGCGAGGGCCTGGCCGAGCCGGCCGCACACACCCTGGTGGCCTTGGGCTACAGCCAGGTGCATTTGTTGGCCGGGCCTGTCGGCAAGACAGCGACCGGCAAGACAAGCAGCGGACTGCAAGCCTGGCGCGACAGTGGTGGTGAGCTGTTTCGCGATGTCAACGTGCCCAGCAAGGCGTTTGGCGAGCTGGTGGCGCATGTGCTGCACACGCCGTCCCTTGCCGCAGAAGCCGTCAAGGCGCTGATCGACAGCGGCGCCGATGTGGTGGTGCTGGACGCCCGCCGCTTTGAGGAATACCAGACCATGAGCATCCCCAGCGGCACCAGTGTGCCTGGGGCTGAGCTGGTGTTGCATTTGCGCGACCTGGCGCCCAACCCGACCACCCGGGTGATCGTGAATTGCGCTGGCCGCACCCGCAGCATCATCGGCGCCCAGTCACTGGTCAACGCTGGCATCCCCAACCCGGTAGCGGCGCTGCGCAACGGCACCATCGGCTGGCTGCTGGCCGGGCAGGTGCTGGAGCGTGGTCAGCAGCGCCGCTTCGGGCCTGTCAGCGATGCGGCACGTGCCGCCGCAGCCCAGGCCGCCCAAGCCCTGGCCGACCGCGCTGGCGCCTTGCGGTTGGACAACACCCAACTGGCCGCCTGGGTGGCCGATACCAGCCGCACCCTGTACCGCTGGGACGTGCGCACGCCCGAGGATTACGCCGCCGGCCACAGGCCAGGTTTTGGCAGCGCACCGGGCGGCCAACTGGTGCAAGAGACCGATGTGTTTGCCGCCGTGCGCGGCGCGCACATCGTGCTGGACGATGGCGGTGTCCAGGCCGATGGGGTGCGCGCCGCCATGACAGCGCACTGGCTGGCCCAGATGGGCTGGCAAGTGGGCTGGCTGACGGACGCAGCACCCGCCGGATCGCTGCAGTCCGGGCCGTGGTCACCACCGGCTGCGGCAAGCCCTGCGGACGGCCTGCCGCAGGCTGCTATGGACGCCGGGTTGCTTGGCCTGCCCACCCAGCGCTACCGCCGGCCGTATGAGGGCACAGACGCCCCGGCCGCCGCCATGCAGGCCTATCTGGATTGGGAGTACGGCCTGGTGGCGCAACTGGGGCGTGACGCCACCCACGGCTTCCAGGTATTGATGGCGGACGGCGCTGTACGCAGCTAGCAGCGTGGCGCTGGGCACCACGGCCCACGCTGGCCGCGCCCCTCAAGCCAGCATGTCGGCCCAGATGGTGCGGGCCCAGTGCCAGGCGTACTGGCCCTCCTGCAGCGTGGGCCCGGCCGATAAACCCCCCGCACCGGCCACCGGTTTGTAGGTTTTTTCGGCTGCCACGTAGGCATGCACGCTGGCCACATGCACCACCCGCAGCGCATCCACAAAGCTGTAGCAGGTGTTGGCCAGCATGGGTTGGGGGTCAATGTCCCAGCCGGCCAGCCTGGCCACCACGGCGGCGGCGGCCACTTTTGCATGGTTGTTGGCCATGTGGCCACTCTTGGGCATGGCCGGTGCGGCCAGGATGGCGTCGCCGATGACGTGGATGTCGGGGTGGGCGGTGGACTCGAAGCTTTGGTAGTCCACCCCGGCCCAGCGCCCGCCACCACTGTTGGCCAGGCCGGATTGCAGCGCGATGGCGCCGGCCCGCATCGGCGGCAGCACGTTGATGACATCGGCCCGCAAATCGTCGTGCAGCTCAAAGCGCAGGGTGCGGTTTGGGCCGTCCACCGCCTGCAGCTTGTGCAGCGGGCGGTATTCAAGCACGCCGGCGTAGTCGTCGGCCCAGACTTTTTTGAACAGCGCGGGCTTGGACGTGACATCCGGATTGGCGTCCAGCACGATCACCTTGGACCTGGGCTTGTTGGCCTTGAAGTAGGCCGCAATCACGCTGGCCCGCTCATACGGTCCGGGCGGGCAGCGGTAGGGCGCTTCGGGGATGCTGATGGCAAAAACGCCACCGTCGGGCATGGCCTCCAGCTGGCGGCGCAGTGCGGTGGTTTCAGCACCGGCCTTCCATGCATGCAAGGCGATGCCGGCCTGGTGGGCTGCCGGCAGGCCGTCGATGGCGCCGAATTGCAAATCAACCCCGGGCGAGACGATCAGCTTGTCATAGCCGATGGTGGGGCCTGATGCCAACACGACCTGCTTGGCCGCAGCGTCGATGCGGGCCACCGTGTCGCGCACATGGCGCACACCGTGGGCGTTTTGCAGCCGGGTGTAGGGCACGGTCAATTCGGCCAGGCTGCGGCTGCCGCCCAGCACGAGGTTGCTGATGGGGCAGCTGATGAAGGCCGCGTCGGGCTCGATCAGCAACACCTCCAATTGGTGGTCAGAAAACAGCCGCAGGTATTTGGCGGCAGTGGCGCCGCCAAAACCACCACCGATCACCACCACCCGGGTGCGGGCGGGCAGGGCGGGCGGCGTCGGTGGGTTGGAAGACGCACATGCGCCCAGGCCAGCCAGGCCAGCGGCGGTGATGAGGTGTCGGCGTTGCAGCATGCTGGACCGCCTTCAACGGGGCTGGGCCGCAAAGTACGCGGCCAGCGCTTGCAACTGTGCGTCGCTGTAACCACGGCTGATCTGGTGCATCACCGTGGCTGTGCGCTGGCCCGTCTTGAAGGCCTGCAGTTGCTCGGCCAGGTAGCTGGCGGGCAGTCCGGCCAGGCCGGGCAGTGCGCCGCCGTCTACCGCATGGCCGTTGCTACCGTGGCAGTTGGCGCAGGTGGCGGCCAGGGCTTGCACACGCAAGTTGGCCACATCGGTGGCCGCGTTGCCGGGGCCGGCCAGCAGCCAGGTGCAGAGCAGCAGCGCGGTGCGCAGTTTTGGTTTCATCGTGGGGTGCTCCATGGGACAGGATCATCCCACTGTGCCGCAGCCGCCACCGCGCGTCAAAGCAAGCGTCGCAGTGGCCACACGATTTGCAATGCACACGGCCAGCACATGCGCGGCTACTCAGTGGCCAGACGCGCCAGCGGCACCCAGCCCGGTCTCCGAGCGCACTTGCTGGGCGTCAAACAAGGCCCGCTCCTTGGCGGCTTGCGGGCTGCGGTCCAGCACCGAGAACAACCAGATGCCGACAAAGCCAATGGTCATCGAGAACAGCGCCGGTGAGGTGTAGGGGAACCAGGCCGAGCCCTTGGGGTTGCCCAGCGTGACCTCCCACACCGACGGTGACACGATGGTCAGGCCCACCGACGAGATCAGGCCCAGGAAACCGCCGATCACCGCACCCTTGGTGGTGCAGTCCTTCCACAGC
>JAYVLI010000117.1:0-4110 GCA_043759535.1 Betaproteobacteria bacterium | reverse complement strand
CCGGTGGGCATGTCGGCCAGGTTCAGCAGCTCGATCACCACATGCTCCAGCACATGGCCGGTCCAGGTTCCTTCGTTCAGGCGTTGCAAGAAACCGCCGCGCTCGCCCACACCGCAGTGGTGCTCCAGCAGGGCAGGCAGCAGGGTGGTCAGGCGGTCATTGAAGCCGGGCAGCAGGTTGGAGGGGAAGTCTTCCAGCGCCCCCAGGTCCAGCCAGACCTCCAGCACGGGACGGTAGGTCCAGATGTTGGGGCCGCGCAGGTAGTTGATGCGCAGCAGGTCAATGGCGTCGTGGTGGCTCATGGTGGGGTGGCTTGGCGTGGGTGGCGGTGTGAGGGGCAGGTCGGCGGGCGGGTGCAGTCGAATGCGTGATTTTCGCCGGGAATGTGCCGGCGTGTGGGCGGCTTGGCTGCTAGATGGCGAGCGACTTCGGTGAAAATTGCCCTGATTGCGCGCCCCTTAACTGAAAATTACATGCAACACCCGTCCCCGGTCCATCCATCCCGCCCCGATCTGGCAGGCACAGACTCCGCTTTGTCAGGTCTGCCCGCACAACTGGCGAGCCAAGAGAACGTGTTGTACACACTGGTGGTTGACCTTGACGGGCAACTGAGATTTGCCCGCGAGGCGCTGGTGCTGACCCCGCAGCGCCTGCTGGCGCGCACAGCGGATGGCGTGTGGCGCAGCTGGGCCTTGCGCACGCCCGGCGCTGAGCCGCTGGTGCTCAGCCATGTGGACCACGCCGGCGTGGGCACGCTGGCCCTGCACGACGGGGTGGTGCGGCTGGCGAGCTGGCGCTTCACCCTGGCGGTCAATGTGCAGGCGCTGCGGCTGGTGCGGCTGTTTGTGCAGCAGCAGGCGAGCCTGGCTGCCACTGCGGCAACCCCTGCCAACGCCGCAGGGGAGCCTGGCCTGTGTCCCGAATGTGACTCTTTGCTGCCGCCGGACGGTGAGGCCTGTGCCGTCTGCGCGCAGGCCGCCCACACTCCACCCTCGACCTGGGTGCTGTTGCGGCTGTGGCGCTTTGCCCGGCCGTACCGGTTCCAGCTGCTCAGCGGGTTTTTGCTCACGCTGGCGTCCACCGCTGCCACGCTGGTGCCGCCGTATTTGACGATTCCGCTGATGGACGAGGTGCTGATCCCGTTCCAGAACGGCCAGCAGATCGAAACCTGGAAAGTCGCTGCCATTCTGGGCGGCTTGCTGGGTGCGGCCGTGCTGGGCTGGGCGCTGAACTGGGCGCGTACGTATTTGCTGGCGCTGGTGTCCGAGCGCATTGGCGCGGACCTGCGCACCGCCACGTTCGACCACCTGTTGGACCTGTCACTCGACTACTTTGGCGCCAAACGCACCGGCGACCTGATGAGCCGCATCGGTTCCGAGACCGACCGCATCTGCGTGTTTTTGTCCCTGCATGCGCTGGACTTTGCCACCGACGTGCTGATGATTCTGATGACCGCCGCGATCCTGTTGTCGATCAACCCCTGGCTGGCGCTGGTCACGCTGCTGCCGCTGCCCTTCATCGCTTGGATGATCCACGTCGTGCGGGACAAGCTGCGCACCGGGTTCGAGAAGATTGACCGCGTCTGGTCCGACGTGACCAATGTGCTGGCCGACACGATTCCCGGCATCCGCGTGGTCAAGGCCTTTGCCCAGGAAAAGCGTGAGACCCAGCGTTTTCGCGCCGTCAACCAGCTCAACCTGGCGGTCAACGACAAACTCAACAAAACCTGGTCGCTGTTCACGCCTACCGTGTCGCTGCTGACCGAAATTGGTCTGCTGGTGGTCTGGGCGTTCGGCATCTGGCTGATCTCCCGGCAACAGATCACCGTGGGCGTGCTGACCGCCTTCATCGCCTACATCGGCCGGTTTTATGGGCGGCTGGATTCGATGAGCCGCATCGTGTCGGTCACGCAAAAAGCGGCCGCCGGAGCCAAGCGGATTTTTGACATCCTGGACCATGTCTCCAATGTGCCCGACCCCACACAGCCCGTGAAAATCACCGCGCTGCAGGGCCGTATCGAGATGAAGGCGCTGGGGTTTCGCTACGGCAACCGCGCGGTCATTCGCGGCCTGGACCTGGACATTCGGCCCGGCGAAATGATTGGTCTGGTGGGCCACAGCGGGTCGGGCAAAAGCACACTGGTCAACCTGCTGTGCCGGTTCTACGATGTGACCGAAGGCTCGATTCAAGTCGATGGCACCGACATCCGCCGCTTTGGTGTGGCCGACTACCGCCGCCACATCGGCCTGGTGCTGCAAGAACCGTTTTTGTTCTTTGGCACCATCGCCGAAAACATCGCCTACGGCCAGCCCGGCGCGACGCGGCAGGAGATCGTGGCCGCCGCCCGCGCCGCCCACGCGCATGAATTTATTTTGCGGCTGCCGCAGGGCTATGACTCGCTGGTCGGCGAGCGGGGCCAGGGCCTGTCGGGCGGGGAGCGCCAGCGGATTTCGATTGCGCGGGCATTGTTGATTGACCCGCGCATTTTGATCCTGGACGAAGCCACCTCGTCGGTGGACACCGAGACGGAAAAGGAAATCCAGAAGGCATTGGACAACCTGGTGCAGGGCCGCACCACGATTGCGATTGCGCACCGTTTGTCGACCCTGCGCAAGGCCGACCGGCTGGTGGTGATGGACCGGGGCCAAGTGGTGGAGGTGGGCCCGCACGACGAGCTGATGGCCAGGCAGGGCGCGTACTGGCGGCTGTACGAAGCGCAGGCGCGGCAGGTGCAGCTGGAAGATGGCGAGTCCGAAGTCGCTGCAACCGATGTGCTGCAGGGCCAGATCGCGCTGGCCACTTCACAACTCGAACACACGGCGCAGCACGCCACGCAAACCACGGGAACGCCATGAATGATTTCACCTTGACCCGCGAGGCCAGCGGCGCGCTGCTGCTGACAACAGCCGACGGCACGCGTCACCGCGGTGTGGTGCCGGTGCGCGCTTTTCCGCTGGCCGCGCCCGATGAAGGCATCTCGCTGGTCGCTGCCCAAGGGCATGAGGTGGGCTGGGTCGATGACCTGCAGGCCATGCCCGCCGCGCTGCGGGCGTTGCTGCAGGAAGAACTGGCGTTGCGGGATTTTGTGCCGGTGATCACGCGGCTGGTCAGCGTGTCCAGCTTTGGCACGCCCAGCGTCTGGACGGTGCAGACCGACCGGGGCGACACCTCGTTTGTGCTCAAGGGCGAGGAAGATATTCGCCGGCTGAGCCGCAGCACGCTGCTGATTGCCGGCGGGCAGGGCGTGCAGTACAGCGTGCCCGACATGGGCGCGCTGGACCGCGGTTCGCGCAAATTGCTGGAGCGGTTTTTGTGATCAGCCAGCGCTGAATCGCGCCTGAGGTACTCCTGAATTAATAGCGCTACAGTCAATAAATACGCTGGCTAAAGGTGCTTTTAATAAAAATAGCAGTGAAAACCGCTGCCGGATGCCACCGTACCCGCAGCTGCCCACGTCAGTGCAACAGGTCGGCCAGCGTGCGGGCAATGACCTTGGTGGCCAGCCGCAGATCGTTCAGCACCAGGTGCTCGTCGGCCCGCTTGGCGTTGGATTCGAGCACCGTGCGCGGCCCCGCGCCGTAAATCACACCAGGAATGCCAGCCTCGGCGTACAGGCGTGCGTCGGTGTACAGCGGCGTGCCGACCGCCGGGATGGACTGACCGAACAGAGCGCCCGCGTGGGTCTGGAGGGCCTGCGTCACGTCGGCCAGCAGCAGGCGTTGGATGTCCACGTGAAGGCCGGGGCAGGCGGCGGCTACGTCAAGAATCAGGCGGCGGATGTCGGCTTCGACGGCGGCCGGGTTTTCTTCCGGGATCATGCGGCGGTCGAGCTTGATCACCACCTTGCCCGGCACCACGTTGGTGTTGGTGCCGCCCTGGATCAGGCCCACGTTCAGGTAGGGGTGGGTGATGCCCTTGACCTGGCTCGTGACCTGGTTGAACAGGGTGTTCTGCTGGTACAAGGCATGGAGGATCTTCGTTGCCGCTTGCAGCGCGTCCACCGCGGTGTCGGGCACCGCCGCATGGCCCATCTTGCCGTGCACCGTCACCGCCATCTGCAGGCAGCCGTTGTGGCCGGTGACCACCTGGTAGCTGAAGCCGGCGGCGATC
>JAYVLI010000116.1:0-8777 GCA_043759535.1 Betaproteobacteria bacterium | reverse complement strand
GACACGCCCATCACCGCCAGCCCGATGAACAGCGAGATGCGGGCGCCATGCACCAGCCGGGTCAGCATGTCGCGGCCCAGGCTGTCGGTGCCCAGGATGAACCGGGATGAGCCGCCGGTCACCCACATCGGCGGTGTGCGCACCGCGTCGCGGAACTGCTCGGTGGGGCTGTAGGGCGCCACCACATCGGCAAAGAGGGCCAGCAGCACGATCACCAGCACCACCGCCAGACCAGCCACCGCACCCCGGTTCTCTTTGAAGGCGGCCCAGAAGGCGCGCGCTGGTGGCAGAGGCGCCGGGCCGGCAGGCTCGGCTGTTGTGATGGCGGCGGTGGCTTCAGCCATGACGGATGCGGGGGTTGATCAGCCCGTAAGTCAGGTCCACCAGCAGGTTGACGGCGATCACCACCGACGAGATCAGCATCACCCCCCCTTGCAGCGCCGGATAGTCGCGGCGCGAGATCGATTCAATCAGCCACTTGCCTACTCCCGGCCACGAGAAGATGGTTTCGGTGAGCACCGCGCCGGCCATCAGCGCACCCACCTGCAGGCCGATGATGGTGACCACCGGGATCAGCGCATTGCGCAGCGCATGCAGGCCCACCACCCGCCAGGCCGGCAGGCCTTTGGCGCGGGCGGTGCGCACGTAATCGTCACCCAGCACCTCCAGCATGGCCGACCGGGTCATGCGCGCAATCACCGCCAGCGGGATGGTGCCCAGCACGATGGCCGGCAGCACCAGGTGGTGCAGGGCGTCTTTCACCGCGCCGGCCTGGCCCGACAGCCAAGCGTCAATCACCATGAAACCAGTGACCGGCTCAAAGTAGTACTTGATCAGGTCGATGCGGCCTGACACCGGGGTCAAGCCCCAGCGCTCGGCGACAAACATGATCAGCAGCAGGCCCCACCAGAAGATGGGCATGGAATAACCAGTGACCGACAAGCCCATCAGCGTCTGGTCAAACACCGTGCCACGCCGTGCGGCGGCGATTGCGCCGGCCGGCAGACCCAGCAGCACGGCGATCAACATGCCGGCCAATGCCAGCTCGATGGTGGCCGGGAACAGCGCTGCAAACTCGGTCAGCACCTTTTGGTTGGTGGCCAGCGAGGTGCCGAAGTCACCGTGCAGCAACTGGTTGCAGTAGGTCAAAAACTGCTGCCATACCGGCTGGTCCAGCCCCAGCTCATGGCGGAACATCGCCAGCCGCTCCGGGCTGATGCCACGCTCACCCACCCGCACTTCCACCGGATCACCTGGCACCAGCCGGATGGCCACAAAGGTGACAAACATCAACGCGATGAAAGTGGGGACGGTCAGCGCCAGGCGGCGCAGCAGAAACTGCAGCATCAGGCGAGAAGTTCTGGCGCGTTCGGGTCCAGCCTGCGCAGCCAGCGCTGCAGTTCGGCGGCCAAGACCGGCAAATTGCGCGTCACGGTCTCGAAGATGGTCTGGTCATCGATGTGGTCACAGCCATGGGCGATGCGGTTGCGCGGCCCGACCGCCGAGCGCGCGTCCGGCAATTCTTCGAACAGCGCAGGGTGTTCACGGGCCAGGCGCGCGCAGGCTTCACCCAGGATCTCGAGCTGACGCTCGACTGCCGAGCGGAGCAGCAGATCCTCCCGGTAGTGGGCCAACCACGCCGATGCGCAGAATGCCATCGCAGCGCGGATGGCGCCGAGGGCATCCACGATCAGCGCTGGCCGCCGATCAACCATAAATTGGCACCCGCGTCCGCGCCACCTCCGCTGCGAAATACGGGTTGCGGATGCCGGACTGGTAGACCAGATCGACCGGCGCGCCCAGCAGCAGCTCAAGCGCGTTGGCAAAGTTCATCAGCCTGTCAAGGCGCGAGCCAGGCATATCGTCGATCAGTTCATAGAGAAAATCGACATCACTCTTGCCAGGCCTGAAACGGCCGTCGGCGGCGGACCCGAACAGCGCCAGCTTCGCCACGCCGTACTGTCGGCACAGATCGGCGATGGCGGTGCGGTGCTCTGCCAATGGGTCGTTGCTCACGGCGCCATTGTCTGCAGCCAGGCTGCATCGGGCGCCGGCCAACTTCTACCTGCCACCGTGCCGAGCGCCGGCCCTCGCTCACTTCAACTCCACCCCATTGAACTGGTGCGACCCGAACGGGCTTTGTTTGTAGCCCGACACCTCTTTGCGCATCGCCTCGTACACGATGGAATGCGCAATCTTGAAATCGGGTGCGTCGTCATGCTCGATCACCTGCATCTCCTGGTAGAGCTTGCTGCGCTCTTTCACATCGGCAATGGTGCGGGCTTTTTCCAGCCGCTCATCAAAGGCCTTGTTGCACCATTTACTCAGGTTTTGCCCACCGGGGCGGGCGGCATCACAACCGCGCAAGAAGAAGAAGTTGTCCGGGTCGCCGTTGTCACCGGTCCAGCCCAGCATGCCGGTGGTGTGCTCACCCTGCTGCATGCGCTTGCGGTACTCGCCCCACTCAAACGTCACCAGCTTGGCGGTAACACCCACCTTGGCCAGATCGGCCTGCATCATCTCGGCAATGCGCTTGGCGTTGGGGTTGTAGGGCCGCTGCACCGGCATGTACCAGAGGTCAATCTCCAGCGGTGTTTTCACGCCGGCCTTGGCCAGCATGTCCTTGGCTTTTGCCGCATCAAACGGGTATTCCTTCACCGCGTCGTTGTAGCTCCACAGCGTGGGCGGGATCAGGTTTTTGGCGCCCTGGCCGGCGCCCAGGTACACGTCTTTGATGATGGCCGCCTTGTCGATGGCCATGCTCAACGCTTGCCGCACTTCCTTCTTGTCGAACGGTGGTTTTTGGGTGTTGAAAGCCCAGTAGGCGATGTTCAAGCCGGGCTGGTTGACAACTTTGAGCGCTGCGTCTTTTTGCATCTCGGGCAGGTCAGCCGGGCGTGGGGCGATCACAAAGTGGCATTCACCGGCCTTGAGCTTGCTGTAGCGCGCGGTGGCGTCGGGCGTGATGGCAAACACCAAATCATCGACCAGCGCTTTTTCACCGGCCGGCCCCCAGAACTCCTTGTTGGCCTTGAAGCGGATCACTGCGTCTTTTTGGTAGGCCACAAACGAAAACGGCCCGGTGCCCACAGGCATCTGGTCAAACTGCTCCTTCTTGTTGGCTTTGAGCAGCATGTCGGCATATTCGGCCGAATGCATGCTTGCAAAGTCCATCGCCAGGTTGGCCAGCATCGTGACGTTGGGCTTTTTGAGCGTGATCTTGACGGTCAACGGGTCCAGCTTCTCGATGGCGGCCACGTCGTCATTCAGGCCCATGTCGGCAAAGTAGTCGTACTTGCCGCCCGAGACTTTGGCGTAGGGGTGGTCGGCTTTCCATTGCCGCTCGAGTGAGAACAACACATCGTCGGCGTTGAAGTCGCGGGTGGGCTTGAAGCCGTTCACGCCGCTGTGGAACTTGACACCCTTGCGCAGCTTGAAGGTGAACACCTTGCCGTCGGGCGACACCACCCAGCTCTCGGCCAGGCCAGGCTCCACCTGGGTGGACCCACGGGCAAATTGCGTCAACTTGTCGTAGACCGGCCTGGCTGCATCAAAACTGGTGCCAGTGGTGTTGAGGGCCGGGGTGAAGTTCTCGGGTGAGCCCTCTGAGCAATACACCAGCGTTTTGGCCTGCAGTGCGGGTGCGGCCAGCAGGGCGGCGGCCATGGCCAGCGGGGCCAGCAGGGGGCGCAGGCTGTGCAAGGGCCGGGTGTGGTGGGTGGTGCAAGATGTGGTGCAGTGGGTGGATGTCATGGAGAGCCTCCTCAAGGTGCGCTGATGCTACGGCGGGATGCACCCCGGCAAGGATCGCGCCACCTCAGGGCTTTCCTTGAGGCTGGTCTGGAGACCGGGGACCGCAAGACCGGCCTGCGACAATCGTTGTCACGCTGGTTTTGTGCCCCCGAAGCCGGCGTTTTTCATTCCACGGGGTCATGTCGAGGACAACCATGCATAAAAACCTCAAGCGCTGCCGCATGGCCGTGTTTGTTGGCGTTGCGGCCATCGCAACGTGTTTTTCCGCCGCTGCGGGTGCGCAAGCCGCAGCCCAGCGCAGCACGCTACCCACCACACCGCTGCAGGTTTGTTTTATCTACGTCAGCCCGGTGGGGCAGGCCGGCTGGACCTACCAGCATGAGCAGGGCCGCCAGGCCATGGCCAGCAACCTGGGTGACCAGGTGCGCAGCCGCTACGTGGAGGGCGTGGTCGAAGGCCCGGACAGCGAGCGTGTCATGCGCGACCTGGCGGCCCAAGGCTGCGGCCTGATCGTCGCCACCAGCTTTGGTTATCTTGAGCCGGCGCTGCGTGTGGCGGCCGACTACCCCAAGGTCAAGTTCCTGCATGCCGGTGGTTACAAGAGCGCGGCCAACCTGGGCACCTACAACGGGCGTTATGACGAGGCGCGCTGGCTGGCCGGCTGGCTGGCTGGCAAGCAGAGCAAAACCGGCGTGGCGGGGTATGTGGCCGGCTTTCCGGTGCCCGAGGTGGTGCAGGGCATCAACGCCTTCACCCTGGGCATGCGGGCGGCCAACCCTGCAGCTTCAGTCAAGTTGGTCTGGCTCAACGCCTGGTTTGACCCGGCGCGTGAGCGTGAGGCCGCGCTCAGCCTGGTCGGGCAGGGCGCGGATGTGCTGAGCAACCACAGCGGCTCACCCGCCGTGGCCCAGGTGGCCGAGGAAAAAGGCGTGCTGTTGCTGGCCTACCAAAGCGACATGGCCCGCTTTGCACCCACCGCGCAATTGGCGGCGGTCACCCACCACTGGGGTGGCTACTACACCCAGATGGCGCGGGCGGTATTGGCCGGCACCTGGGCGCCCACACCGGTGTGGGGCGGCATGAGGGACGGCCTGGTGCAGTTGTCGGCCATCCACCCGGCCTTGCCGGCAGGCGTCAAGGCCGAACTGGCGCAGCGCACCCAGGCCATGCTGGACGGCCGCTTGAAGCCTTTTGCCGCACCGCTGACCGACAACACCGGCCGGCTGCGCTTGGCGGCCGGCCAGGCGCAAACCGCGCTGGACGATGGCCAGATCGCCGGCATGGACTGGCTGGTGCAGGGTGTGATGGGCACCTTGCCGTCCTCCCGTTGAATTTGCGCGTTGGTGTTTTGGGGCTGAATCCGTGCGCTGATTCAGCGCCCCGCAGCGCTGGTGTACCGTCCCCGGCATGACTGCTCAAGCCCTGCCTGTCTCCACCATTGCCCTGGCCTGGCGCCAGACCTGGCGTGATTTCCGCGTTGGCGAGTTGCGCCTGTTGATGGTGGCCGTGGTGTTGGCGGTGGCGGCCTTGTCGGCGGTGGGCTTTTTTGCGTCGCGGCTGGAGGCAGCGCTGGCGCGTGACGCCGGCCAGTTGCTGGGCGGTGATGTGGTGGTGGCCAGTGACCAGCCAGCACCCGCTGCCTTTGCCAACACCGCCCGCCAACTGGGCTTGCAGCAGGCCAGCAGCGCCGGCTTCCCCAGCATGGCGCGGGCGACTGACGACAAAGGCGGCGCGGCCCGGCTGGTGGCCGTCAAGGCGGTGAGTGCGGGCTACCCGCTGCGGGGCCAGATGCGCCTGGCCAGCACGGTGGGCGGCGCGGTGCAGGCAGTGACCAGCAGCCCGGCCAGCGTGCCCCAGCGTGGCACCGTGTGGGTGGAGGCGGCGGTGCTGGACACCTTGCAACTGGCCCCGGGGGACGCGCTGCTGCTGGGCGACAGCCGCTTCACCATCGCCAGGTTGATCGTGCAAGAGCCTGACCGGGGCGCCGGCTTCATGAGCTTTGCGCCGCGTGTCATGCTGCATGCCGATGACCTGGCCGCCACCGGCCTGGTGCAGCCGGCCAGCCGCATCACCTACCGGCTGATGGTGGCGGCACCGCTGGATGGCAAAGCGGCCAGCGCTGCCGGCTTGCGTGAGTTCATGCGCTGGGCCACCGCCCAGGTGGACGCCGGCCAGGTGCGTGGCCTGCGCATCGAGTCACTCGAATCGGGCCGGCCCGAGATGCGCCAGACGCTGGACCGGGCGCAGCGTTTTCTCAACCTGGTGGCCTTGCTGTCGGCCTTGCTGGCGGCGGTGGCGGTGGCCATTGCCGCCCGTGATTTTGCCCAGCGCCACCTGGATGACTGCGCCATGCTGCGGGTGCTGGGCGCACCGCAGCGCGCCATTGCCGGCGCTTACGCGCTGGAGTTTGGCGCGGTGGGCCTGGCCGCCAGCGGGATGGGCGTGGTGCTGGGCTTTGTGGTGCATTTCATCTTTGTCAGCCTGCTGGCTGGCCTGGTGGATGCCAACCTGCCACCCGCCGCAGTCAGCCCGGCCTGGTTTGGCCTGGGTGTGGGCATGACACTGCTGGCCGCTTTTGGCCTGCCGCCGGTGCTGCAACTGGCCAGCGTGCCACCGCTGCGGGTCATCCGGCGGGATGTGGGCACACCGCGTGTTGCGTCGGCCGGGGTGCTGGTGGCGGGTGTGCTGGGCTTTGCCGCGCTGCTGGTGGCAGCGTCGTCTGACCTGCGCATGGGTTTGTTGGCGGTGGGCGGTTTTGCTGGCGCCGTTACGGTGTTTGCGCTGCTGGCTTGGGCTGCCGTGCTGCTGCTGCGCCGGCTGGTGCCGGCAGTGGGGCAGGCGCAGTGGTGGACTTTTGGTGCCAGCGCACCCCGCTGGCTGGTGCTGGCCACGCGCCAGTTGTCGGCCCGGCCCGGGCTGGTGGTGCTGCAGGTGTCCACCCTCAGCGTGGGCTTGCTGGCGCTGATGCTGCTGGTGCTGCTGCGCACCGATTTGATCTCCGCCTGGCGCGCCGCCACCCCGGCCGACGCGCCCAACCGGTTTGTCATCAACCTGCAGCCTGAGCAGGGTGAGGCGTTTCAGGCCGCCCTCAAGGCCGCTGGTGTGGCGCGTTATGACTGGTACCCGATGATCCGCGGCCGGCTGGTGGCGGTCAACGGCAAGGCTGTGGCGCCAGGCCAGTACCCCAACGAGCGGGCGCAGCGCCTGGTCGACCGGGAGTTCAACTTGAGCCACGCCGCCCAGTTGCCCGAGCACAACCTGCTGACTGCCGGCCGCTGGACCCCCGACGAGCCCGACGCCCTGAGCGTGGAAGCCGGCCTGGCCGACACCCTGGGCCTCAAGCTGGGCGACCGCCTGCGGTTTGACATTGCCGGCAGCCTGCGTGAGGGCCGCATCAGCAGCCTGCGCAAGGTGGATTGGGGCTCGATGCGGGTCAACTTTTATGTGATGTTTCCGCTGGCGCGCATGGACGACTTGCCGCTCAGCTACATCAGCGCCTACCGCGCACCCGACGTGGCCACCGCGCCCAACTTTGACCGCGACCTGGTACGCCAATTCCCCAACCTGACCAATGTCGATTTGAGCGCCTCGCTGCAGCAAGTGCAGCGGGTGCTGGACCAAGTGGTGCGGGCGGTGGAGTTCTTGTTTGGCTTCACCCTGGCCGCCGGCCTGGTGGTGTTGTTTGCGGCGGTGAGTGCCACGCGTGAAAACCGGGCGCGTGAATACGCAGTGATGCGCGCGGTGGGTGCCAGCAGTGTGCTGCTGCGCCAGGTGCAGCGGGCCGAGCTGCTGGGTGTGGGCGCCCTGGCCGGCCTGCTGGCGGCGGTGGCGGCGGTGCTGCTGGGCGGCCTGCTGGCGCGCCAGGTGTTTGAATTTGCCTGGGCACCGTCACCCTGGGTGCCGCTGCTGGGCACCGCCGCCGGTGCGCTGCTGGCGCTGGCCGCCGGCTGGTGGGGCTTGCGAGAGGTGCTGCGCCGGCCGGTGATGGACACCTTGCGGCGGGCTGACCAATAAGCCAGTCTGCGCCGCAAGCAGGCGCTTAAAACGACTCCCAATCACCGCCAGCGTCGTGGCTGGCTGCCGGCCCATGTGCCGGCGCCGGCGCCGGCTTCTGGCTGGCGCTGGCCACCGGCGCACGCGGCGCCGGGCTGGGCGCTGCCGGTTTGTGCGCAGCCGCTGCACTGCGCGGCGCGCTGGCCGTGGCGGGCTTGTGGTGCGGCGCGGGTGTGGGCGTGTGCGCCGCTGCCGCGCTGTGCCCGCTGCCCGACAAGCGGAACACCTGCATGCTCTGGCTCAGCTTTTGGGCTTGTTCACGCAGGCTTTCAGCGGCGGCAGCACTCTGCTCCACCAGCGCAGCGTTTTGCTGGGTCATCTGGTCCAGGCTGCTGACCGCGCTGTTGACCTGGCCGATGCCACTGCTTTGCTCGGCGGACGCGGCGGTGATCTCGGCAATGATGTCGGTGACGCGCTGCACGCTGGCCACAATTTCGCCCATGGTGTCACCGGCGTCTTTGACCAAGCGTGAACCAGTGTCCACCCGCTCCACGCTGGTGTTGATCAGGGTCTTGATCTCGCGCGCGGCCTCGGCGCTGCGCTGGGCCAGGCTGCGCACCTCGCCGGCCACCACCGCAAAGCCGCGACCCTGCTCGCCGGCACGGGCGGCTTCCACCGCCGCGTTCAGCGCCAGGATATTGGTCTGGAAGGCGATGCCGTCGATGGTGCCGATGATGTCGGCGATGCGCTTGGACGAGCCGTTGATCTCGTCCATCGTGCTCACCACCTGGCTGACCACCGCGCCGCCGCGCTGGGCCACGGCCGAGGCCGACGCCGCCAGCTGATTGGCCTGGGCCGCCGCGTCAGCGCTCTGGCGCACATTGCCGGTCAGGTGCTCCAGCGAGCTGGCGGTCTGCTGCAGGTGGCTGGCCGCCTGCTCGGTGCGCTGGCTCAGGTCGAGGTTGCCCGAGGCCACCTCCGAGCTGGCCACCTGGATCGATTCGGCCGATTGGCGCACCTGGCCGACGATG
>JAYVLI010000115.1:0-2925 GCA_043759535.1 Betaproteobacteria bacterium | reverse complement strand
GTGGGCGAGATGCGCACCTCCACCGGCAGCATCAGCGTCACGAAGATCGCCCAGAAAAACACCTGCTTGAACGGGAAGCGGAAGTACACCAGCGCAAAGGCCGACAGCAGCGAAATGGCGATCTTGGCCAGCGCAATCGTCAGCGCGCTGATCAGGCTGACCATCAGCATCTGGTTGACCGGCGCCTTGCTGCCCGGCCCACTGCCCTGGCCTTGCAGCGCTTGCCAAATATTGAGCCAGAAGTGGCCGCCCGGCAGCAGTGGCATGGGCGCTTGCACGATGGCTTCGGCCGTGTGGCTGGCTGCGACAAACGTGAGGTAGACCGGAAAGGCCACCACCGCCACACCAATCAGCAGCACGGCATGCGACAACAGGTTCAACCAGGGGCGGCGCTCAACCATCAGTAGTTCACCCGCCGTTCCACATACTTGAACTGCACCACGGTCAGTGCCACCACGATCACCATCAGCACCACCGACTGCGCGGCCGACGCACCCAGGTCGAGGTTCTTGAAGTCGGTGTACAGCTTGTAGATCAGGATCTCGGTGTCCTTGCCCGGCCCACCGTGGGTGGATGCGTCGACGATGGCAAAAGTGTCGAGAAACACATAAACCACATTGACCACCAGCAAGAAAAAACTGGTGGGTGACAGCAGCGGGAACACGATGGTCCAGAAGCGGCGCCAGGGCTGGGCGCCGTCAATCGCCGCCGCCTCGATCAGTGATTTTGGGATGGACTGCAGCCCAGCCAAAAAGAACAAAAAGTTGTAGGAGAGTTGCTTCCAGATGGCGGCCATCACGATCAGCGCCATTGCGTGGTGGCCGTTGAGCAAGTGGTTCCAGTCAAAGCCATACACGCGCAAATACCAGGCCACCACGCCGATGCTGGGCGCAAACATGAACAACCACAACACGCCTGCCACCGCCGGCGCCACGGCGTAAGGCCAGATGAGCAATGTCTTGTAAATGGTGGCGCCACGCACCACCCGGTCAGCCATCACCGCCAGCAGCAGGCTCAAACCCAACCCCAGCACCGCCACCAGCACCGAGAAGATGGCGGTGGTCTTGAAGCTGTCAAAGTAGGTGGTGTCTGCAAACAGCCGGTGGAAGTTCTCCAGCCCCACCCATTCCACGCTGGTGCCAAAGGCGTCTTGCTGCTGCAGCGATTGCAGCAGCGCCTGGCCCGCCGGCCAGAAAAAGAACACCGCAATCACCAGCACCTGCGGTGCCAGCAGCAACCAGGGCAACCAGCGGGACTGGAAGAGAACGCGCTTTTCAGCAGCCAATGGTCAGATATCCATCAAGACATAGATCAGGGGGCTTTGCGTCATTGCTGCGCGCCGCCGCGAAGCCAACAAGAGCCTCAACCCTTGTTGGCTTTCTCGAACCGCTCCAGCAACTCGTTGCTGCGTTTCACGGCTTCATCCAGCGCGTCCTTGGGCGCCTTTTTGCCCGACCAGACCTGCTCCATTTCCTCGTCGATCACAGTGCGGATCTGCAGCATGTTGCCCAGCCGGATGCCACGGGATTTGTCAGTGGTCTTGCGGATCATCTGGTTCACCGCCACATCAGTGCCGGGGTTCTTTTTGTAGAAGCCGCTTTTGTCGGTGGCCTCAAACGCAGCCTTGGTGATGGGCAGGTAGCCGGTGCGCTGGTGGCTTTTGGCCTGCACATCGGTGCTGGACAAGAAGTTGAAGAAGGTGGCCACGCCCTTGTTTTCCACCGGCTTCTTGCCCGCCATCACCCACAGACTGGCGCCGCCGATCACGGTGTTTTGCGGCGCGCCGGTCACGTCAGGGTAGTAGGGCAGCGGTGCCATGCCGTAGGCAAACTTGGCATTTTTGGACACGCTGCTGTACAGCGCCGAGGTGCCGGTGAACATCGCGCATTCACCCGACGGGAAGGTGGCATCTGGCACGTTGCCCCGGCCCTTGTACACAAACAGGCCCTGCTTGCTCATGTTGGCCAGGTTCTCGATGTGGCGCACATGCAGCGGGGTGTTGATCACCAGCCGGGTGTCCAGCCCGGCAAAACCGTTGTT
This sequence comes from Betaproteobacteria bacterium, assembly GCA_043759535.1. Lineage (GTDB taxonomy): Bacteria > Pseudomonadota > Gammaproteobacteria > Burkholderiales > Burkholderiaceae_C > Pseudaquabacterium. The sequence continues at coordinate 885 of JAYVLI010000115.1, read as the reverse complement.
CTTGGTGGCAAACAGGGTGTTGTGCCAGGCCGAGAAGCTCTCCAGCTGGGTCCAGCTTTGCCAACTGGTGGTGAACGGGCATTTGTGGCCGCTGGCCTTCAACTTGGCCGCCGCCAGCGCCACCTCGGGCCAGGTGGCGGGGGCTTTCTCCGTGTCCAGGCCGGCAGCCTTGAAGGCGTCCTTGTTGTAGAAAAAGATCGGCGTGGAGCTGTTGAACGGCAGGCTCAACATCTGGCCGTTGGGCGCTGTGTAATAACCGGCCACGGCGGGCACATACACGCTGTTGTCAAACTTGTAGCCGGCGTCTTTCATCACTTGGCCCACCGGCACGATGGCGCCCTTGCTGGCCATCATGGTGGCCGTGCCCACCTCAAACACCTGCAGGATGTTGGGCGCATTGCCGGCCCGAAAGGCGGCAATGGCGGCTGTCATGCTCTGGTCATAGGCGCCCTTGAAGGTGGGCACCACTTTGTAGTCTTTTTGGCTGGCGTTGAACTCGGTGGCCAGGTCATTCACCCACTCACCCAGCGCACCGCCCATCGAGTGCCACCACTGGATTTCAGTCTGGGCCTGCGCGGGCAGGCCAACGGCGGCCAGCAGGCCGAGGGCGGCCAATCGGAACTTGAATGTCATGGGGTCTCCGTCAAACTCGGTGGGCAAGGGCGCCGCAGTGTGTCTGTCATTTGTGACAGTCCGGTTTCTGTCACATGGCTGCCCAAGCTGGCAAGCGGATTAACCCGCCAGCGGGTGCGGGCCGGCCCGGGCGGGTAACGGCTCAGGATTGTTGCACTGCGATAATCAAATGCTCAGTTGCCTGCCTCGGGTCACACTGATTTGCCAACCCACGGACACGGCGCTTGCCGCACCATGAACGCACCGCTCGCA
>JAYVLI010000114.1:0-28627 GCA_043759535.1 Betaproteobacteria bacterium | reverse complement strand
CCGATCAAACCAGTGCAGAGGCCCGCCGCGGCGACGGGTTGAGCGGTTCAGCCGGCGGCCTGGCCCGGCAGGCCGCCGGCCGGCAGTGCAAGCTGCAATGCAAACAGGCGCTCGTCAGTGGCGCGCAAGCGGCGGCACACCTCGCGGCCCATGTTCATCTGGATCAACGCAAATTGCGCGCAGTCCTGCTCGAACAGGGCGTACAGGTCGTCCGGCCTGATCTCCATCGCCGCGCAATCCTGCACCGCATGCGCGCTGGCGCTGCGTGGGTGCAAGTCCATCAAGGCCATCTCACCAAAGCAGTCCCCCGGCCCCAGCGTGCTCAGCCTGATGTCGCGGCCTTGCCAGTGGCGGGTGATGGCCACCTGGCCACGCTCCAGCACAAACATACCGGTGGCGCTGTCGCCTTGCTGAAAAAAACAGGCCCCGGCGGGCAACTGCACCGGCTGCGCCCGCGCCACCAAAAACTCCAGGCTTGGCGCGCTGATGGCGCCAAAAATCGGCATGGCTTGCAGCAGTTGGATGCGCTGGGGATGCATGCACCAAGCTCCCGGCTGGTCTGGGGCCGCGCCAACGGTGGCGCGACCGCCATGGTAGGCCGGCGCGGGCGATAGGGCTGCATCCACGCGCTGTCATCTGGCGTAGATAGACTGGTTCAGATCCACCATCTGCTGGCCTTGGCCTGGCGTTTTATCGCCCATCAACCGCCCACCAACCCGCCCACCAAACCGCCCACCAACCCGCCCACCAAACCGCCCATGTTGCGCCGCTTGCTCCAACTGCCCAGCACCCGCCACGCGCGGTGGCTGGTGCTGTGGTGTTTGCTGCTGGCGCTGCCGGTGCAAGGCTTGTCGGGGGTGCTGCTGCAGTGGTTGGGGGCGCAGCACCGCCACCAGGCTGAAGTTGCCGATGCTGGCGCACTGACCACCGGCTGGGAGTTGCGTTTTCGCAGTGCCATGGCTGGTTATGCGTCGCCTGCGCTGGCGTTCCGCCCGGCACAGCAGCCCGCAGACCACGGCCACGGCGTGTTTGAGCGCCACCACCATGCGGCCGACGATGCCAGCGTGCTGGCCTTGGGCCCCACCGAGCCCAACAGCGACCTGGCCAGCGACGCCGCACAAGGCGCCGCTGTGCAGCCACTGGCGGTGCATGGCCTGTTGGCCTGGCATCTGCCAGCCACTGGCCGCAGCCCCTGGGCCTTGGCGCCTTCAGCGGGCTGGCAAAGCCAGCCGGTCAGCCGGCTGGAGCGGCCGCCACGCGGCTGACGGCCCGCCCCCAGCGGGCCTGGCCTTGTTGTGAGATGCGCCTGCCGGTCGCCTTCGGCCTGTGGGGTTGCATGTCTGCCCGCCTGCCCACCTGGTCTCCAGCGCGGCGTGGCTGGTGGGCAGCCGCACCGTGCATCCCTGCCCATGGCCGTGGCCTGTTGGCGCCGCCCGGCGCGCAGCCAGATCTGCACGCCGGCCACCCCGGCCCGGGATGCTTTTGCACGCCACAACACCGTGCTTGCAAGTGCCCCGCTGCACAGGATTCACCATGCTTGCACTGCAAGAGTTCGACCCGATTGAGGCCGGCCGCCGGCTTGGTCACGACCACCACTGCCTGAGCCACATCCCCAGCCAAGCCGACTGGCCGCTGCCACTGCAAGAGGGCTTTCGCCAGGCCGCAGCCCAGCGCTTGCCACGCCGCCCGGCGGACCGGTTCCAGCGCAAATGGCTGCAGCTGCGGCTCAATGCCTGGCGCCGTGGCCGGGTGGTGGCGGCTGATGTGACGCCGCAACTGCTGCAGCGGCTGGATTTAAGCCACTGCCCGGTGACACGCCAGCCGCTCAGCCACGGCCAGCAGACCGACACCGACGCATCGGTGGACCGGCTGAACAACGACGGTGCTTATGCCGCCAGCAACCTGGCCTTGATGAGCGTGCGGGCCAACCGCGCCAAAGGTGCGCGCAATTTTGAGCAAGTGCTGGCGCTGGCCCAAACCAGCCAGGCCACTGACGGCCTGCAACCGGCGGAATGGCTGCGGCTGGCGGTGTTGATGGAGGGCCCGGCGTTTGCGTCCAGCCACCAGCTGGCACCCCTGCTGCCGCTGTGCGCGCCGCTGCCGGCTTGCTCAGCGCGGCTGGCGCTGCAGCAAATCCAGCGCCTGTTCACGCTGGAGGCGGCCACATCGGTTGGCAAAAACCGCCTGGTGCGTGTCTTCCGTCCGGCCTGTGCCACCAGCGACGCCGCGCGCCGCCTGCGCTGGTTGGCCGATGCGGTGCAGCAAGGCCTGAAGCGCCTGACAGCCGAGGAGGCCTGCTGGGATGTGTGGCTGCAGCCACCGGTCATGGACGCCCTGCGTCTGTGGCGCGACGCGCTGGATGCGCGCAGCTGGGCCGTGGCGGCCGCGCTGTCCGGCCAACAAGCCGGCGGCCGGCCGCTGACACCCGACCGCCTGCGCACCTGGCACTTGCCGACCCGAGGCTATCTGGCCGCTTGAACCCCAGCGCGGCGGCGCTGCCCCGCCACGCTGCATCCACCCGCCCGGTGGTCCACCCGGGGCACTGGGCACAACCACCCGATCCGAGGAGATTTCCATGCGTTTGACAACCCATCAGTTCACCTTGCACCCCCTGTTGCTGGCGCTGGCCGGCGCCGGCCTGTGCGTCTTCAGCGCCCAAGCCCAGACCACCACCCCGCAGGTGCTGATCACCGGCCAGGCTGCCAAATCCCTGCTGCGCATCAGTGAGGACGCGGCAGCCCAGCCGGCCAGCGTCACGGTGATCGACAGGCGCACGTTGGACCGCCAACAGATCACGACCTACGGGGATGTGCTGCGCAACGCCACCGGCATCAACGTGGTGGAGTACGGCCAGGGCCTGGTGGCCTACGGCGTGCAACTGCGCGGTTTTGATGAGGGCCACGGCCGCAACATTGCGGTGGCGCTGGACGGCATGCCGCTCAATGTGACCGGCTCGCAGCACACCAACGGTTATGCCGACCAGGCCCAGCTGATCCCCGAGCTGCTGGACCGGGTGGAGATCGTGCGTGGGCCGTTCTCGCTGCTGGCCGGCAACCATGCGGTGGGCGGGTCCATCCAGTACACCACGGACGCGGTGCGCGAGTCGTCCTTCAAGCTCACGGTGGACAGCTTTGGCCGCACCCGGCTGTTGCCCATCGGCAGCCTGGCGTTGGGCACTGGCCGGCTGCTGGTGGCGCTGGATGCCACCGCCGGCCGGGGCTACAACCAGCAAACTGACTTGCAGCGCGGCAACCTGTTCACCCGTTACAGCATGCCGCTGGGCGCGGGCGTGGCGTCGCTGCGGCTGCAGGCTTACAGCGCCAAGGCCGACGCGCCGGGTTACCTGGACAAGGCCTTGGTTGAATCAGGCCAGCGCAGCGACCGGGCCGCACTGGCACGCGGCATCGGTGATGCCAAGACCCAGCAAAACCTGGTCTTCAACTACCGCAGCGACGATGCCGACGGCGCATCAGCCGGTGGTGGCTGGGGTGGTGGCTGGGGTGGTGGCTGGTTTGCCAGCGCCTACCTCAACAACGATGTGCGCAAACGCTGGACGTTTTATGACCTGGCCCAGCCCCCGGGTGTGGACGCCGTGTTGGGCCAGGAGCGTGACCACCTGCACCAGGCCGGGCTGGACCTGCGCAAAACCCGCAGCCTGGCACTGGCCGGTGCGCCGGCGCAGTGGCTGGCCGGGCTGCAAATCAACGATGAGCGCATTGCCGCACACCAGTTCAAAACCAACGCCGACCACCAGGCACTGGCGCCCAGCGCCGCCCGGCCCGATGTGGTGGGGGTGGACCGCCAGGTCAATACCCGCACACTGGCGGTGTTTGGCCAGTTGCAGTGGCAGCCCGCACCCTGGGCCAAGCTCACCGCAGGCGTGCGCCATGACAGCCTGCGTTTTGATGTGCGGCTGCATGCCGACGACGACACCTATGCCGCCGCTGCAGCGGCCAGCGCGCCCACCAGCGTGGCCACCAGCGCGTCGCAGTGGAGCCCCAAGCTGGGCCTGGCTTTGAGCTTGCTGGACAGCCCGGCCCAGCGGGTGGAGCTGTTTGCCAACACCACCCGGGGCCTGAAGAGCCCGTACGCGTTTGCCGACTACTTTGGCAATACCGGCGTGGCCGGTGCACCGGCGGTGCCTGCGCTCAGCATCTCACCGCTGCAAAGCCAGGAGCTGGGCTTGCAAGGTGTGTTGGGCGCCGCCGCCGCGCCGCAAGCGCAGTGGCGGGTGGCGCTGTGGACCACCCGCCAATCGCGTGAGGCTGACCGCAATGCCGCCGGTTTTTTGCAAAGCTTCAAGCAGACCCAGCGGGATGGGGTGGACCTGGAAGGCAGCGCCACCCTGGCACCGCAGGCCCGGCTGTTTGCCAACCTCAGCCATCTGCAGGCGCGGGTGCGCCAGCCCGCCACACCGGGCGCTGACCACATCCCCAACGTGCCCACCACCAGCGGCGCGCTGGGGCTGGAGGGTGTGGTGCAAGCGGCTGGCCAGGCCTTGAGCTTGTCGCTGGTTGACCACTGGACCGGCACCGCCCCCATCACGGCCGACAACAGCCTGCGCAGCAAACCGTTCCACCGCCTCACCGCGCGCGCTGCAGCGGCCTTGCCGCAGTGGCCGGGCAGCCAGTTGTCGCTCAGCCTGGTGGGCTACAGCCGCACCCATGAAGAACCGGCGTTTGACTTTGGCGGCGGCGCCATTGGCATCACCCCCAAACCCAAGCTGCGCGCCACGCTGGGTCTGCAGGTGGCGCTGTGAGGGCCGCCGCCGCTGGTGGCTTGACACGTGTATTGCTCAACCTGCTTTTGAAAGGCCTTGCCATGACAGTCACCCCCAACCCTGGCCGGCACCTGCCGGCATTGGCCCTGCTGATTGGCCTGACCCTGACCGCCGCGCCGGCTGCGGCGCATGACATCGTGCTGCAGCCGCAGCCCGGTGGTGTGCTGCAGGTGCGTTACGGCCATCCCCAAGATTGGTTGTCGGTGGACGCTGAAAAACTGCTGGAGTTGCAGGCCCCGGGCGACGCTGGCAACCCGGTGGACTTGCAGCCCGGGCTGAAGCGCCAGGGCTTGATGTTGACGCTGACCGCGCAGCGCCTGCCTGCCATGCAGCGCTTGCTGGCAGCGCGCTACGACAACGGCCTGTGGGCCAGGCTGCCGGCAGCCAGCCCGGGCGCCAAACCCACCTACCGCAATACCAGCCGCTGGCTGGCACCGGGCACTGACGAAACTCTGGTGAGCCTGAAATACGCCAAAGCCTGGCGTGCCGGCACGGCCGATGCCCAAGGCTACCGGCGCACCGTGGGCCACCTGCTGGAACTGGTGCCCCAGCGTGACCCGCTCACGCTGAAAGCCGGTGAGCTGCTGCCAGTGCAGGTGCTGCTGCAAGGCAAGCCGCTGGCCGGCGCCGGGGTGGAGCGCAGTGATCTGGTCACCAAGCTGCCCGAGGACCGCATCACCCGTTACACCACCGACGCCCAAGGCATTGCCCTGGTGCCCTTGCGGGCGCGCGGTGTCCACATGCTGGGCGTGGACCTGGACCGGCCCAACGACGGCAGCCTGGGTGAGGGCGCCCGCAGCTTGCCGGTGGACAAGCTGTTGCTGGTGGCCACCTACACCTTTGTGCGTTAGCAGGCCAGCACTGCGGCAAGGGCCTGCAGCAGCCTGCCCTTGCAGCTCAGTGTTTGTGCTCGGCCATGCCACCGCCAGTGGCCGCCAGCGCCTTGACCGGGGCTTTGACGGCCAGCGTTTCTTGTTTGCCGTCCTTGCCCTGAACCACCAGTTGCAGGTCCACCGTGTCGCCGGCTTTGAGCGGGGCTTTCAGGTCCAGCAGCATGACGTGGTAGGCCCCTGGCTTCAACTCAACGGTGGTGCCGGCCGGCAGGTCCAGCCCGGCGGGCAGGGCGCGCATTTTCATCGTGCTGCCCTCCATCTTCATCTCGTGAATCTCCACCACGCCGGCAGCGGGCGAGCTGACCGACACCAGCTTGCCACCGCTGGCGGAGGTGATTTGCATGAAGGCACCGGTGGCTTGTTGTTGGGCCACGGTGCCACGCACCCAGGCGTCTTTCACGCTGGTCTGGGCGAAGGTGGGCAGGCTGATCAGGCTGGTCAGCAGCAGGGGCAGGACGTGCAGTTTGGACATTGGGAGCTTTCGGTGAGAAAAAGGGGATGGTCTGAGCGTAGCCGGTCAATGCTGGTGCGCTGCGGCGGTGGCTGGCAAGACCTCTGACAGCGCCGCCGGTATTTTTAAACCTTTGGTGTTGGTGCCGGTGCCGGGCAGCTCAGCCCAGTCCACGCTGCTGCCCTCACAGGCTCGCTGCACTTTGAACCACAGCGGCCCGGGCTGGGCCGGCAACTGGCCACGCAGCACAAATTCACCGCAGTGCGCGTCGGCCAGCCAGTCATCACGGGTGCGGGCTTGCCAGGTGATCTCGGCCACTTCATCGGTCACGCTGACGCCGTGGTTGTCATGTGGCGTGTCCAGCGGCTGGCGCCGGATGGTGATGGCCCAGCCGGCCTTGGGCACCGGCTTGAAACCCCGCAAGCCGGCCGGCAGCCGCACGCTCACCGTGTGGGTGGCGGCACCCGCGCTGCAGCCGTGGCCCACCCGCAGCACGGCTTTGTAGGCGCTGCCGGCGGAGGCTTGGGGCTGGTCCAGCGTGACATGGGCCTGGGCCAGGCTGCAGGCCAACAGGGTGGTGAGGGTGGTCAGGGTGGTCAGGGTGGTCAGGGACAGGTTGGGTTTCATCGTCGGGCTCACAAATCAAATTGCAGCTCAGCATTGGCGCTGCGCTGGGCATAGGGGTGAAAGTTCCAGACCTGTTGGTTGCTCAAGTTGTCCACCCCTAAGCGCGGCGCTCCATTGGCGGCTGATCTGGTAGCGCAGCCGCACATCGCTGATGAGGTAGCGGCTGGCGCCGGTGTAGGCAAAACCATTCGGGTCACCGTTGTCCAGCGTGCTGTGTTGGTGGCCGCTGAAGCGCAGGCCGTAGGCCACGCTGAGCGCCGGTGTTGCCTGCCAGGTGGCCAGTGCGCTGGCGCGCCAGCCTGGCACCCGGGGCTGCCATTTGCCCACCGTGTCACCCGGCACCAGCAAATAGCCGCTGTTGGCCAGGATGCGTGAATCGGCACAGGTCAGGCTGCCCTGCAGGCGCAGGCCTTTGAGCAGCGGCGCGGTCCATGGCTCGGCCACGCTGGCGGCCAACTCCAGCCCGGTGGTGCGCACATGGGTGATGTTTTGCACCGTGTTGGCATTGGTGGCGGCGTTGGTGCTGGTGTTGAGCTGCGAGAACAGCGCGTCGTGTGTGTCCTCATAAAACAGCGTGGCGCGCAGGCTGGCGGCGGGCACGGTCCATTCGGCGCTCAACTCACTGGTCTGGCTGCGCTCTGGCCGCAGGTCGGGGTTGTTGTTGATGGCCTGGCCCAGGGTGTTGATGCCGCCCTGGTACAGCCCACTGACTGCGGGGAAACGCAGGGCGCGGCCGGTGCTGGCTTTGAGCACCCAGTCGTCATCCAGCGCATGTGACAGCGCCGCCTTGGGTGACCAGGTGGTGGCGGCGCGCCCGGGGTGGCGCAGGCTGCACAGCTTGCTGGCGGCCGCGCAATTGCCCTGGTCGGCGGTGCCGGTGTCGGCCGATTGGCGGCCAGCGTCGAGTCAAACTGGCCCTGGGTGCGGCTGTTGAGCGAGACGGCCTGCATCCCGTGCTGCAGCGTATCGCGGGTTTTGCTGAAGTCGCTGGCGGCCAGGGTGTGACGCTTGCCACCGATGTTCACGGCTTGGTTGATGTCACCCCCGCTGCGGTTGTCCACTGTGTTGCCAGCGCCATCCCGCAGCCAACTGGCCGTGTCACCGTGGGCGCTGTTGTGCCACCAGCCCAGCAGCAGATTGGCGCGCAACTGCGGGGTGATGTCCCAGGCCAGCTTGGCTTTGAGGTGGTCTTGCTGGGTGGTGTATCCGGTGCTGCTGCCAATCAGCGTCCAGGGCTGGTTGCGTGGGTTCAGGTCATCAACACCGCCGGTGGCCAGCGTCTCACCACCTTTCAGGCCAGTGCCGGCACTGGCCAGGTCGTTGCCAAACACCAGCGGCTGGCCTTGGCTGTTGCTGCGGTTGGCGTTGACAAACCAGCGCAGCGCGCTGGCCCGGTCACCCAGCGAGGCACTGGTTTGCCAGGCGTTGTAAGTGGCCTGTTGCCCGTACAGAGCATTCGGCTGGGTGGTGCAAGCCAGCTTGGCACGGGCTTCAAACTGTTTGGGCATGCGGGTCATAAAGCCCACCACCGCGCCCGCTGCGTTACCGGGGTAGGCGGCCGAGAACGGGCCGTACAACACATCCACCCGGTCCATCTCTTCGGGCGTGACCGGTGCCCAGCGCGGCGTGAACGCCGCCCCGTTGCCCAGCAGGTTGGACAGCAACACCCCGTCGGCATACACCAATGAGCGGGCGCTGTTGCCGGCGCCCGAGGCCCGGGTGGACAGCACGGCGTGGTTGTGGTCGCCGATGGTGCGCTTGCGCACCAGCAGGCCGGGCAGGTACTTCAGCGCGTCTTCACTGCCGGTGGCGTTGATGGTTTGGGTGATTTGCGTGCCGGTGACGCCCTCGATGGTGGTGGGGATGCGGGTGGGCAATGAGCTGGGCTGGCTGCCCTGGACCACCACCACGCCGGTGGCGCGGCTGGGCGCAGTGCTGGGCTCGGCGGGTTGGGCTCGCAGGCTGGTCAACAGGCCGGCCAGCACGGCCAGCACGGCCAAATGGATTGAAGGAGTCATGTTGGATGCTGACTACCACCCAATGGCCAGCGGCTGGCGGGCAGCCAGGCAGGGCAGGTCGGGTGGGGTCTGACAAAAAAAGCTGACGTGGAGGACAGTTGCCAACCCGGCAAGCGGGTGGGCCGTCAGCGGCGCGGGTTTGTCAGCCGTGCAGCGGTGGGGCGCGGGCCTGGGCTGGCGCCCAAGCTTGCAAAGTGTGCGGCGCCTGCAAAAACAGTTGCGGCAGCGCATGGCCCAAGCGCAGCGCTGGCAGCACTGCACCGGTGGCGGGCGGTGGCGCCAGGCCGTCGCTGTGCAGGGCGCACAGGGGGCAGTGCTCCAGCAGGTGGCTGGCCATGCCGGTGGGGTCACGTTGGCCAGCCTGCACCTTGCCCTGCACCGACGAGCACACCGCCGCCCAGGGGGTGATGTCGCCACGCGAGAACGCCAAGGCCCGCGCCACACCCGGTGCCAGACTGGCCAACAGCAGCACCGCCAGCATCAGGCGGGCAAGCCATTGGCGGGGCGCACGGTGGGTTGACACCGCCCGAGTTTGGGCCAGTGCCCAAACCGGCCCTGGCCGCGCTGCCGGGGTGATGGGCCGTGGCTGGGCCAGCAGGGTGGCTGACCGCACTGCCAACTCCACCACGGTCTTGGCTGGCAATCGTGTGGCCACTGGCCCGCGACTGGGGGGCGCAGGTTTTTGGCCTGGCAGCCGGTGCATGGGCGCCAACTACACTTGTCGCTGTGTTTGTTGCCCTGTTTGCCGATCTGTTTGCCGATCTATTTGCCGCTGTCCGTAGCGGCCACTGCCAGTGCCCCAAAAGCGCCTGGGCCGCCGTCAGGAATCCCATGGATCTCGTCTACAGCTATTCCGCGTTCCTCATTGCCTACCTGATCGGCTCTGTGTCGTTTGCCGTGGTCGTGAGCAAGCTGATGCGCTTGCCTGACCCCCGCAGCTACGGGTCAAAAAACCCCGGCGCCACCAATGTGCTGCGCTCGGGCAGCAAAGTGGCAGCGGCGCTGACCTTGCTGTTGGACGGCCTGAAGGGCTTTGTGCCCACCGCGCTGGTGCAGTACTACTCGTTTGAGTTGGGCTATGACGACACCACCATCGCGTTTGTGGGTGTGGCGGCTTTCCTGGGCCATTTGTTCCCGGTGTTTTTCCGCTTTGAAGGTGGCAAGGGTGTGGCCACGGCGGCCGGTGTGTTGCTGGCGTTTGACCCGCTGCTGGGCGGCGGCACGCTGGTGGCCTGGTGTGTGATCGCTGCGCTGTTCCGTTATGCATCGCTGGCGTCCATCATTGCGGCCGCTTTTGCGCCGTTTTTAACCCTGCTGTTTTTTGACCGCCCGATGATTGCGCTGGGCGTGTCGGTGATGAGCTTGCTGCTGGTGTGGCGCCACTGGCGCAACATCGTCAAGCTGTTGACCGGCAAAGAAGCCAAGATTGGTGAGCAAGCCCCGGACACTGGCCGCAAGCGCCGGCGCCGGATCCGCAAGTTGCACAACGACGGCTCGGACACACGTGAATCGTCCCAGCGTCACACAGGAAGCAAATAACCATGGTTCAGCGTTTTGATGTTGGCGTGCGCATGTCGGAGATGGCCGTACACAACGGCGTGTGTTACCTGGCAGGCCAAGTGGCGGTTGAGGGTGAGCCCGACATCACCGGCCAGACGCGTGAGGTGCTGGCCAATATCGATGCCTTGCTGGCGCGTGCTGGCACAGACAAATCACGCATCCTGCGGGCCGAGATCTTCTTGTCCGACATCCGTGAATTTGCCGCCATGAACGCGGTGTGGGACAGCTGGGTGACGCCCAACCACACACCGCCTCGGGCCACGGTGCAAGCGGTGTTGGCCAAGCCCGAGTGGCGGATTGAGATTGTGGTCACTGCCGCGCTGTGAGCATGGTTTGATTGGCACACAACGGGCGCCCTGAGCGCCCGTTGTCATGTCATCACAGCCCCAATCACAGACCTAAACGCGCCAAGTCACCCTGGCCTTGGCGCACCAGCACCGGCTGGTCCCCGGACAAATCAATGATGGTGGTGGGCTCGACCCGGCAGGCGCCAGCATCCACCACGGCGGCCAGGCGTTTTTGCAGCCGATCGCGGATCTCCGCCGGGTCGTTGAGCGGGTCGGTCTCGCCGGGCAGGATCAAGGTGGTGGCCAGCAACGGTTGGCCCAGTTCAGCCAGCAAGGCCTGGGTCACGGCATGGTCGGGCACACGCAGGCCGATGGTGCGGCGTGACGGGTGCGACAGCCTGCGCGGCACCTCTTTGGTGGCCTCCAGGATGAAGGTGTAAGGCCCGGGCGTGGCCAGTTTGAGCAATCGGTATTGGCGGTTGTCCACCCGGGCATAACTGGCCAGCTCGGACAAATCACGGCACAACAGTGTCAGGTGGTGTTTGTCGTCCACCTCGCGGATGCGGCGCAATTGCTCAGCGGCGGCTTTGTCGTCCAGATGGCAGACCAGCGCATAGCTGGAGTCGGTGGGCACGGCGCACACGCCACCACCGTGCAGCAATTGCACTGCCTGGCGGATCAGCCGCTGCTGCGGGTTGTCGGGGTGGACTTCAAAGTACTGCGACATGCGGGCCGGTGGCGCGCTGCACCCGGTGCATCAGCGCCTGCCACACGGGGGTCAGGTTGCCCGGCAGGTCAGGCAGACTGCCCAGGTCGGTGCGGCTTTCACCGGGGGAATGGAAGTCACAACCGCGCGAGGCCAGCAGGCCAAACTCTTGCGCCATGCCCGTGTATTTGAGGGTGTCGGCACGGCCATGGCTGCCGGTCAACACCTCCACACCCAGGCCGCCATGGGTTTTGAATTCAGAGAACAGCGCAAATTCTTCATTCACGCTGAACTTGTAGCGGCCGGGGTGGGCGATCACCGCCACACCGCCGGCCTGGCTGATCCACTGCACCGCCTCGCCCAGCGCGGCCCAGCGGTGGACCACATAACCCGGTTTGCCCTCGGTCAGGTAGCGGCGGAACACCGCGCTGGTGTCACTGCACACGCCGGTCTCTACCAGCCAGCGGGCAAAGTGGGTGCGTGACATCAGGTCGGGGTTGCTGACATAACGCTGCGCGCCCTCAAACGCGCCTTTGATCCCCACTTGGGCCAGGCCGTCGGCCATGTCGTGGGCGCGCGCCAGGCGGCCGCTGCGGGTGCGCGCCAGGCCAGCGCGCAGGGCGGCGTTGTCTGCATCAAAGCCCAAACCGACGATGTGGACTGTTTCACCGGCAAAGGTGACGGAGACCTCAACCCCGGTTAAAAAATCCATCCCGGCGGTGCTGGCGGCAGCGCCGGCCTCGGCCAGGCCGGCGGTTTCATCGTGGTCGGTGAGGGCCCAGAGTTGAACCCCGTTGCGCTGCGCCCGCTGGGCCAGGTCAGTGGGGCCGAGGGTGCCGTCAGAAAAACGGGAATGGCAGTGGAGGTCGGCGTTGAGGAGATGCACGATGGTATTTTCGCCGCTGCGGGCCGGCTTGGCTGTCGCCGTGTTCACACAGTGGCGGCTGCGGCTGCGCAGTTTGACCGCTCAGGCGATCAGCCTGACATCACCCCGAGATCACCCGCACCGGCGCCCGCTGCGGCTCGGGCTCGGAGTCAAAGCGCTCAAAACCGGTGTAGCAAAGGAAATGCCGGTTGGCGGCGCGGCCAAACAGCGTCATGCCCAGTTGCTGGGCCAGGCTGTGGCCCATCGCGGTCACGCCGTTGCGCGACACGATGATGGGCACGCCCATGCGGGCGGACTTCATCACCATCTCGCTGGTCAAGCGACCGGTGGTGTAGAAGGTTTTGTCGGCCCCGGCCACACCGTGCAGGCCCATCCAACCAGCAATGGTGTCGATGGCGTTGTGGCGGCCCACGTCCTCCACAAACACCTGCAGCGCCGCGCCCAGAAACAACGCACAACCATGCACCGACCCGGCCTTGCGGTGGATGCTGTTGCGCTGGCGCATTTGCTCCAGCAGCGCGTGCAGAGTGGCCTGGCGGATGCGCGCAGTGTTGGCATCGGGCAGTTGCAGGGCGCCCACCTGGCCCATCATGTCGCCAAACACAGTGCCCTGGCCGCAACCGGTGGTCACCACCCGGTGGGCTGTCTTGCCGGCCAGGTCAACAATGCCGTGGTGGGTTTTGACGGCGGCTGCGCCGACATCCCAGTCCACCGTGATGGATTCAACGTCGTCCACTGCTGCAATCAGCCGCTGGTTGAGCAGGTAGCCCAGCACCAGCAGCTCAGGGCAAGCGCCCAGCGTCATCAGCGTCACCAGCTCACGCTTGTCCACAAACACGGTCAGCGGCCGCTCAGCCGGAATGTGGATGCAGCGGTGGACGCCGTATTCGTCCAGGATGGTGATTTCGCGCAGCAGCTCGCCCTGGGCTGCGGTGAGGCGGGGTGCGCTGGCCACGGGGGCTGGCTTGGACGGTGCGTCAAAAGCTTGTGGCGCGGCGGTGTCCTGCACGGCGCTGCGGCCTGCTGCCGCGTCGGCCCTTGCCGCCGGGTCAACTTGCATGCTGCCGTGCCGTGCCTGCGGGCTGGCCATCACTGACTGCTCATCACTTATTTCTTGGCCGGGGTCGGCGCGGATTGGGCAGCCGGCACCAGGCTGCTGGGCGGTGCAGCAGCGGTTTTGGTGGGCGAGTGGGCACCGGCCGATTCCAGCGGACCCTGGCCAGGTTTTGCGCCGGCCACCACTGCGGGCGCAGCACCGGAGGCAGCAGCAACCGGCGGGTAGACAAAAGCACCAGGGTCAGCGCAGGCGGGGGTGTCTGCCGGGGCTGATGCGGGCTTGCCGGCTTGTTTGGCAGCGGCCTGGTAACCGGCGGCCACCCGGTCCATGGCTTGGCACAGTTTGTAGCTGTCCACCTTGCCGTTGTGGGCGGTCTTGGCCGCAGCCTCGGCGGCTTTGGTTTTGGCTTCGTCGCTGGGGGCTGGCAGTTTGGCTTGCACCAGCGCGGCGGTCATAGCAGTCGCCAGCGCCAGGGCCAAGGTCAAGGGGGCGGTTGAGCGCGTCATGCGTCGTCCTTCAACAGGGATGGATCAGGCTTGGTGGCCAGTCACGGCCGCTGTGACAGTCGGGCTGCCGGGGGCTGACTCGGCCGACCGCTGGGCCGGGATCTTGCCGGCTTTGACATCGTCAAACCAGAGTTCGTGGTGTTCTTTGGCCCAGCTTTCACTCACATAACCGGTGCGCATGGCGCGGTAGGCGCCGTGCATGCCCACCGTGCCCATGTAGATGTGGCCGGCAAACATGGCCACCATCAACAAGGTGGCGGTGGCATGCACCATGTGGGCAATTTGCATGTCGCCGCGCAGGTAGGCCAGGCCGGGCAGCAGTTTGTCCAGCACCAGGCCGGAGACCACCACCACCACGCCGAGGGCAAATACACCGCCCCAGAACACCACTTTTTCACCCGCGTTGAAGCGGTGCGACGGCACCTCGTGGCCGCCAAACATGCCACCGGCGCGCAGCAGCCACAGCAGATCGGCGCGGCTGGGAAAGTTGTCTTTGATGAAGGTGAAAAACACCACCACCAAGGACACCGCAAACAGCGGGCCGGCAAAGTTGTGGGCAAATTTCAACGCGTAGGTGAGGCCGCCAAACAGCGTGCCACCCAACACCGGCAGCAAGAAAAATTTGCCAAACGCCATCACCAGGCCAGAGACGGCCAGGATCACAAACGCGATGGCGTTGGTCCAGTGGGCGGCGCGCTCAAATGGGGTGAACCGCTCGATCAATGTGCCGCTGCTGCCCTGGCCGCCCAGCGCGCCTTTGCGCCAGTAAAACAGCGCCAGGGCCAACAGGGCGATCAGCACCAGCGACCCGCCGTAGGGCAATATCCACTGGTTACGCACCTGGCGCCAGCCTTCACCGGCGTTGGTGAACCGGGCGCCGGGGTACTGCACAAATGGCTGCACCAGCACGCCTCTTTCAGCGCCGGGCAGATTGGTGATGCCAGCGTTGGTGCCTGATTCACGCACCGCGCGCCAGAACGGCGCGTTGTTGCCGGGTTGGCTTTTGTTGCGCTGGGCGTTGCTGTCGTCAGGCTTGGGTTCGGCTGGGGCCACAAAGCCGGCGGGTGGGCTGGCGTTGTCAGTGCTTGCGGCTGGCGGCGCGGTCGTCTGTGCCTGGGCCAAGCCCAGGCTGGCGCCCAGCACCAGCGCCAACAGGGTGTTGCGGATCAAAGCGGGCCAATATGCTTGCATGGATCGTCCTTGTCAGCTCAAAGCTTGGCCGGCGCACGTGAATACTCGTTCTGGCCTTGTGAGCGGTTGCGCAACTGCTGCTCCCAGGCAGGCTTGTCGCCGGCTTGCCAGCCCTTGGCGGCAAAGGCGGTCTGGCTGCCTTGCCAGGGTTCCACGTCAGCTTTGTGGGTGGCGGCGGTCTGCGGTTTTTCGCTGCAGGCCGCCAGGGCCAGCAAGGCGGCCAGCATGGCGGCGGTGCGCAGCCCACTCATGACTTGGTCGCTCCAACTTTGGGTTGGGTTGCGCCGGCAGTCGGCTTGCCGTAGGCCGTGCCCCAGCCCCACACCTCACTGCCTTTGCCACGTGTCAGCACCCGGGTGCGGAAGATGTCGGCCACCACATCGCCATCACCCCCCAGCAGCGCCTTGGTGCTGCACATCTCGGCGCAGGCCGGCAACTTGCCTTCAGACAAGCGGTTGCGGCCGTACTTCTCATACTCCGCCGCGCTGCCGTTGGCCTCTGGCCCACCAGCGCAGAAGGTGCATTTGTCCATCTTGCCGCGCAGGCCAAAGGTGCCGTTGGTGGGGAACTGCGGCGCGCCAAACGGGCAGGCGTAGCTGCAATAGCCGCAGCCGATGCACACGTCTTTGTCGTGCAACACCACACCTTCGTCGGTGCGGTAGAAGCAATCCACCGGGCAGACGGCCATGCAGGGTGCGTCACTGCAGTGCATGCAGGCCACCGAGATGCTTTTTTCACCCGGTACGCCATCGTTGAGCGTGACCACCCGGCGCCGGTTGACGCCCCAGGGCACGTCGTGCTCGGCTTTGCAGGCGGTGACACAACCGTTGCATTCGATGCAGCGCTCTGCATCACAGATGAATTTCATGCGGGCCATGTCATGCCTCCTGCCGGGCCGCCCCAAAGGAGGCATGCGCCCCCTTCAGGGGCAGCGAACGGATGTGAGCGTGGGGGTTCATGTTCTTTCCTCAAGCTTTCTCGATCTGGCAGACCGTGGTTTTGGTCTCTTGCATCATCGTCACGCTGTCGTAGCCGTAGGTGGTGGCGGTGTTCACGGATTCGCCCCGGATCACCGGCATGGCGCCCGTGGGGTAGTAGGCCGCCAGGTCCACCCCGCCCAGCCGGCCCGAGAAGTGGAAGGGCAAAAACACTGTCTCGGCGTTGACCCGCTCGGTGACTTGGGCCTTGACGCGGATGCCTTTGAAATCAGGCAGGGCCAACATGGGCGGGGTTTTGAGCCACACATCGTCGCCGTTGCGAATGCCCCGGTCGTTGGCGGCCTTGGGGTTGATCTCGACAAACATCTCCTGCTGCAGCTCGGCCAGCCAGGGGTTTGAGCGGGTCTCCTCGCCGCCGCCTTCGTATTCCACCAGCCGGCCACTGGTCATGATCAGCGGGTAAGTTTTGGCAATATCCTTGTTTTTCTCCTGCACGCTTTTGTAAAGCGTGGGCAAGCGCCAGAAGGTTTTTTTGTCGTCGTGGGTGGGGTACTTGGCCACCAGGTCAGGCCGGTTGCTGTACAGCGGCTCGCGGTGCTGCGGAATCGGGTCAGGAAAGTTCCAGACGATGGCCCGCGCCTTGGCATTGCCAAACGGATGGCAGCCATGCACTTGCATGGTCACGCGGATGATGCCGCCGCTGGCATCGGTCTTCCAGTTTTTGCCCTCGGCGGCCTTTTGTTCGGCCGCCGTCAGGTCGCCCCACCAGCCCAGCTTCTTGAGCAACAGGTGGTCAAACTCGGGGTAGCCGGTGCTCAGGTCAGCGCCCACGCTGTGCGAGCCGTCGGCCGCCAGCAGCGACACACCCTCACGCTCCACCCCAAAGTTGGCGCGGAAGTTGCCTCCGCCGTCCATCACATGTTTGCTGGTGTCGTACAGGTTGGGCGAGCCGGGGTGCTTGAGCGCGGGTGTGCCCCAGCACGGCCAGGGCAGGCCAAAGTAGTCACCGTCCAAGTTGTAGCCAGTCTCTTTGTCGATGCCACCTTTGGCCTTGAGCGTCTTCACATCAAAGACGTTCATGTTGCGCATGTGCGCTTTGAGCCGCTCGGGGGACTGGCCGGTGTAGCCGATGGTCCAGACGCAAGAGTTGATCTCGCGCAGGATGGATTCCACCTCGGGTTCCATCATCCCGCCCTTGCCGGCCACCAGCTTGGTGTTCTTGACCAGCTCTTTCTCAAAGCCCAGCTTGGCCGCCAGCTGGTACATGATCATGTGGTCGGTGCGGCTCTCCCACAGCGGCTCAATCACTTGCTCACGCCACTGCAGTGACCGGTTGGATGCGGTGCATGAACCACTGGTCTCAAACTGGGTGGCCGCTGGCAGCAGATACACCGCACGGTTTGGGTTCAGGTCTTCGGCCTTGCCGGGCATGGCGGCCATGGCGGCGGTATTGGACGGGAAGGGGTCGACCACCACCAACAAGTCCAGCTTGTCCATGGCTTTTTTCATCTCCAGCCCGCGGGTCTGCGAGTTGGGGGCGTGGCCCCAGAAAAACAGGCCACGCAGGTTGCTGTCCTGGTCGATCAGCTCGTTTTTCTCCAGCACACCGTCGATCCAGCGTGAGACGGTCATGCCGGGCTTGGTCATCATGCCGGGCGCGTACTGCTTTTTGATCCACTCGTAGTCCACCCCCCAGGCCTTGGCAAAATGCTTCCAAGAGCCCTCCAGCAGGCCGTAATAACCGGGCAGGCTGTCTGGGTTGGGGCCTACATCGGTGGCGCCCTGCACGTTGTCGTGGCCGCGGAAGATGTTGGTGCCACCGCCACTTTTGCCCACATTGCCCAGCGCCAATTGCAGCAGGCAGGATGCCCGCACGATGGCGTTGCCGATGGTGTGCTGGGTCTGGCCCATGCACCACACCACCGTGCTGGGGCGGTTCTCAGCCATGGTCTTGGCCACTTTGTAGCAAGTGGCTTCGTCTACACCGCAGGCTTCTTCCACCTTGTCCGGGGTCCATTTGCTCAGGCACTCTTCACGCACCTTGTCCATGCCGTAGACCCGGTCCTCGATGTACTTTTTGTCTTCCCAACCGTTCTTGAAGATGTGGTGCATGACGCCGAACAAAAACGGGATGTCGGAGCCCGAGCGGATGCGCACGTAGTCGTCGGCCTTTGCCGCAGTGCGGGTGAAGCGCGGGTCGACCACGATCATCTTGCAGCCGGCCTCTTTGGCATGCAGCAGGTGCAGCATCGACACCGGGTGCGCCTCGGCCGCATTGCTGCCGATGTACAACGCAGCTTTTGAGTTCTGCATGTCGTTGTAGCTGTTGGTCATCGCCCCATAACCCCAGGTGTTGGCAACACCCGCAACTGTGGTGGAGTGGCAGATGCGCGCCTGGTGGTCGGTGTTGTTGCTGCCCCAGAAGCTGATCCACTTGCGCAGCAAATAGGCCTGCTCGTTGTTGTGTTTGCTGCTGCCCACCACAAAGATGGAATCTGGCCCGCTCTGCTTGCGCAGGTCCAGCATCTTGGCGCTGATCTCGTCCAGCGCCTGGTCCCAGCTGATGCGTTGGTATTTGCCGCCCACCAGTTTCATGGGGTAACGCAGCCGGTATTCACCATGGCCGTGCTCACGCAGTGCGGCGCCCTTGGCGCAGTGCGCGCCCAGGTTGATGGGCGAATCAAACACCGGTTCTTGCCGCACCCAGACACCGTTTTCCACCACTGCGTCCACCGCGC
Organism: Betaproteobacteria bacterium; assembly: GCA_043759535.1. Lineage (GTDB taxonomy): Bacteria > Pseudomonadota > Gammaproteobacteria > Burkholderiales > Burkholderiaceae_C > Pseudaquabacterium. The sequence goes on along the minus strand of JAYVLI010000114.1, from coordinate 9,989 downwards.
AGCCCACTGAGCAGTGGCCACACACGGTGCGTTTGACCTCAATCTTGCCGGCGCCGGTGGCGGCAACCTTGCTGGCGTCGGCCGCCTGCACTTTTTTGACCAGTAGCAATTGCGATGCGGCGATGCCGGCGCCCACCCCCAGGCCGGAGCGGCGTAAAAATGCGCGCCTGTCCATGGTGGGCACAGCGCGGGCCATGCCACGTGACAGGCTGGCCACCAACGCAGATCCGGCGTTGCCGGCTGCAGAAGATGAATTGGATTTACGGGTCAGCAGCATCGTCATCTCCTGGCCTTCAAACCTTGGCGGTCTGGTAATAGCGCTGCACATGCGCGGTGAGCTGGTAACCACCACCGGCCTCAGGTGCGGGCTTGGGCTCGGCGCTTGCCACTGGTGCAACAGGCGCCAGCGGCAGCACGGTGGCCACGGCGGCCAATGCGCCCGCAGTGCCGACACCGGCAAACAGCCGGCGGCGTGATGGCGTGGGAGGGGTGGTGGGTGTGTCGGGTATGTGCATGCGGGGCTCCAACGGTGTTGGCCCATGTTTGGGCCGACATATCAACTACCCGTATTAGGGGTTGGCGTTTACCCGGTTGCAATCAGGGCTGGCCCGCAAGGTTTTGCGACAAGTTGTCGCAGTGCGTTGGACAGCCTGTCGCGGCACGCTGCAGGCCTGGCTGACCGCACAATATGACGCCGTCGCTGCAGCGCTTGTTTTGCCGCCAACCCTGCGACCAACCCGCCACGATTCCCGCCACCATCCCGACCATGCGCCCACCACCCAGCCCCACCACGCCCCAGCCAGAACACTGGCCCATGGCGGCCGTGCTGGTGGTGGACGATGAACCCGGCATGCGCCATTTTTTAGAAAAAACTCTGGCCGCCCGGGTCGGCCAGGTCCACAGCGCAGACTCGGCCGAAGCCGCCGATGTGCTGGTGCAGCGCCACCGGTTTGATCTGGTGGTGCTGGACATCACCCTGCCCGGCAAAAGTGGCCTGGCCTGGCTGCGTGAGCTGCGCGATCGCGGTTTTGCCGGTGAGGTGGTGCTGATCACCGCTTTTGCCGACCTGGACACGGCCATTGAGGCGCTGCGTGCCGGCGCCAGTGATTTCATCCTCAAGCCTTTTCGCGTCACGCAAATCCACAACGCGCTGCGCCAGGGCCTGGAGCGGGCGCTGCTGCGGCGCGAAAACTGGGTGCTGCGCCGCACCCTGCAGCAGCGCACCCCGGCGGCCGATGGGCTGGTGGGCGCGTCCATCGCCATCAAAGGCTTGCAAGCGGCCTTGCAGCGGGTGGCCGGGGTGGACAGCACGGTGCTGCTGAGTGGGGAATCGGGCACCGGCAAAGAGCTGGCGGCGCTGGCCCTGCACCGCAACAGTGGCCGGGCCGATGGGCCGTTTGTGCCGGTCAACTGCGCCACTTTGCTGCCTGAATTGATTGACGCAGAACTGTTTGGCCAGGCCACCGGTGGCAGCCGGCCCGGGCGCGACGGGCTGTTTGTCTACGCCCAGGGTGGCACCTTGTTTCTGGATGAGATTGGCGAGCTGCCGCTGCCGCAGCAAGCCACCTTGTTGCGGGTGCTGGAGGACAGACGCATCCGCCCGGTGGGCAGTGAGCAGCAGATTCCGGTGGATGTGCGCATCGTGGCCGCCACCCACCGCCGGCTGGCTGACGAAGTGGCGGCCGGCCGCTTCCGCCATGACCTGTATTACCGGCTGCAGGTGGTGGAGATCAACCTGCCACCGCTGCGCGCCCACAAAGAGGACATGGCCGCGCTGGTGGCGCATTTCATCAACAGCCTGGCGCCGCGCCTGGGCGTGCCGCCGATTGAGTTGACTGCCGATGAGTTGCACTACCTGCAGCAATACGACTGGCCCGGCAATGTGCGTGAGCTGCGCAACCTGATCGAGCGCTCGTTGATCCTGGGCGCGCTGAATGTGTCGGCGCTGTACCAGGGCCTGGCGCGGCAGGACAAGCAAAACCGGCCAATCCGGACAACAGGCAACAGCGTGGCGGTGGCCGGCCCCACCGATTTGTTGACGCTGGAAAAGCAGCACATCCTGGCCGTGCTGGACAGTGTGGCGGGTGACAAAAGCCGTGCAGCACAGTTGTTGGGTATCTCACGCCGCACGCTGGAGCGGCGGGTGGCAGATTGGGCACAAGGCGGGTCAGGCGGGTCAGGCGGGTGAGGTCAATCTGGCGCGGCCGCCTGGCCGCTTTGCCCATCCGCCGCAAGCTGCTGGCGCTGGTGCTGCTGCCGCTGCTGGGGGTGTTGCCGCTGCTGGGCCTGGTGCTGCTGGTGTGGGGCAATGCGGCGCTGGACCGCTTGTTGATCACCAAAGTGCGGTCTGACCTGGCGGTGGCGCATGGGTATTTTGAGCAGGTGCTGGGCGGTGTGGCGGCCAGCACTGGGGCGGTGGCCGATTCACAGGCGCTGTACCAGCATCTGGTGGCCACGTCCTCCAGCAGCGCAGCCAGCCTGGACCGGCCGCGCCTGCAGGCCTTGCTGCAGCGTTACAAGGCCCGCGAGGGGCTGGACTTCATCAACCTGCGCAGCCCCGATGGCCGCTTGCTGCTGGCCGATTTTGATGTGCTGGCCAATACCGCAGCCGTGCCCTTGCCCGCCGCTGACCTGGCCGCCGTGCTGGCCAACCCCGCCAGCCGCACGGCGGCCAGCGTGGCGGTGCTGCAGCCGGCCGAGCAAGGCCTGCTGTCGCCCGCGCTGCAAGCCCGGGTGGCCGTGCCGCTGGTGGCCACCCGCAACGCCCAGCACAGTGACCGATTGCAAGAGCAGCGGGCCATGGTGGTGCGCGCCACCGCGCCGGTGCGGGCTGCCAACGGCACGGTGCTGGCGCTGGTGCAGGCGGGGGTGCTGCTCAACCACAACCTGCCGTTCATTGACCACATCAACCAGATCGTCTACCCCGACGGCGCATTGCCCTTTGGCAGCCAGGGCACGGCCACGCTGTTTTTGGACGATGTGCGCATCTCCACCAACGTGCGCTTGTTTGACGGCGCGGCGGATGCGGAATGGCCCGCACCCCCCAGCGCGGGTGGCGCCCAGCGCGCCATCGGCACGCGTGTCTCTGCAGCGGTGCGCCAGGCCGTGCTGGGCCGGGGCGAGACCTGGCTGGACCGCGCCTTTGTCGTCAACGATTGGTATGTGTCGGCCTACCAGCCGCTGGTGGACGCTGCTGGCCAGCGTGTCGGCATGCTCTACGTGGGCTATCTGGAGCGGCCCTTCACCTGGATCAAGTACAGCGTGCTGGCCGGCATCGGCGTGGTGTTTTTTGGCGTGATGCTGGTGGCGGCCTGGTGGGCGGCGCGCTGGGCGCGGGCCATCTCGCGCCCGCTGGAGCGCATGGCCCACACCCTGCAGCAAGTGCAGGCCGGGGTCTCGCAGGCCCGGGTTGGGCCGGTGGCCACGGGCGATGAAATTGGCGCGCTGGCCGGCCATCTGGACCAGCTGCTGCAAACCGTGGCCGACAAAACCGACGCACTGCAAGGCCTGAATGCCGCGCTGGACGCCAAAGTGGCCGACCGCACCCAGGCCTTGCAAGCCGCCCAAGCCCAGCTGCTGCGCGCTGAAAAAATGGCCGCCGTGGGCCAGCTGACGGCCAGCATTGCGCATGAGGTGAACAACCCGATTGCGGTGATCCAGGGCAACTTGGACCTGGTGCGTGAGCTGCTGGGCCCGGCCGCCGCACCGGTGTTGACCGAGCTGCAACTGGTGGACGCACAAATTGAGCGCATGCGCTTGATCGTCACCCAACTGCTGCAATTTTCCAGGCCCACCGAGTTTGCGGGTTATGTGGAAGCGCTGGACCCCGCCACCGCGTTGCAAGACAGCCTGGTGCTGACCCACCACCTGCTGGCGCGCAGCGGCATCGCAATACAACGCGATTTCCGCAGCACCCGCACTGCGGCCATCAACCGCCAAGAGCTGCAGCAGGTGCTGGTCAACTTGCTGGTCAATGCGGTGCATGCCATGCCGGATGGTGGCACCTTGACGCTGGCCTGCAGCGACTGGACAGCGCCCGATGCTGCCCCGGGTGTGTGCCTGCGGGTCATGGACAGCGGCGCCGGGCTGCCGGACGAGTTGTTGGGTGTGTTGTTCCAGCCCTTTGTCACCCGCAAAAAAGACGGTACCGGGCTGGGCCTGTGGATCAGCCGCAGCATCGTGGAGCGTTACGGTGGTGACCTGCAAGCCCACAACCGGCCGGCTGCGGAAGGCAGCGGCGCGGTGATGGACGTGCTGTTGCGCTGCGACAGCCTGTCGCAGCCCGGCGGCTAGACTTTGCGCCTGAAAACACTTTGACCATGCCAGCGCAACCCCAACTCCCCGTGGCCGTGCTGATCGAGCGCCGCAGCCAGCCCAACACCTGGGAAGCCTGGGGCTTCCGCATTGCCGAGGTGGTGGTGGACGAAGGTGGTTTTGGTGACACGCCCCGCACCCTGCGCGACGACGGCCGGCTGGCCCAAATGCTGCACCCGGGGCTGACCGTCAGCCTGCACCGGGATGAATGCGAGGGTTACTACCTGAACCTCACCTCCGGCGCGCCGGTCTGGTTTGTGATGTGGCGCATTGATGAAGACGACCCCGCCCATGCCTGGCCCGAGTTGGTGACGTTGTCGTACAACGAGGCCGGCCGCCTGCTGGACGCCCAAGAGCGGGTGGACAACCTGCCGCTGCCCGATGACGTGGCGGTCGTGTTGCAGGGCTTTGTGGACGAACACTACCGGCCCGAGGCCAAGCAGCGGCGCCGGCCGCAGTCCTTCAAACCACCGGAGCAGCGCTGATGGTGGCGGGCAGACCCCCGGGCCGCAGCGACGAGACACCGGGTGGGTTTTTGTCGCGCTGGTCGCAGCGCAAAACCGTGGTGCGGCAGGGCGGGGTGCCGCTGGAGCCAGTGCTGGTTGAGCCGCTGCCGGCAGCGCTGCCGGCCCAGCCAACTGCCAACATGGCAAGCCGCGCACCGGACAACCCGCCGTTGCCTGCTGAACCGCCCGCCCCACCACCGCCCACCTTGGCCGATGTGGCCGCGCTCACTCCCGCGTCCGACTACAGCCGTTTTGTGGCGCCCGGCGTGGATGTGGGCGTCAAGAATGCCGCGCTGAAAAAGCTGTTCACCGACCCACACTTCAACATCATGGACGGGCTGGACACCTACATCGACGACTACGGCAAGCCCGACCCGCTGCCCGTCGGCATGCTGCGCCAGATGGTGCAGTCGCATGCGCTGGGCTTGTTCAGCGGCGAGGACGATGATGACGCTCCCGCCGTGGCCGGCGCCCAGGTCGTTGCCAGCGCCCTGGTTGTGGCACCAACCGCCGCTGTTGACGTCGCAGCACCCGACTTGATCCCCCCGCCTGACCGCCCGCCCGAACCCACCCCAAGCCCCGATGAAAACCCTGATTTGCGACTGCAACCGCACACTGCCGCTGGACCGGCCGGCATTGCTGCGGGCCCTGGGCCAGACACCGGGCGCCAGCACTGACGGGCTGGTCGAGGCGTACAGCCTGCTGTGCCGGCGCGAGGCGCCAGCGTTCCAGCGCGCCGCCATCAGCACCGGTGCCCAGGCCGAACCGCTGCTGATTGGCTGCACGCAAGAGAGCCGGCTGTTTCTCGAATTGAATGACCAGACCGAAGGCGCCGCGCCCACCAGCGTGCGGCCCATCCACTTTGTCAACCTGCGTGAGACGGGCGGCTGGTCACGCGACGGAAACCAAGCCACGCCCAAACTGGCTGCGCTGATTGCCGCCGCGCAACTGCCCGATGTGGACCCGGTGGGCACCGTGGCGTATCAGTCTGGCGGCCGCTGCCTGGTGATCGGCGCTGCCGACGCAGCCCAACAGGCCGCCGCGCTGCTGCGTGATCAACTGGAGGTCAGCCTGCTGGTGGACCGGCCCGGCGGCACCTTGGCCCAAACCCACGACCTGCCGGTCCACACCGGCCAGCTCAGCCAGTTGAGCGGCTGGCTGGGTGCATTCCAAGTGCGGTGGACCCAGTCCAACCCCATCGACCTGGATTTGTGTACCCGCTGCAATGCCTGTGTCGATGCCTGCCCAGAAGGCGCCATTGATTTCAGCTACCAGGTGGACCTGGCGGCCTGCAAAAACCACCGTGCTTGTGTGCAGGTGTGCGAGGCGGCCGGTGCCATCGACTTCCAACGCGTACCGCAGGTAGTGGACGCGCAATTTGATTTGGTGCTTGACCTGCGCCTGCAGCCCGCGTTTGTCCAGCACCAACCACCGCAGGGCTACTTCCACACCGCCGGTGACACCACCCGCCTGATGACTGCCGTGCTGGCGTTGCGCGGTCTGGTGGGCGAGTTTGAGAAGCCACGGTTTTTCAACTACCGGCAAACCCTGTGCGCCCATAGCCGCAACCAGCAGATCGGCTGCACCGCCTGCATCGATGTCTGCTCAGCCCAGGCCATCCGCAGTGACGCCACCTTGAAAGGCAAGCTGCAAGGCAAAAACCGGGGCGCCATGCCTGGCCAGCCTGTGCCCGGCGCACCGGCCCAACAAGGCGGCGGTGTGGTGGTCAACCCGCATTTGTGTGTGGGCTGCGGCGCCTGCAGCACGGTGTGCCCCAGCGGCGCGATGGGTTTTGCCTACCCCGGCCCGGTGGACCAGGGAAAACGCCTGCGCACCCTGCTCACCGCCTACGCCAAGGCCGGCGGCAAAGACGCCGCGCTGCTGCTGCACAGCCAGCAGGCCGGCAGCGCGCTGATCAACGCCCTGGGCCGCGCCGCCCAGGCCGGCCGCAAAGCTGCGGCCTTGCACGGTGTGCCGGCGCGGGTGATCCCGGTGGCGCTGTGGCACACCGCCAGCACCGGCATCGACCTCTGGCTGGCGGCAATCGCCCAAGGTGCCAGCCAGGTCTGGGTGCTGCTGACCGATGAAGAAGCGCCCGACTACCGGCGCGCCCTGGCTGAGCAAATGGCGGTGGCCCAGGCCATCCTGCACGGCCTGGGCTACAGCGGCCAGCACTTTGCTGTGATCGAGGCCGGGTTGACAGCGGCCGGCGGGGCTGGGCCGCTGCCGGCGCTGGATGCCGCGCTGCGCGCCGCCCCGGCCCAGGGTGTGCTGCGGCCAGCCACGTTTGCGGTGCAGGCTGACAAACGCGGCACGCTGGACCTGGCCATCGAGCACCTGCTGGCCCAGGCACCGCAGGCCATCGCAGTCGCCGACCAAGCCATCCCCCTGCCGGCCGCCGGTGCCCCGTTTGGCAGCCTGCGGGTGGACACCGCCAAATGCACGCTGTGCCTGAGCTGTGTGGGTGCCTGCCCCGAGGCCGCGCTGCAAGACAACCCCGAGCGGCCCGAGCTGCGCTTCATCGAGAAAAACTGCGTGCAGTGCGGCCTGTGCGCCACCACCTGCCCCGAGTCCGCCATCTCGCTGCAACCCCGGCTGTGGTTGGCTGACGAGGGCAAGGCGCGCAAAGCCACCCGGGTGCTGCATGCCGTGCAACCCTTTGCCTGCATCCGCTGTGCCAAGCCGTTTGGCACGCTGCAGGCCATCGAGGCGATGATGGTCAAGCTGGCTGGTCATGCGGCTTTTCAAGGGGCGGCGGCTGACCGGCTGCGCATGTGTGGCGATTGCCGTGTGATTGACATGCACAGCAACCCCAACGAGACCCGGATCACCGATCTTTAGGGCGCAGCCGCCATGACCCACCCCAACCCGCCCACCAGCCCGATCCACTTTGCCGCTGCCGATAACAGCGAAGAGTTGGCCCGCGCCGAGCTGTACGGCCTGCTGGCCGGCTTGTGGTTAAGCCCCCCGGATGCCGCACTGCTGCAGCAGTTTGCGGTGGCCGTGACCCAAGCACCGCAACAAGGTGGCCATTTGGAAGCACCGTGGGGCCAACTGGTGGCCGCCATGCGCGCCGCCACCGTGGCCGCCGCAGCAGCAGAGCACAGCGCGCTGTTTGACGGCGTGGGCCGGCCCGAGGTCATGGCCTATGGCTCGTTTTACCTCACCGGCTTTTTGAACGAAGCCCCGTTGGCCACGCTGCGCCACGACCTGGCCGCACTGGGCCTGACCCGCGACGCCCAGAGCCTGGAGACCGAAGACCACATCGCTTTTGTCTTGGAGGTGATGCGCTGGCTGATTGCCGGCGACGACGCGGCGGTGTGCAACCTGGCGCAGCAGCAGCGGTTTTTTCGCACCCACCTGCAGCCCTGGGTGGACAAGCTGTGCGACGCGGTGGACGCCCACCCGCGCGCTGACACCTGGCGCAGCGTGTCCGCCATGACCCGCGCGTTTGTGCAGGTCGAGGCCCAAGGTTTTGATCTGCTGGAGACCTGAATGACCTTGACCGCCATCCCGTCCGCCATACCCACGGAACACATCACCGGCCTGGTGCTGGCCGGTGGCCGGGGCAGCCGCATGGGCGGCATCGACAAAGGCCTGCAAATGCACCTGGGCATGCCACTGGCGCTGCACACCCTGCTGCGGCTGGGGCTGCAGGTGGGCCACAGCATGGTCAACGCCAACCGCAACCTGGGTGCCTATGACGCGATGGGTGTGCCGGTGTGGCCGGACGCGGTGGCGGGTGGGTCTGAACGCTTTCCCGGCCCGCTGGCCGGCTTTTTGGCCGGGCTGGAGCATTGCGAAACACCATACCTGGTGACCGTGCCTTGCGACACACCCAACTTTCCGCTGGACTTGGTGGAGCGGCTGGCCGCTGCCCTGGTGGCGCAAGACGCTGAGCTGGCCATCGCCGCCACGGCTGAAAACGGCCAGGTGCAGCCCCAGCCGGTGTTCTGCCTGATGCGGGCCACGCTGATGGAAAGCCTGGTGGCCTTTACCCACAGCGGCCAACGCAAGATTGACCGCTGGACTAGCCAACACCGCTGCGCCACAGTGGTGTTTGACGATGTCGATGCGTTTTTCAACGCCAACACGCTGGCGGACTTGCAGCAGTTGCAGCCGCGCTAGGCAAACGCTCAATCCACCTTGGCGCCTGAGGCCTTGACCACCGGCCCGTACTTGGCCAGTTCGGTTTTGACAAACGCGGCAAACTGGCCCGGTGTGGTGGGGGACGGCTCGGCCATCAGCGTGGCCATTCGGCTGCGGGTCTCGGGGGCCTGCAGCACGGCCACAAATGCGGTGTTCAGGCGCGCCAGCACATCCGGCGCCAAACCGGCCGGGCCAAACAGGCCAAACCAGGTGTCCACATCAAAGCCGCCCAGCCCTAAGCTGCGGCCGGCCTCGGCGATGGTGGGCAGCTCGGGCATGGCGCTGGACCGGGCGGCGCTGGTGACGGCCAGCGCACGCAATTTGCCCGAGCGAATGTTGGCCGCAGCGCTGGCCAGGTTGTCAAAGTTCAGGTCCACCTGGCCGGCCAGCAGGCCCAGTTGCGCCGGGTTGCCGCCGGCATACGGGATGTGGACCATGAACACACCGGCCTGGGCCTTGAACATCTCGCCGGCCAGGTGGCCGGCGCTGCCGTTGCCACCCGAGCCGTAGTTCAGCTTGCCCGGGTTTTTCTTGGCATAGGCCACCAGGCTGGCCACGCTGTGGCTACCCAGCCGGTTGGCGGTGTCGGTATTCATCATCAGCACATTGGGCACCTGCGCCACCCGGGTGATGGGGCTGAAATCACGCACCGGGTCATACGGCAGTTTGGCAAACAACCAGGGGTTGATGGCGTGGGTGGCCACGGCGCCCATCAGCAGGGTCAGGCCATCGGGCGCGGCCTTGGCCACCAGGTCGGCGCCCAGATTGCCACCGGCGCCGGGCTTGTTGTCCACCACCACCACGCCCAGGCTGTCTTTGACACCTGCGGCCAGCAGCCTGGCCACGGTGTCCAGCGGGCCACCGGGTGGGTAGGGCACCACCAGGCGGATGGTGCGGCCGGGCTGGGCCAGGGCGGGGCTGGTGGGCAATGCAGCGAGTGCTGCAGCCAGGGTGGCGGGCAGCAGGTGCATCAGGGTGCGTCGTTGCATTTGGGGTCCGGTGGTGGGCAAGAAGTTGTCA
>JAYVLI010000113.1:0-16289 GCA_043759535.1 Betaproteobacteria bacterium | reverse complement strand
GATTTTCACCCAACAGCCTAACTCTACTGGCACACCAGATTCTTCAACTAAACAGATTCTTCAGCTTGTCCGTCCACGAGTTTTCACTGGGTGAATGCTTGCTGCCGCCTTTTTTGAACGACTCGTCCAGCTCTTTAAGCAGCTTGCGTTGATGCTCGGTCAGCTTGACGGGTGTTTCCACGCTGATGTGGCAATACAAGTCACCTGGGTAGCTGGAGCGCACGCCCTTGATGCCTTTGCCACGCAGGCGGAACTGCTTGCCGGTTTGCGTGCCTTCGGGGATGTCGATGGCGGCTTTGCCTTCCAACGTCGGCACGTCGATTTCGCCACCCAACGCGGCGGTGATGATGCTGATCGGCACTGAGCAATGAATGTCGTCACCATCGCGCTCAAAGATGTCGTGCTTCTTGAGGCGAATCTCGATGTACAGGTCGCCCGGTGGCCCGCCGTTGGAGCCCGGTTCGCCATTGCCTGTGCTGCGGATGCGCATGCCCCCATCGATACCTGCGGGGATTTTGACTTCCAGTGTTTTTTGCTTTTTTACTTTGCCTTGGCCCGCACATGTCGCGCAAGGCTCAGGAATGACCTTGCCGACGCCCCGGCAGGTCGGGCAGGTTTGCTGCACGCTGAAGAAGCCCTGACGCATCTGCACGGCACCCGAGCCCTGGCAGGTGCCACACGTTTTGACGGACGTGCCCGGCTTGGCGCCGCTGCCTTTGCAGGGCTCGCAGGCTTCCCAAGTGGGGATGCGAATCTGCGCATCTTTGCCGCGCGCCGCTTCTTCCAGCGTGATCTCCATGGCGTAGCTCAAATCGCCGCCGCGAAACACCTGGCGCCCGCCGCCCGCGCCCCTGCCGCCACGCTGCTGGCCAAACATATCGCCAAAAATATCGCCAAAAGCCTCGGCAAACCCGCCAAACCCCTCCGCACCCGCGCCGCCAGGGCCGCGCATGTTCGGGTCCACGCCCGCGTGGCCGTATTGGTCGTAAGCGCCCCGCTTTTGCGGGTCGGTCAGCATTTCGTAGGCTTCTTTGGACTCTTTGAATTTTTCCTCAGCCGCCTTCGCCGTGTCACCCTGGTTGCGATCAGGGTGATGCTTCATCGCCTGCTTGCGATAAGACTTCTTGATCTCTTCTTCAGAGGCGTTTTTGGGTACGCCCAGAACTTCGTAGTAATCTCGTTTAGCCATGGTTCACTGCTGGTTTCTGGTTCTGTAGACTGTTTACCGAATATCGGCGTTTCAACGACAAAAATCGCCACGCTGGCCTGAGACAGTCAGGTCTAACGGGGCGATTTGCAGCGGCATAAGAGCCCCGCTTTTAAGGCCTAAGGTTTAAGGCTTCTTGACTTCCTTCACCTCGGCATCGACGACGTTGTCGTCAGCGGGCTTGGCACCTTGCGCGGCTTGTCCGCCCGCGTCTGCACCGCCACCTGCGGCTGCCGTCTCAGCTGCTTGCTTGGCCTGCATGTCGGCGTACATTTTTTCGCCAAGTTTCTGGCTGGCGGTTTGCAGCGTGGCGTTTTTCTCGTCGATGGCGGCTTTGTCGTCGCCCTTCAACGCGGCTTCCAGGTCTTTGATGGCAGCTTCGATTTTTTCCTTTTCGCCTGCATCGAGCTTGTCGCCGTACTCGGCCAGGCTCTTTTTCACGCTGTGGACATTGGCTTCGCCCTGGTTTTTGGCCTGGACGATCTCCAACTTTTTCTTGTCGTCTGCCGCGTTCAGCTCGGCGTCTTTCACCATCTGCTGGATCTCGGCCTCGGTCAAGCCCGAGTTGGCCTTGATGGTGATCTTGTTCTCTTTGCCGGTGCCCTTGTCCTTGGCGCCCACGTGCAAGATGCCGTTGGCGTCAATGTCAAATGACACTTCGATTTGCGGCGTGCCGCGGGCTGACGGCGGAATGCCTTCGAGGTTGAACTCGCCCAGCATTTTATTGACAGCCGCAATCTCGCGCTCACCCTGGAATACCTTGATCGTCACGGCCGGCTGGTTGTCGTCAGCCGTCGAGAACGTCTGCGCAAACTTCGTTGGGATCGTGGTGTTTTTGGTGATCATCTTGGTCATCACGCCGCCCAGGGTTTCGATGCCCAGGGAGAGCGGCGTCACGTCCAGCAGCAGCACGTCTTTGCGGTCACCGGCCAGCACCTGGCCCTGAATGGCAGCGCCGACAGCCACGGCTTCGTCAGGGTTCACATCTTTACGGGGTTCGCGGCCGAAGAGCTCTTTCACCTTTTCCTGGACCTTGGGCATGCGCGTCATGCCGCCGACCAGGATCACATCATGAATGTCGGCCACGGACACCCCCGCGTCCTTGATGGCGGTGCGGCACGGCGCAATGGTGCGCTCAATCAGGTCTTCCACCAGGGACTCAAGTTTGGCGCGCGTGAGTTTGATGTTCAGATGTTTTGGGCCTGATGCATCGGCCGTGACGTAGGGCAGGTTGATGTCGGTCTGCGCGCTGCTGGAGAGCTCGATCTTGGCTTTTTCAGCGGCTTCTTTCAGGCGCTGCAATGCCAGCACGTCTTTGCCCAGGTCAACGCCCTGGTCTTTCTTGAACTCGGCAATTATGTACTCGATGATGCGCTGGTCAAAGTCTTCGCCGCCCAAAAAGGTGTCGCCGTTGGTGGCCAGCACTTCAAACTGCTTTTCACCATCGACATCGGCAATCTCGATGATGGACACGTCAAACGTGCCGCCACCCAGGTCGTACACGGCAATTTTGCGGTCGCCTTTTTCCTGCTTGTCCAGGCCAAAGGCCAGGGCCGCTGCGGTCGGTTCGTTGATGATGCGCTTGACGTCCAGGCCGGCAATGCGGCCGGCGTCTTTGGTGGCCTGGCGCTGGCTGTCATTGAAGTAGGCCGGCACGGTGATCACCGCTTCGGTCACTTCTTCGCCCAGGTAATCCTCGGCGGTTTTTTTCATCTTGCGCAGCACTTCGGCGCTGATCTGCGGCGGGGCAATCTTCTTGCCACGCACCTCCACCCAAGCGTCGCCGTTGTCGGCGGCAGCAATGGTGTAGGGCATCAGGTTGATGTCCTTCTGCACTTCTTTTTCGCTGAACTTGCGGCCGATCAGCCGCTTGACGGCGTACAGCGTGTTGCGCGGGTTGGTCACAGCCTGGCGCTTGGCGCTGGCACCCACCAGCACTTCGCCGTCTTCCTGGTAGGCAATGATGGACGGTGTGGTGCGCGCACCCTCGCTGTTCTCAATCACCTTGGTGGTGTTGCCTTCCATGATGGCCACGCACGAATTGGTCGTGCCCAGGTCGATACCGATGATCTTGCCCATGAGGTGTGCTCCGAAAAGAGAATGAATTGCTTTGGAAATCAGGCCAGACAGGGCACTTTCAAGTGCTGGGCTGCCGGCGATGGCCTGGATTTGCGTCGGGTCAGTGTTGCGGTCGGTGCGGTGGCCGGTGCGGCTGTCAGCGTGGACGGCGGCGCATGGCAGTTACTTGGGTGCAGCCACCGTCACCAGCGCAGGGCGCAGAACCCGGTCGCTGATCATGTAGCCCTTTTGCAGCACGGCCACCACGGTGTTGGCGTCTTGGTCGGCCGGCACCACGCTGATGGCCTGGTGCTGGTGCGGGTCAAACTTGGTGCCGGCGGGCGGCGAAATGGCCAGCACCTTGTTGCGGTCCAGTGCCGCGCCCAACTGGCGCAGCGTGGCATGCACCCCTTCCAGCACTTGTTCGACTTTGGCATCCGGCATGGCGATGGCCGCTTCCAGGCTGTCTTTGACCGGCAGCAGGCTGTCGGCAAACGATTCGATGGCGTATTTGCGGGCCTTGCTGATGTCTTCGTCGGCGCGGCGGCGGGTGTTCTCGGCCTCGGCCTTGGCGCGCAGATAAGCGTCAGACACCTCGGTGTGCTTGGCCTCCAGCTCGGCAAAGCGCTGCTCCAGGCTGGGCGGCTGCAAGGCATCAGCGGCTGGCGTTGCGGGCGGGTCGGTGGCCGGGTTGGGGGCTGGGTTTGTGGCTGCGGTTGTGGCTGCGTTTGTGGCAGTTTGGTCGGCGGTTTGCGTCACGGTGGGGTCGTTCTCCGGCGTCGTCATGTCGGTCGCTTTGCGGGATTTTTTGAAGGGGTTGAACACGGCTGCAAGGAAACGAGGGGTCGCCTGAGCGGCGCAACTTCGGATATGGGGTTCCAACCCCCCGGTTCAAGAGGGGTCTTTCCAAACAGGCTGACGGCGGCGGTGTGCGCCGGTCAGTCGTCGTCGATGGAGGCGCTCCAGCGCTGCCAATCGTGCTGCGTGCGTTCGATGTCACGTCGGTCGCGCTTGGTGGGCCGGCCTTGCCCGATGCTGAGCGCAGGTTCAGCCGCCAGGCGGCGGGCCTCAGCGGCATGGGTGCGGGCGGCCAGGCTGTCGGCCGTCTCCTGGTACAGCGCCTGGGCCACCGGGGCCGGGCCGCGCAGGTGGCTTAAACCTGCCACCACCACGGTGCGCTGCACCGGGCCCTGGCGCAGTTGCAGCACATCGCCCACCCGCAGCTCACGCGACGGTTTTGCCACCTGCGTGTTGACCTGCACCCGGCCTTTGTCAATGTCCTCGGTGGCCAGCGAGCGGGTTTTGTAAAAGCGTGCGGCCCACAGCCATTTGTCCACCCGCATCGAGGCGGCCGGGGCGGCTGTTGTGGTGGTTTTGGCGGCGGCTTTCATGGCATGAGTGGATCAGCAAGCGGCACCCATGGCCAGTGCGCGCTGGCGCTGGGCCTCAGCCGCCGCCGGGTCCACCACCGCCCGGGTTGGCCAGCCTTGCAGGTGGCGCTCGGTGATGTCGCCCAGCGCATGGATCCAATCCGGCGCGTCGTTCAGGCAGGCGATGAAGTTGAAGGTTTCACCACCGGCGGCGAGGAAGGCGTCTTTGGCTTCCATCGCAATTTCCTCCAGGGTTTCGAGGTTGTCCACCGCAAAACCTGGGCAGATGGCGTCGATGTGGCGCAGGCCCTCGGTGGCCAGCTTTTGCACGCTGGGCTCGGTATAGGGCTCCAGCCATTTGGCCCGGCCCAGCCGGCTTTGGAAGGTGACCATGTAATCGGTCTTGGCGATGCCCAGCGCAGCGGCCAGCAGCCGGGCGGTCTTGTGGCATTCGCAGTGGTAGGGGTCACCCAGCGCCAGGCTGCGTGCCGGCACACCGTGGAAGCTCATCACCAGCTTTTGGCCACGGCCTTTTGCTGCCCAGTGCTGGCGCACGTTGTGGGCCAGGGCGTTGATGTAGCCGGGGTCGTCGTGGTAGTTGTTGATGAAGCGCAGCTCG
This sequence comes from Betaproteobacteria bacterium, assembly GCA_043759535.1. GTDB lineage: Bacteria > Pseudomonadota > Gammaproteobacteria > Burkholderiales > Burkholderiaceae_C > Pseudaquabacterium. Next base: position 11,035 of record JAYVLI010000113.1, on the reverse strand, counting down.
GGCACACGCCGGGTGTGTTGGGCCCAGGTGGCTACCGCGTCGATGGTGCTGGCGGTGGTGGCAGCTGCGTAGTGCGGGTACATGGGCAGCACCAGCAGGCGGGTCATGCCCTCGGCCTTCAGGGCGTCCAGCGTGGTGTCAACGGCGGGTGCGCCGTAGCGCATGGCGTAGCGCACGGTCACGTTGTGGCCCCTGGCTTGCAGGGTGGCTTGCAGCAGTGTGGCCTGGCGGGCGGTCCAGGTCAGCAGGGGTGAGCCGGCGTCGGTCCAGATGGATGCGTACTTGGCCGCTGACTTGGCCGGCCGCAGCCGCAGAATCACGCCGTTCAGGATCAACCACCACAGCAGGCGTGGGATCTCGACCACCCGCGGGTCCCAGAGGAACTGCGCCAGATAGCGGCGCAGTGCAGCTGCGGTGGGGGCGTCGGGTGTGCCCAGGTTCACCAGCAGCACAGCAGTGCGCTCAGGGCTGCCATGGGCATACGGGGGTTCGGGGGCGAAGCTCATTGCGCGGGATTGTCAGCGATGCCTGCTTTGGCCCTGCCGGTGGTGCAGCCAACCGGCTGCTGCCGTCAAGCCTTAAACGCCAAGCGTCAAACCTCAAGCGCGGTGCGGCACCGTGTCGCTGAACGACAGCAGCTCAAAACGCACGCTGGGCGCCGTGGGGTCAGTGGGTGAGCCACCCAGGCCGATCCAGCCTGAACCGTGCAAGGTGCAGTTGCCGCGCCGCAGGCTGACCACCTCGGCCGCCTCACCAAAACGCACATACGTGCCGTTGTAGCTGAGGTCGGTCAGCTGGAACGAGCCGCCGTGCCAATCGACCCGCGCATGGGCGCGCGAGACGCGGCTGTCGTCCACCCGAAACTGCGCCTGCGGGCTGCGGCCCAGCACCACTGGCATGTGTTCACCGTCAAACACGGCGTTGCTGGTTTGCCAGACCAGCCGCACCGCCTCGGGCTCTAGCGTGCTGGGCACCGGGCCAAACTGGGTGGGGGCAATGTCGGTGCCGCGGCGCCCGCCCAGCACATGCACCTGCACCGGCTCGGCCCGGCCGCGCAAGTGCATCCAGTCAAGTGAGCGGAAGCGCCGCTTCCAGTCGTCCTCCAGGCCCAGCAGCACTTCAACGGTGATCAGGGTTTCGTTGTCGCTCGCATGGTCAATCAGGCGGGCGGCCACGTTGACGGCATCGCCAAAACAATCGCCCCCCATCTCCACCACCTCACCGCGCGCCAGGCCCACTTGCAGGCGCAAGCCGCGCAGGCCGGGGGACGCACCACGCTCGCGGCCGCGCATGACCAACTGCTCCAGTTCCTCATGCATTTTGATGGCCGAGCGCATGCCGTCAGCTGGGGTGGTGAACACCGCCATCAGGCCGTCACCCAGGGTTTTGATGAGTTCGCCACCGCACACCGGCACGGCCCTGGCCAGCGTGGTGACGGTGTGCGTCACCACCGAAGTGGCTTCAGCATTACCAAGGGTTTCATAGAGGGCGGTGCTGCCCCTCAGGTCGGCGAAGAGGACGGTGCGCTCTGCGATGCGCGTCATGCACGGCAGTTTAATCGTGATCTTCTGGCGGGCCAGCCAGCCGGCCAGCCAGCCACCTGGGCCCGGGTTGCAGCGGCTGCGGTGCCGCATTTGCTGGCTGTTGGGCGCAGCCAGCGCCGGTGTTTGCCGGTCAGCGGCCGGGTGCCATCAACCCGCCGCAGTGTGCGGGTTTTTCAATGCGGCGGTGAGCGCAAACAGCGCGTTGCGGCGCGTGATGGCTTCGTCGGACAGCTCACCCGACTCCATCAGCCAATCCAGTTCATCTTTTACCGCGCGCTGGCGCAAGCGGCGCAGCACCGCCTCGACCAGCGCAAGCGGCGCGTCGTCATCCTCCACCTCATGGAAGCCGGCCAGCCGGTCCAGCAGCGGGCGCAGGCCATCCTGGTCGGGGTCGTCGCTGTCGGCTGCGCTGGCGGCGCTGTTGCGCAACTCGTCCAACAGGGCGGCCATGGTGATGGTGCCGTGCTCATGCAGTGTGCGTTCGAGCGCAGCAAAAAACTGGCTGTAGGGCGCTGGCTGGGCGCTCAGGAAATCATGCGCTTCGGCGGACAGGTCCAGCCAGACGCCGGCATGGCGGGCCAGCAACCAGGCGGTGCGGTCCAGCAGACTGGCGGCTTGCGGCGGCAGGCGCCGCCCGGCCATCGGGCGCGGGCGGAAATGGTCTGCGCTGCGGCCTTTGCCGTCGCGTGGCCAGCGCGGCCTGTTGCTGTCCTCAAAGACCGGCCCACGGTCAAACGGGTCATGTGCCTGGGCTTGGCGCAGCGGGCCGTCTGCGCTGGGCGCCTGGCCATCTGCCGGATGGGCCGGCTGGGCAGGGCGCGCACGGCCGGCGCTGCGCTTGGCCCAGTGGCCTTGCAACACGTCGGCCGCGATGCCACCCAGCTTGGCCAACGCCTGCACCACCTGAGCCCGCAGCAGGCCGTCAGGCAGCAACTCCACCAGCGGACCGGCTTGGGACAACATGCGTGAGCGGCCCTCGGCCGTGGCCAGATCACAGTCAGCCCCGGCTTGGGTGATGAGCTGGGCCGACAGCGGCACCGCCTGGCCTACCGCCTGCTCAAACGCCTCGGGCCCCAGCTCACGGATGTAGGAATCAGGGTCATGCTCGGCGGGCAAGAACAAAAAGCGCACCGTGCGCAGATCGGTGGCGTGGGGCAGAGCGGCCTCCAGCGCCCGGCCGGCAGCGCGCCGGCCGGCGGCGTCACCATCAAAGCTGAACACCACCGATTCAGTGAAACGGAACAGCTTGGCGATGTGCTCTGCAGTGCATGCCGTGCCCAGCGTGGCCACGGCGTTGGGGTATCCCCACTGCGCCAGCGCCACCACGTCCATGTAACCCTCCACCACCAGGCAGTAGCCCTTGGCGCGCAGGCCCTGGCGGGCCTCGAACAAGCCGTACAACTCCTGGCCCTTGTGGAAGACCGGGGTTTCGGGTGAGTTGAGGTATTTGGGCTCACCCTTGTCCAGCACCCGGCCGCCAAAACCAATCACCTCGCCCTTGACCGAGCGGATCGGGAACATGATGCGGTCGCGGAAGCGGTCGTAGCGCTTTTGCTCCGGACCGTCATCCCCGCTGACGATCACCAGGCCACTGTCCACCAGCAGCGGGTCGTCATAACGCGGGAAGACGCTGGCCAGTGCGCGCCAGCCGTCGGCGGCATAGCCGATGCCGAACTGTGCCGCCACCTCGCCCGTCAAGCCGCGCTTCTTGAGGTAGGCAACGGCCTGCGGGTTGGCCTTGAGCGCTGCCCGGTAATGCTCACCGGCCTTGGCCAACACATCGGACAGGGTGGCGCGGCGCGCCCGCTCGGCGTCTGCCCTGGCCTCTTGCTCAGGCGTGGTCTTGCTCTCGGGCATGGCCATGCCCACTTGTTGCGCCAGCTCGCGCACCGCCTCCAGAAACGGCAGGCCGTTGAATTCCGTCAGGAACTTGAGGGCGTTGCCGGCCGCACCACAGCCAAAACAGTAATAAAACTGTTTGGCCGGACTGACCGAGAAGCTGGGGGATTTCTCGCCATGAAACGGGCACAGGCCCATGAAATTGACACCGCCGCGCTTGAGTTCGACGTGGCGGCCGACCACCTCGACGATGTCGACGCGGGACAGCAGGTCACTGATGAAATCCTGGGGCAGCACGGTGTTGAGTCTAGCGAAGCAGCGTGGCGGCCCACTGATCGGCAGCAGCCGGGCGGCTTTAGTCCACGCCCAGGATGCGGGGTGGCAGCGCCGGGCCTGGCAGTGAGCCGCCGCCTTGCTCAGCGGTGCCCGTGGGCGGCGGCAAGCCATCACCACCGGCTGTGCCCAGCTGCACCGGCGGCGGCGGTGCGGCACTGAGGGCAAACAGGCCACGCCACTCACGCACCCACGGGCCCACCTGGGCGGCCGGCATCGGTGCAGCAATGCCGGTGCCCTGGCCAATTTCGCAGCCCATGTCCAGCAGCATGCGGGCTTGCGCGGCGGTCTCCACCCCTTCCGCCACCACCACGCAGCCAAAGGTGCCTGAGAGGCTGATCACACCCTCGACGATGGCCCGGTCTTGTGCATCCACCAGCATGTTTTGCACAAACGAGCGGTCAATCTTGAGCACCTGCACCGGCAGGCGCTTGAGGTAGGTGAGGGTGGAATACCCAGTGCCAAAGTCATCCAGCGCCCAGCGCACGCCCAAGCGGGCACAGCGCTCCATCACCACCGAGCTGAAGCCGATGTCCGTCAGCGCGGCGGTCTCTAGAATCTCCAGCTCCAGCCGGTCGCCCAGCGGCCGGTCATGGCGGGCCAGTAGCTCGGCCAGACGTTGCGCAAAGTCGGGTTCTTGCAGGTGGCGGGCGGTGATGTTGACGCTGACCGACAAATCCAACCCCTGGTTTTGCCACACCTCCACTTGGTCCAGCGCCTGGGCCAGCACATGGTCGCCCACCCGGGCCGACAGGCCGGTGTGCTCGATCAGCGGCAAAAACTGCATCGGCGGCACCACGCCGTGCTCAGGGTGGTTCCAGCGCAGCAAGGCCTCCACGCCCAGCACCACGCCGCGCCTCAAATCCACCTTGGGCTGGTAATAGAGGATCAGCTCACCCTGGTCGAGTGCGTCCTGCACCCGGCCGATGGCCAGCACCCGCTCCTCGGTGCGGCGGCTGTGTTCGGGGTCGAAGAACAAAAAGCCGTTGCGGCCGGATTGTTTGACGCCGTACATCGCGTGGTCAGCATGGCGCAGCAGGGTGTCGGCGTCGCTGGCGTCCAGCGGGTAAACGGTGGCACCCACGCTGGCGGTGATGGTCTCGGGCGCGCCGCCGGGCACCACCTGGATCGGCTGGGCCACCACCCGCAGCACCCGCTCGACCGCAGCGCGGGCTTCGTCCACCGTGCCGGCGCGCAGCAGCAGCACAAACTCGTCCCCGCCCAGGCGCGCTGCGCTGTCAGACCACACGGTGCCGCGGGTGCGCAGCGCACCCCGCAGGCGGTTGGCCAGCTCGGCCAGCAGGCGGTCTCCGGCTTCAAACCCGTGGCGCTCGTTGATGGCCTTGAAATGGTCCAGGTCCAGGTAGCAGACGGCCAGCAGGTAACCGTCGCGGTCGGTGGCGGCCATGGCCTCGGCCAGCAACTGGCCCAGCCGGGCGCGGTTGGGCAGGTGGGTCAGCTCGTCAAAATGGGCTTGCCGTTCCAGCCGCTCACGCTGCAGGCGTTGCTCGGTGACATCGGTGACCACCAGCACGTGATAGCGCAAGGCGCCGTCCGGCCCGCTGACGGTGGACACGGTGACATGCAGCGCGCAGGCGTCGCCGTTGCGGCGCCGCTCCACCACCTCGCCCACCCAGTTGCCGTTGCTGCGCAGGGACGACCACAGATTGGCCTGTTGCGGCCGGCCGGACGCATCTGATGCCCCTGGCCGCAGCAGGCCGGGCACGGTGCCGATCAGTTCTTCTCGCGGCACGCCCACGATGCGGCAATAGGTGGGGTTGGCGTCCAGCACCCGCATGTTGGCGTCAGCCACCACCAGGCCCTCATGCAGGTGCATGAAGACGCTGGATGACAACTGCTCGCGGTCCTCGGCGCTGCGGCGGGCGCCGATGTCGGCCAGCGCGGCCACCACCCGCACCGGCGCGCCCGCACCGTCGCGCTCGGCCACGATCAGGTGCAGGTCAAACCAGCACCAGCCGTCCTGCACCCGCACCCGCACGTCGCGGCGCAGGCTTTCTGCCGCCGATTTGATGGCGGATGTGGGCCGGCTGTTGAGCGCGGTCTGCAGCACATCGCGGTCATCGGCATGCACCCGGTGCAGCCAGCGCTCGATGCTGGTGTTTTGCTCGCCCACCGTATCTGCCAACAACAGCCGCCAGCGGGGTGACACCACACCGTCACCGGTGCGCAGATTCCAGTCGGCCACGCCGATGTCGGAGCCGTCCAGCGCCAGGCGCCAGCGTTCATCCAGACGCGACAGCTCACCCACCTGCACATGGGACAGCAGCACCAACGACGCCAGTGAGGCGGAATAACTCCACAGCAAGACCATGCCACCGCCGCCGGGGGCCGTGACAAACGGGCCCACACCGGCCGCCGTGGCGGCCATGTTGATGACGGTGATCACCAGCACAGCCGCAGATGCCGGCCCCACACCCGAGCGCATGGCCAGCCAGCACAGCAGCAGGTGCGGCACCAGCATCAGGGCCAGCGCACCCAGGCCCAAGGCGGACGTGCAAATCAGGCCCAGCACCAGACCCGCTGCACTGCCCGCCAGCACCAGCGCCGTGCGCCAGCGGGCATCAGCGGCCGTGGCCAGACGCAGCGTGCGCCAGCGCAGTGTGAGCAGCGGCACACCGGCCACCAGCACGCCCAGGGTGTCGCCCAGCCACCAGGACAGCGCGGCGGTGGGCAGGTCAATCGCGCTGATGCGCCCGGCAATGGCCAGCCAGGCAGCACCGTTGGCAGCGGTGATCACGGTGGCGCCGCAGGCCCCGGCGCCTATCAGCAACCACAGGTCACGGCGCTGCTCCAGCCGGGGGTTGAAGCCGGCGCGGTCCATCCAGCGCGCAGCTACCCAGGGGCCGGTGACATTGCCCACCGCAATGGCCAATGCCAGGCCGGGTGAAGCACCAGCCGACCAATTGACCAGCCACGCCCCCAGCAGCAAGGCCGGTACGCAGCCTGAGCCCCACACCAGCATGGCGCTCAGGCCCAAACCTGCGGCCGGCCAAAACAGGCTGACCAAGGGTGACGGCCCATGCAAGGCCAGGCCCAGCCGGCCCGCCGCCACGTAGACCAACAAGATGGCCAGTGAACGCGCCAGCCACGGGGCGACGCTGGCCCAACGGGCTGCCGACACCGTGGTTGCTGCTGCGGCCACTGCGCCGTGGGCGGCGGCATCAGCAGGGCCACCGGCCATCCCCTTACTGGTCGCCAACGAAGCGGCGTGTGTGTCGACTGGGTTGTCCTGTGCGGTCGCCGCTGGTTTGACCGGTTGGGTCAAGCAGGCCACCTGCTGGCGTTGGCGTTGGTCACGGACATCCCTGCAATGCTAGCCTGCCGGCCAGGCTTGTGGTATCCCCGTGGCGGCCGCGTGTCTGGGTGGTTGTGGGTGTTTGCGGATGTTGTTTGCGGGTGCTTTTCCCCGCGCGGTGGTTGACCCGCATCCGCCAGCCCGCCATTGCCAACGCCAGTGGGTGGAACACCGGCGGCCCAGGGGTTTGAGTGGCAGCGTTGAATGTAAACAGCCCGGGCATTGCCGGGCTGCTGGTCAAGTATTGCGCGCCCAGCGCACTGAAAATTGCGCTGGGCCGTGTGAGCCAATTTTTGGCAATTCAAATACCGTTGCCGGGCGGCTCAGGCTCGGGCCCAGGGTTGGCCTGGCCCAGCTGCAAACATTAGATTGTGAATTCTTCCAGCTTGGCGCCACCGGCCAGGGCGGCTTTGAGCCACTTGGGCTGCAGGCCGCGACCGGTCCAAGTTTCACCAGTAGCGGCGTTACGGTATTTTGCGGCAACCTTGCCAGTGGGTTTGCTGACACCGGGCACACGGGTGCTGGGCAGCTTGCCGGCGATATCTGCGGCGGTCAGCCCAAACTCAGCCATCAAGGCCTTGACCTTGGCCACGGCATCTGTGCGCTCTTCACGCTGCACGTCGGCAATGCGTTTTTCAATTTCAGCACGTTGTGCCAGCAGGTCTTGCAGGGAGGACATATTCAGGCTCCGGGGTTTGAATGGTGGCCAGAGTGTACAACGGTTTCTGCATATTCCCGCCCTGCGGGTTTACCGCAAGTGCCGGCATTTGTCTTGACCTTCAGTTACCCCGCAGCCGGCGGTACATAGCCCACGGGCTGGTCGACACCCTCACCAAAGAAGTAGCGCTCCATCTGGCGCGCCAGATACTGCCGGGCGCGTTGGTCGGCCAGGTTGAGGCGGTTTTCATTGACCAGCATGGTCTGGTGCTTTAGCCAAGCCGCCCAGGCCTCTTTGCTGACACCGGCGTAGATGCGTTTGCCCAATTCACCCGGGTAGGGCAAAAAGTCCAGGCCGTCGGCCTCTTTTTTGAGATAAACACATTGCACGGTACGGGCCATGATTGTCCTTGGTGGGTTTTGGCCCGGCGCGGTGGCCGGGCGGGCGAACAGTCGAAAAGGTCAGGCAAGCAAACAGCGCTCAGCCGAGTTTTTTGACCAGCACTTGTGAGCGCCGGTCCCAGTTGTATTTGCGTTTGCGCGCTTCGGGCAGCCAGTCGGGGTCAACCGGGGCAAAACCGCGTTTGATGAACCAGTGCATGGTCACGGTGGTGAGCACAAAAATGCTGTCCAGGCCCTGCGCCCGGGCGCGCTGCTCAACCCGCTTGAGGATGCGCTCGCCGTCGCCCTGGCCCTGCACTTGCGGGGAGATGGTCAAGGCTGCCAATTCACCGGTGCGGGCCTCGGGGTAGGGGTACAGCGCGGCACAACCGAATATCACGCTGTCATGGGTGATGACGGTGTAGTTGGCAATGTCGCGCTCAATTTCAGTGCGCTCGCGTCGCACCAGGGTGCCGTCACGCTCAAACGGTTCAATCAATTGCAGGATGCCGCCCACATCGTCGGCAGTGGCTTCGTGCAAGCGCTCGAGTTTTTCATCCACGACCATGGTGCCAATGCCGTCGTGGGTGAAGATTTCTTGCAATATCGCGCCGTCCACTGCAAAGGGCAGGATATGGGAACGCTCTACACCACCCTCGCAGGCCTTGACGCAGTGTTGCAAATAGAACGCTGCATCGGTGGGTTTGGCGGCGGCCGGCAGGCTGGCCAGCAGGCGTTTGGCGTCGGCCAGCGCCAGTTCGGTGTCTATCACGCTGTCGGTGCCAGGTGCCGGGTTGGGGCTGTTTTCAGTGATGCCGGCAATTTCGGTCATGAACAGCAGTTTGTCGGCCTGCAGCGCAATCGCCGTGGCGGTGGCCACTTCTTCCATGCGCAGGTTGAAGGCCTCACCGGTGGGTGAAAACCCAAACGGGCTGAGCAGCACCAGCGCACCAATATCAATCGCGCGCCGGATGGTGGCGCTGTCGACCCGGCGCACCAGGCCGGAGTGCATGAAATCCACCCCATCCACAATGCCCACCGGCCGTGCCGTTAAAAAATTACCTGACACCACCCGCACCGTGGCGTTGGCCATCGGGGTATTGGGCAAACCCTGGGAGAACGCGGCCTCGATCTCAAAGCGCAATTGGCCTGCGGCCTCTTGGGCGCAATCCAGCGTCACTGCGTCGGTAATGCGGGTGCCGTGGCTGTAACGGGAGGTATGGCCTTTGGCGGCCAATTGCTCGTCCACCTGCGGCCGAAACCCATGCACCATCACCAATTTGATGCCCATGGCATGCAGGATGGCCAGGTCCTGGACAAACGCATTGAGTTTGCCGGCGGCAATCAGCTCACCCGTCACACCCACCACAAAGGTTTTGCCGCGGTAGGCGTGGATGTAGGGCGCAACAGCGCGAAACCAGGGAATGAAGGTGTGTGGGAAGACCAGGCTCATGGTGGCGAGGATTGTGCCGCAGGGGGTGTGCTGCGGCGCTGGCAGGGACAGCGCCGTCCGGAGGTCAAGCCCTCAAGTCGTTCATCAAGCCAGCGCCTGGCGCAGTGCGGCCAGCAGGCCGTCCGGGTCTTCCGCCGCAATCGAATGGCCGGCGGGCAGGGTGATGGTGCGGGCGCAAAGTGCCGCGCCCAGGTCACGGCTGCTGCGCGCCGGGGTCATCTGGTCCTGCGCACCCAACACCAGCGTGGCCTGGGCTTGCACCAGCGCCGCAGCCTGCAGGCCGTTGTTGTACTGGTCGCACAGGCTGAAGTCATGGTGGAACAGGTTGACCACGGCGCCGCCCGCTGCGTCCACCGCGCTGGCAGCATTGGCACCCGCCAACACCCGCCGCATCAGCGCCCGGTTGCTGCCGTGCAGCCACATGCCCGGCCCGGGATAGGACGGCTTGGCCGCCAGCGTGCTGATGGACAAGCTGTTGACCATGTCAATGGCTTGCAGCGGTGCGGTCTTGGCGGTGGCCAGCAGCGCGGCCGACACATTCATCGGGTAGGTGCTGCCCACCATCACCAGCCGGTTGACCAGGGCGGGCGCACGGGCTGCGGCCTCCAGCGCGATCAGCGATCCCATGCTGTGGCCCACCAGCGTGGCTTGGGCCGCCTGCTGCACCCCGGCAACATCCAGCAGGGCCAACACCCAGTCGGCATGGGCTTGCACACTGGCCAGCACCGGGCCGGCGCTGCGGCCGTGGCCGGGCAAATCCACCGCCAACACGCTGTGGCCGTGGTGGGCACACCAGCGGGCCAGCAGGGTCCACACGCTGTGGTCATGCAGGGCGCCGTGGAGGAACACGACGCAAGGCAGGCTGGCATCGAACACTTTGCCGCCGGTGTAGGCGTAGGCCTGGGTGCTGTTGACCAACAGCTTCATGCGACCCCCAGCGCTGTTTTTTCAGCCACTTTCAGCGCCTTTTTCAGATCGGCGATCAAGTCAGCCGCGTCCTCCAGCCCGATGGACAGGCGGATGGTGCCGGGGCCGATGCCGGCTTTGGCCAGCGCCGCGTCGTCCATGCGGAAATGGGTGGTGGACGCCGGGTGGATCACCAGCGACCGGCAATCGCCCACATTGGCCAGGTGCGAAAAAATCTTCAGCGCCTCGATGAAGGCCACGCCTTGCGCGCGTGTGCCGCTTGAGAAACAAACGCCGGGCCGCCCCAAGTGTTTCTCCTCCCCCTCGGGGGGGCGGTCGCCGCTCGGCGGCGGCCTTGGGGGCTCTTTCAAATCGAAGCTGAAGACCGCGCCGCAGCCCTTGGGCAGCAGGCGCTGGGCTAACGCGTGATCGGGGTGGCTGGCCAGCTCGGGGTAGCCCACCCGCGCCACCATCGGGTGGGCCGCCAGCATGGCCACCACTGCACGGGTGTTGTCGATGTGGCGGGCCATGCGCAGCGGCAGGGTTTCGATGCCTTGCAGGATCAGCCAGGCGCTGTGTGGGCTGATGCAGGCGCCAAAGTCACGC
>JAYVLI010000112.1:0-3861 GCA_043759535.1 Betaproteobacteria bacterium | reverse complement strand
CAGCAGCTGAGCGGCGGGCAACTGCAGCGCGTGGCCATTGCCCGCGCCCTGGTCCACAAGCCCCGCCTGCTGCTGGCCGACGAGCCCACCGGCAACCTGGACCCCACCACCGCAGGCGTGGTGATGGACGCCCTGATCGCCCAAACCCGCGACCACGGCGCGTCGCTGGTGCTGGTCACGCACTCGGAAACGGCGGCGGCGCGGGCCGACCGGGTGCTGCACCTGAGCAGCGACGGCATCGCCGGCTGAGCACCCCATGCTGACATCGCTGCGGCTTGTTTTGCGCCTGCTGCGTCAGTTCTCCTGGCGGGAACTGACGCACCACCCCTGGCGCAATGCGGCGGCGGTGGTGGCGGTGATGTTGGGGGTGGCGCTGGCGTTTTCCACGCATTTGATCAACGCGTCGGCGTTGTCCGAGTTTTCACAGGCGGTGCGGGCCGTCAACGGCCAGCCGGACCTGGAGCTGCGTGCCGTGCAGGGCGGTTTTGACGAAGCCGTCTACACCCGGGTGGCAGCCCACCCCCAGGTGGCGCTGGCCAGCCCGGTGCTGGAGGTAGGGACCTATGCCGTCACGGGGGGTCAACGGGTGCCGCTGCGGGTGGTGGGCATCGACGCGCTGAGCGTGGCCGGCATGGCCCCCGCCTTGATGCCAGTGCCGGACACGCCAGCAAGCGATGACAACCGTTTTGCCTTGTTTGCGCCAAATACGGTGTTTTTAAATGCCGCTGCGCGCCAGGCGCTGAGCGGCAACACCTTGCAATTGCAAAGCGGGCTGGCCCTGCAAACTGTGACGGTGGCGGGCCGCATCAGCACGCCGGGCGCGGCGCTGGCAGTGATGGACATTGGCGCGGCGCAGGACCTGTTTGCAAAGGGCGGCCAGCTGTCGCGCATTGACGTGAAGCTGCAACCTGGCACCGACACCCAGCGGCTGGCCTCTAGCCTGGCCCTGCCCGCCAACATCACCTTGAGCGCGCCGGGGGACGACGCGCAGCGCGTCAGCAACCTGTCGCGCGCCTACCGCGTCAATTTGACGGTGCTGGCGCTGGTGGCGCTGTTCACCGGGGCGTTTCTGGTGTTTTCGGTGTTGTCGCTCAGCGTGGCCAAGCGGGCGCAGCAGCTGGCGCTGCTGGGCGTGCTGGGGCTCACTAGCCGGGAACGCCTGGCCCTGGTGCTGGCTGAATCATTGCTGCTGGGCCTGGCAGGCAGCGTGCTGGGGGTGGCGCTGGGCACCGGCCTGGCGGCACTGGCGCTGCGGCTGCTGGGCGGCGATTTGGGCGGGGGTTACTTTGCCGGAGTGGCCCCGGCGCTGCAGTTTGACGGCGGCGCTGCGCTGCTGTACGGCGTGCTGGGCATGGCGGCGGCCGGGGTCGGCGGCTGGTGGCCCGCCCGCGCCGCGCAGCAGTTGCCGCCAGCGCAAACCCTCAAGGGCCTGGGTGCGGCACAGGTCGGCCGCAAGTCGCACCGGGTTAGTATTATTTTGATAGCGGCTGGTGCACTGACTGCCCTGGCTCCACCGGTTTTTGGCATTCCTCTGGCGGCTTACCTGTCGGTGGCCTTGCTGCTGGTGGGTGGCATCACGGCCCTGCCCTGGGGCGTGTCGCTGCTGTACGACCGAATTGCCCCGCTGGTCACCCACCGCCTGTTGCCGCTGCTGGCCGTGGAGCGCGCGCGGCGAGTGCGTGAAAGCGCGGCCGTGGCCGTCAGCGGGGTGGTCGCGTCGCTGAGCCTGGCGGTGGCGCTCACGGTGATGGTGGCGAGCTTTCGGGACTCGGTCACCCAGTGGCTGGACGTCGTGCTGCCCGCCGACCTGTATGTGCGCACGGCGCTGGGCTCGTCGGCGGCGGACACGGCGTACTTTTCACCGGGCTTTGTGGTGGGCGTGGGCACCCTGCCCGGCGTGGCGCGTGTCACGTCGCTGCGCACAACGCAGGTCCTGCTTGACGCCAACCAACCCGCCATCGCGCTGATTGCCCGCCCGCTGGACGTCCCGGCCCAGGCTTTGCCGCTGGTGGGCAACCCCCTGCCGGTGCCGCCAGGGCAGATCGGCATTTATGCCAGTGAGGCGATGGTGGACCTGTATGGGGCGCGCCCCGGCACGATGTTTGAGCCACTTTCACGGGCTTTCGGCACGCTAGCCCGGACAAATCTTGCCGGAGCAGCTCCTGAAACCATAGCAAGTCAAAAGGATACGATCTTTTTCGTCGCCGGGGTATGGCGCGACTACGCCCGCCAGTTCGGCTCCATCGCCATCGCCCAGCGCGACTTTGAGCGCCTCAGCGGCGACCAGCGTGTCAATGACCTGGCCGTGTGGCTGCAACCCACCGCCAGCGAGGCGGCGGTGCAGGACGCCATCCGCGCCCTGGCCGAACAGCAGTCCGGCGCGGCCGGGCTGGTCGAGCTGGCGTCGGTGCGGCAGATCCGCGCCACATCCTTGAGCATTTTTGACCGCAGTTTTGCCGTGACCTATTGGCTGCAAGGCGTGGCGATTGCGATTGGCCTGTTCGGCATAGCGGCCAGCTTCAGTGCGCAGGTGCTGGCCCGGCGCAAGGAGTTTGGACTGCTGGCGCACCTGGGCCTGACGCGTCGGCAAATCCTGACCGTGGTGGCCGGCGAAGGCGCGGCGTGGACGGTGATCGGGGCCATCGCCGGCGTGGCGCTGGGCCTGGCCGTGTCGGTGGTGCTGGTGCATGTGGTCAACCCGCAGAGCTTTCACTGGACCATGGACCTGCGCGTGCCGTGGGCGCGGCTGGCGGCGCTGTGCGGTGCGGTGGTGGCGGCGGGCACCGTCACGGCCTGGCTGGCGGGCCGGGCGGCCGCCGGGCGTGACGCGGTGCTGGCGGTGAAGGAAGACTGGTGAGCCTACCCAGTTTGTAAAGGGTAGCTTTTACTTACGAAGATGGCGGGCCCGGGCGCTGGCTCGTCATCAAAAACGTCGGCGTGAGAGCGCAGAATGATCTGGCATCAACGACCCAAAGGTGTGCATCATGTTGTCCGGTGGCTACCGCATTGAAAGCGATTTCCCCCTGCACGGGAGTTTGCTGCCCTTGGCAACTTTCGAGTTGCTCTACGCCGATTGCTCCCTGGCCGTGGCCGTGGCTGTCAAAAGCGTGGGCGACCCCACGCGTCAACCAGTGCGTGTGGTGCACGTCCCCAGCGGAGAAATCGTGTTTGACACCCGTCCGGCGCCCTTGATCGCCGGTCATTGAGGAACTTCGGCGCGGCCTGAACCGCGCCCCCCCACCGTGCCCGGCTTGAAGCGCTGTGAAGCCCTCAGTGGGCAATCACCACCAGCACACTGCAGGGCGCATGCTCAATGAGCGACTTGGACACCGAGCCACGCCACCAGCGGGCTGCCCAGCTTTTCAAGTGGTGGTGGCCCACCACGATCAGGTCCGCGCTGACTTTTTCGGCATAACGCACGATCTCGTCCACCGTGTCGCCCAGCAGCAGGTCGCCAGTGGCCTGAAACCCCGCGTCGGACAGCCGCTGCAGGCCATCGGCCAGAATCGCGGCGTACTTTTCCTTGTCCATGTCCGCCAGTGACTGGTCGTAAAACCCACCTTCCATGCTGACCATCTGCACCGACAACGGTGTCACCGCCACCAGACTGACGGACGCCTGCGCCCACTGCGCAATCTCGTGGCAGTCGAGCAAGGCCCGTTGTCCAGCTTGTGATCCGTCGTAGGCCATGAGAATTTTTTTGTACATGATGAGCCTCCTTGAAAAGTAAAACCGTGAAACCAACGTGATCAGCGTAGTCCTTCCCCGGGCGGGCCGCAAGGCCCCCCGCGCTGATGCCCCGGCCCCGGCAAGCCGCCACCGCTGCGGCGAGAATCCGGTGATGCCTCACACACCGCCCCA
>JAYVLI010000111.1:0-8833 GCA_043759535.1 Betaproteobacteria bacterium | reverse complement strand
GTTCACCCAACGCGCTTATCTGAACGACAAGCTGGACCTGGCCCAGGCCGAAGCCGTGGCCGACCTGATCGACGCCAGCACCGAGGCCGCAGCGCGCTCGGCCGGGCGCAGCTTGTCGGGCGCGTTCTCAAACGAGGTTGATGCCCTGCGCCAGCGCACCGTGCGGCTGCGCACGTTGGTGGAGGCCACGCTGGATTTCCCTGAAGAAGAGATTGATTTTTTGCAACGTGCCGACGCCCACGGCCAGCTCAACACGATTGACGCCACTCTGGCGGAGGTGATGGCACGCGCCCGCCAAGGCGCGCTGCTGCGTGAAGGCCTGCAAGTGGTGCTGGCCGGCCAGCCCAATGTGGGCAAAAGCAGCCTGCTCAATGCGCTGGCGGGGGCTGAACTGGCCATCGTCACGGCCATCCCCGGCACCACCCGCGACAAGGTCAGCCAGACCATCCAAATCGAGGGCGTGCCGCTGCACATCACCGACACCGCCGGCTTGCGCGCCGACGGCGAGGCCACCGATGAGGTGGAGCGCATCGGCATTGGCCGCAGCTGGCACGCCATCAGCCAGGCTGACGCGGTGATTTTTCTGCACGACCTGACACGGCGTGGTGAGCCGGCGTATGAAGCCGCCGAAGCGGCCATCGCGCTGCGGCTGCAGGCCGGGGACGCGGCGCGCATCCTGCATGTGGACAACAAGGCGGATGCGGTTGTGGTGAGGGATTTGGCCGCACCGGCGGCGGCCGGAGAGGTGTTGGCCGCAGATGCCCCAGTTGGCGATTCCGCCACCGGCACCGACCACATCACCCTGTCCGCCCGCACCGGCGCTGGCCTGGACACCCTGCGCCACACCCTGCTGCAGCGCGCCGGCTGGCAGGCGGCACCCGAGGGCGTGTTCATCGCCCGCAAACGCCACGTGCTGGCGCTGCAGCGCACGGCAGATCATCTGGCCGCTGCCCGCGCCCACGCTGCCGTGGGCGATACCGCGCTGGACTTGTTTGCTGAAGAGTTGCGCCTGGCGCATGACGCGCTGAGCGAGATCACCGGCGTGTTCACCGCCGATGATCTGCTGGGGGAGATTTTTGGCAAATTCTGTATTGGCAAGTAGGCGACCAACGCCTGCCAGCGCGCAGCCGAGGGGTATGGTCCAGCAGCAGCGCAGGTCAGCTGGCCCCCACCATCCGCGGCCAAACGCTGGGCCAGGCACACCACATGAACGAGCTCAGCGAAGACGATGTCAGCGTCAAGTTCATCACCCCCGCCATCGTGCAGGCCGGGTGGGATGAGGCCACACAGATCCGCCGGCAGGTGTTGTTCACCAAGGGCCGCATCATCGTGCGCGGCAAGCTGGTCAGCCGGGGCAAGGCCAAGAAGGCCGACTTTGTGCTGTATTGGCAGCACATCCCCATCGCGCTGATCGAGGCCAAGAAGGGCACGTTTGCCGTTGGTCACGGCATGCAGCAGGCGCTGGACTACGCCGCCGCCCTGCAAGTGCCGTTTGTGTTTGCCAG
Source organism: Betaproteobacteria bacterium (assembly GCA_043759535.1). GTDB lineage: Bacteria > Pseudomonadota > Gammaproteobacteria > Burkholderiales > Burkholderiaceae_C > Pseudaquabacterium. Next base: position 7,328 of record JAYVLI010000111.1, on the reverse strand, counting down.
CAATGGCAAAGGCTTTGTGCTGCATGACCGCACCGGCTTGTTGGTCACTGGTGAGGTCAACCTGGCGATGGATGCCTTTCCGGCCCCCGCCACCCTGTGGGCCAACTATTGCGCCTGGAAGGGCCTGGACACCGCCGAGCAAGCCATCGTGCTGCAGCCGTATTACGACGACGGCAGCGGCAAAGCGCCGCGCTACTACCAGCGCAACGCCGTCAACGCCACTGTGGAGGCCATTGCCAAAGCGCAGCACCGGGTCCTGCTGGTGACGGCCACCGGCACCGGCAAGACCTACACCGCCTTCCAGATCATCTGGCGGTTGTGGAAGTCAAACTGGCATGCTGGCCGGCAGAAACGCGCGCTGTTTTTGGCCGACCGCAACATCCTGGTCAACCAGACCATGGTCAATGACTTCCGGCCTTTTGGCGCCACGATGGCCAAGCTCAGCACCCAAGCCAACACCATCGAGCGCGATGACGGCAGCCAGACCGTGGTGCCCACGGCGGTGGACAAGCACCGCCGCGTCGACACCGCCTACGAGATCTACCTCGGGCTGTACCAGGCGCTGACCGGGCCTGAGGAGCGCGACAAACTGTTCCGCGAGTTGTCGCCTGACTTTTTCGACCTGATCATCATTGACGAATGCCACCGCGGCAGCGCCGCCGACGACGCCGCCTGGCGCGAGATCCTGGACCACTTCAAGTCGGCCACGCAGATCGGCATGACCGCCACACCAAAAGAGACCGAGTACGTCTCCAACATCCATTATTTTGGCCCGCCGGTCTACACCTACTCGCTGCGCCAGGGCATCAGCGATGGCTTTTTGGCGCCCTACAAAGTGATCCGCGTCCACCTCGACGTGGACGTGCATGGCTGGCGGCCGCATGTGGGCGAGACCGACAAACTCGGCCGGCTGATCGACGACCGCATCTACAACGTCAGGGACTTTGACCGCAGCCTGGTGATCGACAGCCGCACCCAGCGGGTGGCGCGGTGGATCAGCGATTACCTCAAGCAGAGCGGCAACCGGATGCAGAAGACCATCATCTTCTGCGTGGGCACGCCGCACGCGGCGGAGTTGCGCCAGGCCTTGATTGTTGAAAACCAGGACCTGGTGCTCAAGAACCCGCGCTATGTCATGCGCATCACCGGCGACGACGCCGCCGGCACCGAGCAGCTCGACAACTTCATCGACCCCGAGTCGCCCTACCCGGTGCTGGTCACCACCTCGCGCCTGCTGTCCACCGGTGTGGATGCCCAGACCTGCCGGCTGATCGTGCTGGACCGCGCGGTGGGCTCGATGACCGAGTTCAAGCAGATCCTGGGGCGCGGCACGCGGGTGCATGAAGACACGCAGAAGTACTACTTCACCCTGGTGGACTTTCGCGGCGCCACAGCCCACTTTGCCGACCCCGATTTTGACGGTGACCCGGTGCAGATTTATGAGCCAGGTGAGGTCGACCCGCCACTGCCGCCTGACCCACCACTGCCGCCGCCCGGTGGTGGCCACGATGACCAGAACGCCGGGGACGACGAAGACAACGCCGGCGACATGCTGGTGGACCCGCCGGGGCGATTGCCGCCAGGCCCGGCCATCGTGCCGCCGCTGCCACCCGGCCCGCCCAAGTTCCACATCCACGGCAACCCAGTGACGGTGCTGGCCGAGCGGGTGGAATACCTGGACGACAAGGGCAAGCTGGTGACCGAATCGCTGCGTGACTTCTCACGCAAGGCCATCCGCGCCCAGTACGCCAGCCTGGATGCCTTTTTGCGCCGCTGGCGCGCGGCCGAGCGCAAAGAGGCCGTCATTGCCGAGTTGGCCGACGAGGGCCTGCTGCTGCAGCCGCTGCTGGATGAAGTGGGCAAAGACCTCGACCCGTTCGATTTGATCTGCCACATCGCCTTTGACCAGCCGCCGCTCACCCGGCGTGAACGCGCCAACAACGTGAAGAAGCGCGATGTCTTCACCCAGTACGGCCCGCAGGCCCGCGCCGTGCTGGACGCGCTGCTGACCAAGTACCAGGACGAGGGCATCGTGGGCGGGCTGGACAATGTCAAGCTGCTTGAAATCCCGCCCTTTAACAGCATGGGCACACCCCTGCAACTGATCAAGCCCTTCGGCAACAAGGCCGGCTTTGAGACCGCAGTGCATGCGCTGCAAGCCGCCCTGTACCAAGGCGCTGCGGGGTCGCAGGCATCCGCCTGACTCCTGCGCTTGACCTCTCCGCGCCTGACCTCTCCGCGCCTGACCTCTCCGCAAAGACCGCATGTCCGCCAGAACCACCGTCAAATCCATCCAAGACATCATGCGGCAAGACGTTGGCGTGGACGGCGACGCCCAGCGCCTGTCTCAGCTCTGCTGGATGTTCTTCCTGAAAATCATCGACGACCAGGACCAGCAACTGGCCGTGATGCAAGACCATTACGTCTCGCCCATCCCGGTCAAATTTCAGTGGCGCCAGTGGGCCGCTGACCCCGAGGGCATCACTGGCGATACGCTGCTCAACTTCATCAACAGCGACCTGTTCCCGGCGCTCAAAGCCTTGCCGGCACTGGGCAACGCCGCCAGCCGCGCCCGCGTGGTGCGCAGCGTGTTTGAGGACGCCTACAACTACATGAAGTCGGGCCAGTTGATGCGCCAGGTGGTCAACAAGATCAGCGGGGTTGATTTCAATGACCTGGCTGAGCGCAAACACTTTGGCGACATCTACGAGCAACTGCTGAACGACCTGCAAAGCGCCGGCAACTCGGGCGAGTACTACACCCCGCGTGCGCTCACCAACTTCATGGTCGGCCGCATCGACCCCAAGCCGGGTGAAACCTTGCTGGACCCGAGCTGCGGCACCGGCGGTTTTCTCACCTGCGCCATCCGCCACATGCGCGACCGTTACGTCAAGACCGTGGATGACGAACAGGCGCTGCAGCGTGGCCTGCGCGCAGTAGAAAAGAAACAACTGCCGCACATGCTGTGTGTCACCAACATGCTGCTCAGCGGCATTGAAGACCCCAGCTTTGTGCGCCATGACAACACCCTGGCGCGGCCCTACATCAGCCACGGCCGGGCCGACCGGGTCGACATCATCCTCACCAACCCGCCGTTTGGCGGGCGCGAGGAAGACGGCATCGACACCAACTTTCCGGCCCACTTCCGCACCAAGGAGACGGCCGACCTGTTTTTGGCGCTGTTCATCCGTTTGCTCAAACCCGGTGGCCGCGCCGCCATCGTGCTGCCCGACGGCTCGTTGTTTGGCGAGGGTGTCAAAACCCGGCTCAAAGAGCATTTGATGGCCGAGTGCAACTTGCACACCATCGTGCGCCTGCCCAACAGCGTGTTCCGGCCCTACGCCAGCATTGGCACCAACCTGCTGTTTTTTGAGAAAGGAGAGCCCACACAAGACATCTGGTTTTACGAGCACCAAGTGCCCACCGGCCAGAAGGCGTATTCGATGACGCGGCCGATCCGGGTGGAGCATCTGCAGGATTGTGTGGACTGGTGGGGCGGTGTGGCGCGTGCCGGCCGGGTGGAGACGCCGCAGGCCTGGCGCGTCACGGCCGAGCAGGTGAAGGCACGCGGCTACAACCTGGACATCAAGAACCCGCACGCGGTGGCGCACGCGCACGGCGAGCCGGCTGAATTGTTGCTGGCGCTGAATGCGGCGGAGGCTGAGACGGCGGCGCTGCGTGCGCAGTTGAAAGCGATCCTGGCCGAGGCGTTGGCGCGATGAATGCGGACGGGCTGCTGCGGGTTTACGAAAGGGCTGCTGATGCGCCGGATGCGGTGGCGCGGTTGCGGCGGTTTATTCTGGATTTGGCGGTGCGGGGCAAGTTGGTGGCGCAGGATTCCAGCGATGAACCGGCCACAGAGTTGTTGAAGCGAATTGCGGCCGAAAAGGTGCGTTTGGTGAAGGTGGGGGAAATCGGAAAGGAGAAATTACTCGCGTGCGAAGTTGGCCGGGTTGATTTTAAATTGCCTGCGAATTGGCGATGGACCCGCTTGGCGGACGTGACTTCATATATTCAGCGCGGTAAATCACCGAGGTACACCACCACTGACGGCGCGCTTGTTGTATCGCAAAAATGTGTGCAGTGGCCAGGTCTCGACCTGGCTGTGGCGAAACAGATCACACTTGAATCGCTGGCAGACTATGAGGATATACGCTTCCTCCGCGATGGCGATTTGCTTTGGAACTCAACCGGGACCGGAACAATCGGGCGCATCATTCAAGTGATTGCGCCGCCGGCAATGCTGGTTTGCGATAGCCACGTCACAGTCATTCGGTGTTTAAAAGTTCATTCGGAATACATCCGGACCTGGCTGCGCTCAGACAATGTGTACTCGTTGATCGAGGGCCGTGCTGCAGGCTCAACGAATCAGGTCGAGCTCACCGCGCAAATGGCGATCAACCAAATTGTTCCCTTGCCGCCGTTGGCAGAACAACACCGCATCGTCGCCAAGGTCGATGAACTGATGGCGCTGTGCGACCGGCTGGAGGCAGCGCGTGCGGAGCGGGAGACCAAGCGCGACCGGCTGTCGGCGGCCAGCCTGGCCCGCCTCAACACACCCGACCCCGAGACCTTTCGCGACGACGCCCACTTTGCGCTGAATGCGCTGCCAGCCCTCACCGCACGTGCCGACCAGATCAAGCAGCTGCGCCAGACCATTCTGAATCTTGCGGTGCGCGGCAAATTGGTTCCACAACTTTTAGAAGACGAAGCCGTTTCGGCCGGTCTCTCCAGAGCCGGTGTTCATTGCCGTACCGATGGTTTTTTCAGCCTGCCGTCATCATGGGCTTGGGTCAGAGTCGGCGATGTGGCTATTACTCGGTTGGGCAAGATGCTCGACAAGGCCAAGAACAAAGGAACGCCGCGCCGATACCTCCGCAATGTCAATGTCAGGTGGTTCAATTTCAACTTGTCCGACGTGTTGGAAATGAGGTTTGAGGATGCGGAGGTCTCTGAATTTTCTTTGAAGACGGGTGACGTTTTGATCTGTGAAGGCGGCGAACCTGGAAGAGCCGCTGTATGGGACAACCGAGAGCCCGACCTGTGTTTCCAGAAAGCGCTTCATCGTGTTCGCTTTTCGCCGTCGATAGACTCTCACTACTTCGTGAATGCCCTTCGCGCAAGTGCAGACGATGGGCGCCTAATGGCGTCATTTACCGGAACGGGAATCAAGCATTTCACCGGCAAGGCGCTCGGTGCCTATCACTTCCCCCTGCCACCCCTCGCCGAACAACACCGCATCGTCGCCAAAGTCGACGCACTGATGGCCCTGTGCGACCAACTCGAAGCCAGCCTGTCCACCCGCGACGACCACCGCCGCCGCCTGCTTGAATCCCTGCTGCACCAAGCCCTGCAACCGACCGACCTGCTGGAGCAGGCGGCGTGAAACCCGCGCGCACCGCAGGCCAAATACCGCCCTTGCAGCGGTTTACAGTGGCCACCATTCCACGCCAGCGGGGCCGAATCGACCGGCCTTGCGGCACGACCCCTGAAGGCCCACATGGGCTTGCTTGACCTTTCTGACCACATCCTGGCGCCCATCTGCCAGCGCCATGGCATCCGCCGCCTGTCGCTGTTTGGTTCCCGGCTGGCTGGGTCTGCGCGGCCCGACAGCGATGTGGATTTACTGGTCGAATTTGAACCCGGCCGGGTGCCCGGTTTGTTGGGCATGGGCCAGATCGAGATCGAGCTGGCCGCGCTGCTGGGCCACAAGGTGGACCTGCGCACAGCGGCTGACCTGAGCCCCTTGTTCCGCGACGAGGTGCTGCGCCAGGCCCAAGCGGCGTACGCAAGTTGATGGTGCAAGCTGAAGACCGCATCCGCCTGCAGCACATGGTGCAGGCGGTGCTGGCCGCCCAGCAGTGCATGGCCAGCCGGGGCCGTGCTGCGCTGGACCAGGACCAGATGCTGCTTTTTGCGGTGCTGCGGGCGCTGGAGATCGTCGGCGAAGCCGCCAGCCGGGTGTCGGCCGAGACACTTGCAGCCAATACCGCTGTGTTCTGGGCCGCGATCATCGGCATGCGCAACCGGGTGGTGCATGCTTGCTTCAGCATCGACCACGCGGTGGTCTGGTAAACCGTGTTCGCCGAGCGGCCGCAATTGCTGCCGGCATTGCAGGCAGCACTGGACAGGCCTTAGGGCGAAGACGGTTTTTGCGCCCTGCGCCGATCAGCCCCCCACCGGCCGCCCCATCCGCCGCGTCACTCCCAAGGCCGCAAAGCCCAAGAAGCACAGTGCCAGCGCACCCGGCTCAGGCACCGACCCCGCCAGCGGCCCGGTGGTGAAGGGTGTGAAGGCACCCGCAGCGGCGCTGTAGTTGGCCAGCAGGCCGTTGCTGTCACCAAACTGCCAGCCGGCGCCGGTGCCGCTGATGCCGGCCAGCGTGGGCGTGCCCAGCAGTTGGTCAAAGTAGTTGCCGCCGGTATCAAACACGCCGGTGAAGGCCAGCAACTCGTTCAACGAGAACAGGGCGTCATAGTTGAAGTCTTCGTAGGTCAGCGAGAAGCCGACATTGCTGAGGCCGGCGTCAGGCGCCAGGCCGTCGGTGGTGGCGTCGACCAGGTAGACCGGCGCAGCACCGGCGGCCAGCGCCAGCGTCAACAGGGGTGCGGCCAAAGCACGGGGCAAGGCAGAACGGATCGTCATGGCGAGTCCTTGGAGCGGGGTGTTGAGATGACGGGAGACTGGGGCATCACTTTGCACCCGGGTTGGGTGTGTTGAGGTAGGGGAAGCCCGCCAACAACGGCACCACCGCTTGGTCTACCGCGTCATGCAGCTTGAAGGCGGTGGCGCCCAGCGGCACAACGCCCGGGTTGCAAGCCAGGCCAAAGCCCAGCGCGTTGGCATTGCCGTTGGCCACACACAGGCCGCCCATCACCGCCACCAATGAGATGTCCACCACGTCATCCTTGGGCCGACGGCCGTTGGGATAACCGGCAAAGTCATTCGCGCTGTTCAGGATGCTGCCCACGATGCCCAGCCGCTGCTGCTGTGCAAACGGCACGGCGGCGATGGCCGTGTTCAGGCGCAGCATTTCAGACCCCACCACACCGGCGGGCTGGTTGACCCCGGGGATGCCGGTCAAAAAGGTGGTGACCAGATCGGTGCGCGGAAAGTTGGTGGGTGCGATGTTGACGCCCGGGTAGTTGGGGTCACCTTTGAGCACCGCGTCAATCAGCAGCGGCAGCGTGGGGTTGGTGACGTAGGCCGCAAACTGGCCGTCGTTGCGTGGCTGCGAGGCGTTGAACTTGTCCTTGTCGCCCAGGCCGATCACCACCTCGTTGACCAGCGGCATGCCCAGCCGCGACACCTGCACCCAGGCACCACCC
>JAYVLI010000110.1:0-2871 GCA_043759535.1 Betaproteobacteria bacterium | reverse complement strand
TGCTGGCGCCGTTTGACCCGGTGGTGTGGGACCGCCGCCGCTTTGCGCTGTTCTGGGGCTGGGACTACCGCTTTGAGGCCTACACCCCGGCGGCCAAACGCATCCGGGGTTACTACGCGCTGCCGCTGCTGTGGCGGGGCCAGGTGATCGGCTGGGGCAACCTGGCGGTGCAGGCCGGGCAGTTGGTGCCGGACATCGGCTTTGTGGCGGGTAGCGCGCCGGCCGATGTGGGGTTTGGCGCGGCGCTGGACGATGAGCTGGGGCGGATGGCGGGGTTTTTGGGGCTGGGGTGATGGGGCGACAGCAGTGGCCGCAGCCCATGCCGGCTCAACCCGTCACCAACAAGGCCTGCAACTGCGCCAGCGCGGCATCCACCTCCAGCCCTTTTTGCGCAATGTCTTGCAGCAGTTGCGCCGGCGTGCGGGCATCCACCACCTTTTTTTCACGCGGATTCACCGCCTTCAGGTCAAACACGGCGTCGTCAATGGCTTGGGCTTTGGCAGCAGCATCCCGCGCCGCACGCTCGGCCTCACCGGCCTCCGCCAGTTGGCGGTCAGCCTGCAGCGCCTGGTCGGCCTTGCGCAAGGCCTTGGCCGTGTCACGCAAGGTGGCGGCCAGTTCACGCTGGCGCTCGGCATCGCGCCGGTGCGGTGCGGCGGCGTCGCTGGCCGCTTGCCGCCGCGCGGCAAAGTCCACCGTCCAGCAGTGGTCGGTGGCGACAGCCTCGGCGCCGCGCTGGTCCAGCCAGGCCAACACCGGGGCAAAGTGCTGCAGCGTGAGCGGTGTCTTTTTACCCACCTTGATATGCGACAGGTCGTGGTAAGTGATGCGCTCGGTGCGCCGGCCCCGGGTGAAAAACACCAGGTTGGTCTTGACACCCGCGCCCGCACCGGTGAAAGCCCCACCCGGCAAGCTGACGATGCACCACAGGTCGTTCTCGTCCAGCAGCTTGCGCTTGGTGCGGACAAACGCTTCTTCGTTGGTGCGGTACAAAAACCCTTCGTCCAGCACCACGCCGCAGCGCCCGCCGGGCGCCAGGATGGCCATCAGGTGCTGCACAAACAGCACCTGGGTTGAGCGGGTCTTGAACGGAAAACGGCTTTGCGCCTCCGGCCCCTCTTTGCCACCAAACGGCGGGTTGGTCAGCACCACCTGAAAGCGCTGCGGCGCGTCCTGGTACAGGCCGTCGTACACCGCCTGCTCGGACAAGGTGTTGCCGTGCCACAAATGCGGCTCGTCAATGCCGTGCAGCATCAAATTGGCCAGCGCGATGGGGTAGGCCAGGTCGTCTTTCTCGCGGCCGTAAAACGTGCTGTGCTTGAGCGCCGTCAACTGCTCGCCGCTCAGTTCACCAGCCTGGCGCTGCATGTGTACGGCTGATTCGGCCAAAAACCCGCCGGTGCCGCAGCACGGGTCACACACCGTCTGGCCGATCTGCGGGTCAATGATGCGCACCATGGCGCGGATCATTTCGCGCGGGGTGTAGAACTGCCCGCCGTCCGAGTTTTTCTCGCCCATCTTCAGCAGCAGGCCCTCGTACACCTGCGACAGCATGAACTGGTGCTGGGTGTCGGTGCCGGCCAGGCGCAGCGCATGCACCCGGTCCAGCACATCGGCAAAGTTGCTTTCGGTGTCGATGCGCACCCGCTCAATGGCCGACAGGATTTCGCTGATGACCTTTTGTTTGGGCGTGGCGCCGCGCAGATCCCGCAGGTTGCGCAGCCAGGGCAGCAACTGGTTGTTGACAAAGGCAAAGTCGTCACCGCGCTTGCCTTCTTGCAGCGCACGCCGCTTCCAGCCCACCGGCAGGCCTTCAGGGGTTTTGGGCGCGTCGGCCGCGTCAGACCAGGGTGCGGCCCAGTCTTGCCAGCGCCAGGGCTGGGGCAGCGTGGGCGTGTAGTCCAGGCCCAGGGCCTCGGCTTCGTCCCGCTCAATGGCCTCTTGCGCGTCCAGCACGCGCAAAAACAGGATCCAGGTCAGCTCGGGCACGTAGCGCAGCGCACTGCCCACACCGGCGCGGCGCAACACGTCGCAGATTTGCCAGACGGCCTGGTTGAGCGCCTGCGGGCCAGACAAGGTGCCGGCGGCCTTGCGGGTTTTGGTGGCCGGTGTTGCGGCAGCCGCAACGGCAGGGCTGTCGGCGGTGGCGGCGCTTGTGGCAGCGTTGGTGGCCTCCACGGCCACCACCTTCTTGGGGCGGCCCATGTTCAGGCCACCGGCGCAAACGCCGCCGCCAGCAGCCGGCGCGGCAGTTGGGCAATGTCGGCCTGGCGCTGGCGCAGGCGGGTGCCCAGTGCCTCGGCAGCGGCCAGGCGCTCACGCAGGTTGCAGGCGATGCAGCGTTGCTCGGCCAGCGGCGGGGCGCAGTGGTGGAAGGATTGGATGGTGGGCATGTAGATGGTTTTGTGAACGGCACCGCTGCCCAAGGCGCGCAGACTGTCCTGGGATGCCATGAAGGCGTACATCAGGAATTCGGCGTCCAGGCGTTCAGGGTCGCAGACCCAATTGCAAAAGTCCTGGCTGGTGGCCATGGGCCGGCCCAGCAGCGTCACGAATCCGATGGAAGCGGTGCGTGACACACACACCGTACCCACCGGCAACAGCCGCGCGGACGAGTTTTGCAACCCTGCGTCATTGGTGTTTTCGGTGGTGTCGTAGGCCAACTTGCCGTGCAGCTTGCGGATGTCGGGCAGCGCCAGCCAGGGCACGTCGCCGCCCCACCACTCGAGGTGGCGCCGGTTGGGGGTGTGGCCGGATTCGAGGCGGGCGAGATCACGGAGTGGCACCCATGTTGGCTTGTTGCCGACGCGTTTGGAGCCAGCAACGTCCAGTGGCGCTGAATCCCCGAAGAATTCACGGAGCAGCGCATTT
>JAYVLI010000109.1:0-3599 GCA_043759535.1 Betaproteobacteria bacterium | reverse complement strand
TGCAGGTCCATCAAACCGGCCAATGCGGCGCAGGTGCTACGCGCCCGCACCAGGCCATCGGCACCGCTGCCGGCATTGGCATTGCCGGTGTTGATCACCAGGGCACGCACCGCGCATGCACCGCCATCAGCACCAGCCAAGTGCTCCCGGCAGATTTGCACCGGCGCGGCGCAAAACCGGTTCTGGGTGAACATCCCCGCCACGGCGGTGCCGGAGTCCAGCGTGATCACCACCAGATCAATGCGGTTGGCCTTGCGGATGCCGGCCTGAGCCACCCCCAGCCGCACACCCGCCACCGGGTGCAGATCAGCCAAAACGGGTGGCAGCAGATTGACGGGCATGGTGACTTCCTTGGGTGCGCAGTGGGAGGCAACGGATTTTAGGTGTGGCACAAGACAACAAAAAAGCGGCCGAAGCCGCTTGTTGTGGTGTCAAGGCCGCTGCCCTGTCAGACGTTTTGGCGCCGCCGGGCCAAGAACCCCAAAGCGCCCAAGCCCGCCAACATCATGGCGTAGGTTTCTGGCTCAGGCACTGGGGGCGGCACAACCGGCGTGTTGGACAAGACCACTGATCCAGTGAACCCCACCGTGGACCCACCCACCGCAGCGCCAGTGACCACAATGGTGAACAACTGGTGTGCCACGCTGCTTTGCTGATAAGACCAGTAATCCACCCCAACCGCACCAGCGCTGAAGTTGATGACCGGGGTGTAGCCCATGCCGCCAACCGTGACAGCACTGACGTCGTACCCAGCACCGGCCACGTTGGCCGTGATCAGGCTGGTCAGGTCAGTCAACCCGGCAGGCAACCCGCTCAGATCCAACTCAAACGTGTTGGTGCTGGCCGTGCCGCCAAACGACCCTGAATACTGGTTGGCAGACGTTTGCACCAAAACGATGGGGACCGCCAAAACGCTGCCGCTGACAGCCAGCCCAGCAAGAACGGCGAGGACTTTTTTCATGAAAACTCCCAATTTGACAATCCGAACGAGCAGCATTTGCAGTTTTTATGCCACATCGCGTGCTTGCAGTCTAAACGGGACGCCGCGCGTGCCACCCCCCAAGGTTGCAGCGCCAGTCGGTAACTGTTTGTAGGCGCAGGTTTGTGGGCTAACGGTCATCAGGCCAGCAGGCGATCAAGCCAACTGACCGTGGCAAGCCTTGTACTTTTTGCCGCTGCCGCAGGGGCAAGGGTCATTGCGGCCCACCCGGGGCACCTCAGCGGCCACGGTGCTGGGGTCGGTTTCCTGGCTGATGCTGCCGTCCTCGTTGGGGTGGGTGTAGGTGACGTTGCCCACCTGGCTGGCCTGCAACTCCAGCGCCTCGGCGGCTCGCGCCACTTGCTCCTGGCTCTGGATCCGCACCGTCAGCAGCAGGCGGGTGACCTCCATCTTGACCACATCCAGCAACTGGCTGAACAGCTCAAACGCCTCACGCTTGTACTCTTGCTTTGGATTCTTTTGCGCATAGCCCCGCAGGTGGATGCCTTGCCGCAAGTAGTCCAGCGCGGCCAGATGTTCACGCCAATGGCTGTCAATAGCCTGCAGCAGCACCATGCGCATGAAGGGGTTGAATTGCTCCACACCCACCAGCGCCAGCTTGGCCTCAAACACCGCATCCGCCGCCTTGACCACCTGGTCCAGCACATCCTCATCGGTGATGGAATCACTTTTGTCGACCAACGCGGCCAGCTCCACTGGCACCTGCCATTCTTCGGCCAGGGTTTTTTCGAGCGCCGGCAAATCCCACTGCTCTTCCACACTCTCAGCCGGCACCCAGGTGCGCACCACGCCGGTCATCGCACTCTTGCGCAGGTTGGTGATCTGGGCCTGCACCGACACCGATTCCAGAATCTCGTTGCGCTGCTGGTAGATCACCTTGCGCTGGTCATTCGACACATCGTCGTACTCCAGCAACTGCTTGCGCACATCAAAGTTGCGCGCCTCCACCTTGCGCTGCGCGCCCTCAATACTGCGGCTGACGATGCCCGCCTCAATGGCCTCACCCTCGGGCATCTTCAGCCTGTCCATGATGGCCTTGACCCGGTCGCCAGCAAAAATCCGCATCAGCGGGTCTTCCAGCGACAGGTAAAACCGCGATTGACCCGGGTCACCCTGACGGCCAGAGCGGCCACGCAACTGGTTGTCGATGCGCCGGCTTTCATGCCGCTCGGTGGCAATGATGCGCAGGCCGCCGGCCGCTTTGACCTGCTCATGCAGGCCTTGCCATTCGTCTTTGAGCTGCTGGATGCGGCGTGCCGCATCCGCCTCGCCCACGCTGGCGTCAGCCTCGATCAACTGCACTTGTTTTTCGACATTGCCACCCAGCACGATGTCAGTGCCACGCCCGGCCATGTTGGTGGCAATGGTGATCACACCCGGCCGGCCGGCCTGGGCCACGATCTCGGCCTCACGCGCATGCTGCTTGGCGTTGAGCACCTGGTGCGGCAGCTTGGCGGTTTGCAGCAGGCCGGAGATCAGCTCGGAGTTTTCGATGGATGTGGTGCCCACCAGCACCGGTTGGCCACGCTCATGGCAGCTGCGGATGTCGTCGATCACCGCGTTGTATTTTTCGCGGCTGGTCTTGTAGATCAGGTCCAGTTCGTCCTTGCGCAGCGTCGGCCGGTTCGGCGGAATCACCACGGTTTCCAGGCCGTAGATCTCCTGGAACTCATAAGCCTCGGTGTCGGCCGTGCCGGTCATGCCGCCCAGCTTGGCGTACATGCGGAAGTAGTTCTGGAAGGTGATCGAGGCCAGTGTCTGGTTCTCGCTTTGGATTTGCACCCCTTCTTTGGCCTCCACCGCCTGGTGCAGGCCGTCGCTCCAGCGCCGACCGGTCATCAGGCGGCCGGTGAATTCGTCCACGATGACGATTTCACCCGCCTGGTTCACATAGTGCTGGTCACGGTGGTACAGGTGGTTGGCACGCAGCGCGGCGTAGACGTGGTGCATCAGCGAGATGTTGCCGGCGTCGTACAAGCTGGCGCCCTCGGCCAGCAGGCCGGCCTCGGCCAGCAGCCGCTCGGCGTTTTCATGGCCGTCTTCGGTCAAATAAACCTGGTGGCTTTTTTCGTCCACCGTGAAGTCACCGGCTTCGATCACGCCCTCGCCGGTGCGTGGGTCGGCCTCGCCAATCTGCTTCTTGAGGCCGGGCACCACGCTGTTGATGCGCACATACATCTCGGTGTGGTCTTCGGCCTGGCCGCTGATGATCAGCGGCGTGCGGGCCTCGTCGATCAGGATCGAGTCCACCTCGTCCACGATGGCAAAGTTGAGGCCACGCTGGACCCGATCGGCCAGCTCGTAGACCATGTTGTCGCGCAGGTAGTCAAAACCAAACTCGTTGTTGGTGCCGTAGGTCACGTCGGCAGCGTAGGCGGCTTGTTTCTCCTCACGCGTGAGGCCGGGCACGTTGACACCCACGGTCAGACCCAAAAAGCCGTACAGCCGGCCCATCCATTCGGCGTCCCGCCGGGCCAGGTAATCGTTGACGGTGACCAGATGCACACCCTTGCCGGACAGCGCATTCAGGTAGACCGGCAGCGTGGCCATCAGGGTTTTGCCCTCGCCGGTGCGCATCTCGGCAATCTTGCCGTTGTGC
>JAYVLI010000108.1:0-2715 GCA_043759535.1 Betaproteobacteria bacterium | reverse complement strand
CCTGGACACCCCGTCGCTGGCCGGCCAGTTCAACGTCAACCTAGAGGGCGGGCAGTTCATCAAGGCCGACCCCGGGCTGGCCAAGCTGCTGGGCGTGCTCAGCCTGCAGTCCCTGCCGCGCCGCCTGACGCTGGACTTTCGCGACGTGTTTTCGGAAGGGTTTGCGTTTGATTTTGTGCGCGGTGACGTCAGCATTGACCGCGGCTTGGCCACCACCAACAACCTGCAGATGAGTGGTGTCAACGCCGCTGTGCTGATGGAAGGCAGTGCAGACACCGTGCGTGAAACACAGGACCTCAAGGTGGTGGTGGTGCCCGAGATCAACGCCGGCACCGCCTCGCTGATCGCCACCGCCATCAACCCCATCGTGGGCCTGGGCACCTTCCTAGCGCAGGCCTTCCTGCGCCGCCCGCTGATGCAGGCCGCCACGCAGGAGTTCCACATCAGCGGCACCTGGGCCGACCCCAAGGTGAGCAAAATAGACCGCCGCGCCCTGGCCGAGCGGACCACGGCCACCACCAACTGACCCGCCTCACGACAGGAGACACACCATGCAAGTCGCCGCCCTCCAGATGGTGTCCACTCCGGACCTGCCGACCAACCTGGTGACTGCCGCCCGGCTGTTGGCCGAAGCCGCCGAGGCGGGGGCCGAGCTGGTGTTACTGCCCGAATACTTCTGCGTGATGGGCCTGCACGACACCGACAAGGTGACGCTGCAAGAGCCTTTTGGCCACGGCCCGGTGCAGGATTTTTTGAGCCAGCAGGCCCGCGCGTTGGGCGTGTGGATTGTCGGCGGCACGCTGCCGCTGGCCACGCCCGAGGGCACGGACCGCAGCCGTATCCGCAATGCCTCGTTGGTGTTTGCCCCTAGCGGCCAGTGTGTGGCGCGCTACGACAAGATCCACCTGTTTCGTTTTGCCCGGGGCGATGAGACCTACGACGAAACCCGCGTGATCGAGCCCGGCCACGCACCGGTGACCTTCGCGTTGCCGTCCAAAGACGGTCACATCTACACCGTGGGCCTGTCGGTTTGTTATGACCTGCGGTTTCCCGAGCTGTACCGTGCCTACGCCGACAAAGGCGCGGACCTGCTGCTGGTGCCAAGCGCCTTCACCTTCACCACCGGACAGGCGCACTGGGAGGTGCTGCTGCGCGCCCGTGCGATTGAAAACCTGGCGTATGTGGTGGCCGCCGCGCAGGGCGGGCTGCATGTCAACGGGCGGCGCACCTGGGGCCAGAGCCTGGTGACCAGTCCCTGGGGCGAGGTGCTGGCCCAGCAGCCGCAAGGGGAGGGGGTGGTGCTGGCCGAGGTGGACCCGGTGCGCCTGCAGTCGGTGCGCCAGCAGCTGCCCGCGCTGAACCACCGCACTCTGTGAGCATGGCCACCCCAGACCTGCCCATGGCCGACGACACCGCGCCGCGCAGCCGCATCCAGCGCCTGACGCGCCGCCTGCCAGTCCTGCACGTTGCCGGCTGGACCAGCCCGCGCTGGTCGCTGTGGGTGCTGCTGGTGCTGCTGGTGACGCTGCTGTTGGCGATTCTGGTGTGGTTGGCCGGGCGCTATGAGTCCAGCATGGTGCAAAGCCGGCTGGAGCATGAAGCCGGCGAGATCGTCACCGATATCCGCTCGGCGCTGAACCGCAACATCCAGACCTTTCAGGCCCTGCACGCCATCGAGCGCCCGGTGGAGGCCTGGCAAGCCCCGGCTGCCACGCTGCTACGCGACCACCGCGAAATCATCCGCCTGGAGTGGCGCAGCGACACCCAGGACACGCTGGGTTTTGTGGAAACGCCCTACCGCAACTCGGCCTTCGAGCGCCTGAGCCGCAGCAGTCTGGAGTCCGACGTGGCGCTGACCTGCAGTGCCGCCCGGCGGCTCAGCGGCTCAGCGTATTCAACCAGCTACTTTTTGCCGATGTCCGACGGCCAGGGCCAGGAGGTGATGGACATGTGCATGCCGCTGCTGGTGGCCGGGCAGGTCAAAGGGTATGTGGTGGCCACCTACTCGCTGCAGGACATGCTGGCCGAGCTGGTGGGCAAACAGCTGGCGCGGGGTGTGGGCCTGTCCTTCACCGAAGCCGATGGCACCCGCCTGGCGCTGTACGGCACACCGCTGCGCGGTAACCGGGTGTTTGTCGCCCAGCAGCTGCTGGACCTGCCCGGCAACACCCTGGTGGTGCGTATGGAAAGCCGCCCGGGCACCCCCGCGCTGTTTCCGAACGTGCTGACAGCGCTGGTCGGCGCGCTGACGCTGGCGCTGGTCGCCGTGCTGTATCTGCTGGCGAGTGACATGCGGCGGCGCCAGAAGGTTGAACACGACCTGGGCGAGGCGCTGGCCTTTCGCAACGCGATGGAAGACTCGGTGCTGACCGGCCTGCGCGCGCGCGACCTGCAGGGCCGCATCACCTACGTCAACCAGGCGTTTTGCCGCATGGTTGGCCTCAGCGCGCCCGAGCTGCTGAACCAGAGTTTCCCCTCGTCCTACTGGCCGCCTGAGCTGGCCGACGCCTACCATGAGCGCCAGAAAATCCGGCTGGCCGCCAACAACCTGCCGCGTGAGGGGCATGAGTCCGTCTTCATGCGCCCCGACGGCACCCGCTTCCCGGTGCTCATCATGGAGGCACCGCTCATCAACGCCCTGGGCAAACACACTGGCTGGATGAGCGCCATCCTCGACGTCAGCGAGCAGCGCCGCATCGAAGAGCTGTCCCGCGC